>CAYQTB010000043.1:0-21730 GCA_964420315.1 uncultured Thiothrix sp. | reverse complement strand
TTGCATACCAGCGTTGGCGCTGCTTTTGTCAGCAATGTGTAATTGATGGATGTTCATAGTGTTACCTCATTGGCTTAGGGTGTTTTCCAAGGAAACTCATGGCTAAGGCTCTTGACTTTACTGAAAAGTTCCGAATCATTAAGTGATAGTGGTCACTATCATGACAGATCATTTTGAAAATCGACCTAATTTTGTTGTGTGCTATTTTTAATTTATTTATCGCCATTATAGCGACTGGTAAACCGAATCTGAGATGAATCAGGATAAGTGAGCCGATAATGGGTATGTAAGGCAGATAACAGGCTGAAGGCGGAAGACTTTATCATTCAGGTGTACTGCCTGATAGACGGCTGGCTAAAAAACTGATGATCATTTTGCGCTACCGAAGCTACAGCCCAGTCTTCAGTGATGTTCGCCAAGCGGCGAATTTGTGACAAATCAAGCAGCAGTTTCATGCGGATCTATAGGCGTTCCTTTTCCCACGTCTTGAAAGCCGAACTGCAAACGACATTGCAGAGCGCCATCCACGGCAATAATTTGCGTCTATACCGGATCAGCCAAGGTTTACTGTGGATCGCGGTGGGGATTTCAAGCCGCTAAATTGCAGAACGGCTGGGTGTTAGCGTCCACATCCCCTTGTATCTTGTGATTGCGGAGGTGTTTTCTGCTGGCACTGCCGGATTTTGTGGTGGGGACGGTGTGGCTTTGCGGAATTTCCCAGATTTTTTCTGAGCGTAAGTGCCCAAAAGGGTATTCTGGATGGGGTGGACGGTTGGGGCTGAAGTCTTCAATGACTTGTTGCAGTTTTTCCTCGATTTCATCGAAAGCCATTAGACGGGGTTTTCCGGCTTGTTCTCGTGCTAATGCTAGTAGTAATAGCGGTGGCTTTTGTGGTTCACGTCCTCCATCGGCATTCCATGTATTCATATCGGAAATGTAGTTGAGAAATCTTTTTGGAATCATTAGCTTCACTCTTTAAAGTTTATTTTCTGCCAAAAAAAGTTAATTTGAATGTTACTCTCATCTATGTAATGTTACACCAAACGTGTTATGTGACATAGTGCCAATGGAGCAAAATAGTATGGCAAGAGGCGTGAGCGGTAGGATTGTCATTGAAATAAACCCAGAGACAAAAAAAGAGCTATATGAGCAGCTTATAATGAATGATATTAGTTTGAAAAGCTGGTTTTTAGAAAATGTTGAGTCTTTCCTCAAAGGCAGGCGACAGCTTTCACTATCACTTACCACACCACTGGTATCCATTGACAAAAAAACAGAAGATAAACGAGTTTCCGCATGAAGTTTAACCCAAAAAAAGTCTCGTTCGGTCGGCATGAAACATTTCCTCTCCGTTATAGTTGGTTGACGAAAGCCTATCAAGAGGTTGTGAAGGATTCTGGTGTGTTTGATGCTGATGATGCGACGGTCAGGCTTGGTGTTGGCAAGAATATGGTGAATGCCATTCGCTATTGGGCGCAAGCTGCACAGATTCTTGAAAAATGTGAAGATGGTTATCGACCTACGCCGTTAGGTGACTTCATTTTTGATGAGAACCAAGGTCATGATCCGTATCTGGAAGATGAAGCCACCATTTGGCTACTTCATTGGCAGATGGCAAGTAACCCTGAAGTGGCGACCTGTTTCTATTGGTTGTTCAATCGTTACCACAAGCCTGAGTTTACGACAGCAGAGGCAACCGAAGCCTTAGCAGACTTTTTGAAACAACAGACAAGCGGAAAATACTCTAAAAATACCCTGAAGAACGATGCCGTTGTCACTTTGCGGATGTATTCGGATGCTCGACCTAGCAAGACAAAACAGATGTCGGATGAATTTTTGGATGCACCGTTTACGACGCTTAAACTTCTTTCTCTGTTGCCGGATGGCAAAACTCACCGTGTTCAAATTGCCGAACAGGATCACTTACCTGTTGAAATCATTGCTTATGCTGTTGCCTCCCTGTTCAAGGCAACCGGACAAGAGGCTTTAGCTATCGAAGACCTGATGTATGGCAAGAATGACTATGCTGCGCCGGGGGCAATATTTTGCCTGAACGAAAACGCTTTTTTGTCCAAATTGGAACAGTTAAAACAGCGAAGAAATAATTTTTTTGGTTTCACTGAAACTGCTGGGGTGAGACAGCTCTATAAGCTACGGAATACTGAGATTGACCCAATGGTTTATTTGCGCGACTACTACACACAATCTGATTTTTATGAGGCGGCAGCATGAGCTTAGTTGGGCAAATACAGGTAAATACTAACTATACACGCTCGATCAACCTTGAACGTGATGCTGATTCGGTGGCGGTTGTGAAAGCTTATATACCCACCACCCGTGCATTGGGCACGTTAGCAAGAATTGGTGATACGTTAGTAGAGATTGGGGATATGCCGCGTGCATGGACACTCATGGGACCATACGGTTCAGGCAAGTCTTCATTTGCAGTATTTCTATCACATCTGTTAGGTGCTAGAAATGAACCTGCAACCATTGCTGCACAAGACACTATTGAATCAGCCGATGAGGATATTTTTGGGAAATTTCTGGATGATAATGATGAACCTCAAGAGCATTGCAGAATTCTATTAACAGGAAGCCCAGAACCTTTAAGCAAGCGGCTAGTGACTACATTAGCAGAAGGTGCGAAAACTTTCTTTTTTGGCAGAAACAATGAGTCACCCGATGTAATCAAAAAAATTAACGATTTGACTGCTCAAGAAAATATTACAACCACGCAAATCATTGAAGTTATTAGTGAGTTACAAGAAGCCATTGCTACCGTAAACGGCAATGGCTTACTGATTGTGATTGATGAGCTAGGCAAGTTTCTTGAGTATGAAGCCCGTCACCCTGAAGCTAATGATATTTATCTTTTGCAAGCCTTAGCAGAACATGCTTACCAAGGATGCAAACACGGTGCAGTGCTTTCGATATTCGTACTACTGCACCAGTCGTTCGAGCAATACGCACGTGGATTAGGCAGAACACAACGAAATGAATGGGCAAAAGTACAAGGACGCTTTGAAGTCATCCCCTTTTTAGAGTCTACCGAACAAACCTTGCGAATCGTGGGCAAAGCGGTTGAGCAACCGAAGAAACTGCCTAAGTCAGTTGCTATTCAATCTAGTCAACTAGCTGCACTGTTAGCTGACATAAACGCCCTGCCTAGTGCATTGAATAAGTCTTCTGCCAGTCAATTATTCCAACAATGCTATCCGCTACATCCAGTTAGTGCTTTGTTGTTGCCGTTGCTGTGTCAAAAAATAGCTCAAAACGAACGCACACTGTTTAACTATTTGGGTAGCCATGAGGCGTTTGGTTTCCAAGATAGTCTCAAGCGTTTAGAACAGTTAGGTGATTGGATTTATCCGTGGGAAATTTACGATTACTTTATCAGTAACCAACCTGCGGCAGTTGTTGATCATTTGACACATCGGCGTTGGGCAGAAGTAGTGACTGCGCTAGAACGCTTAGGTGATGATGATTCTGATGCAGTGAAGGTTTTAAAAACCGTTGGCTTGCTAAATCTCATTGGCGCACAAGCGGGGTTGAAGGCTTCTAAAGATATTTTGGCAGTGTGTTTAAATGATGCTTCTGTTGTAGAAGCTGCATTAGATACTTTACAAAAACGGGCAGTATTACAGCTTCGTAAATACAATAATGAATATCGGGTTTGGCAGGGAAGCGATTTCGACCTTGAGGCACGTTTACAAGAAGAACGTGGCAAACTCGGCGTTTTCAGTTTGGCAGAACGCCTAAGTAAGCAACATGGCGATATGCCGATTGTGGCACGTAAGTTCTCCATTCAAAAAGGCTCGATGCAATATTTTACTACGGCTTTCATTGATGCGGGTTCAGTGGGTAAGTTGGCTGTAGATGCAAGCACACCAAGAATTGTGTTTTACCTTGCGGAAGATCGACAGGATGAGGAGACTTTCACAAAACAAGTAGTGGCTAATGCTTCACCGCTGGACGTGCTAGTGAACTACCCTCATGCGGCAACCTTGCGTGATGCGGTAGCTGACGTGTTGGCATTGGAGGCTGTTCAAAACAAATCCCAAGAATTGCATTCTGATCCCGTGGCTCAACGTGAATTTCGTGACTATTACCAATCGGCATTGAAAGTAGAAGAAGCTCAAGTTTATTTACTGTTGGAGCAGCCACAACGTAGTCATTGGTTTTGGCAGCAAAAACCGTTGCCTATTGCGAGTAAACAGGCATTTCAAAGTACCTTGTCTGATGTGCTGGGTAAGCTCTATTGCTATATGCCTGAAATCAAGAATGAGTTGATCAACCGTGATAAGCCATCGAGCCAAGCCGCTGCGGGGCGTAACCGCTTGCTTGAGATGATGTTGTTTAACTCAGATCAAGAATATTTAGGTATCGAGAAATTCCCGCCTGAGAAGGCAATATACCTCGCCTTACTTCATGCAACGGGCATTCATCAACAGAATGAACAAGGGAAATGGGCTTTTCGCGCTCCCCCTAGTGGCAGTAGCTTGCATAGAACGTGGGTGGCGATTGAGGAGTTTTTGGATTCTACCGATCAGCAAGCCAGAGCTTTTAGTGATCTCAATAACGAATTGACCAGAACGCCTTATGGATTGAAACAGGGTGTTCTACCTGTGTTGTACTTAGCGGCTTATCTTGTACATCAAGATGAATTAGCTTTGTATGAAGAAGGGCGCTATATACCTACACTTTCAAAAGAAGTGCTGGAACGTTTTGTTAAAACACCTGAATTGTTCAAGGTGCAATTGTTCAGGGTTGAAGGTATTCGTGCCTCGATCTTTAAGCAATATGTGACGGCATTGTTCAGCGACGGTAAAGAACGGACTGTAGTACAGGCAATCAAGCCTTTAGCTACGTTTGTAGGTGGGCTTAATGAGTACACACAAAAAACCAGTGATCTTTCGGAGCAAGCCAAGGCGTTCCGTAATGCTTTCCATCTGGCAAAATCACCTGAGCAATTGTTATTTGAGGGCATTCCACAAGCACTAGGATTTGATACGCGCCCTGATCAACAGAGCAAGTTTGATGGCTATGTTGATACGCTCAAAGATACGTTGAGTGCATTGAAACATGCTTACTCTAAAATGCTGGAGCAGCAACAAGGTTTCTTAGCGCAAGCTCTACGGCTCAAGCCTGATGCAACGATCCCTGAGATGCGGCGTGTCACGGGTCGTTACTTAGGACTTGATGCGTACACAGTCGATACCGATGGTTTGAAAGCATTCATCAACCGTCTGACGAATACGGGAAAAGATGATAATGATTGGTTTATCAGTATTTTAATGTTCCTTGGCAAGAAGTCGCCGGAAAAATGGCTAGATGGAGATAAGGCACAAGCAGATATGCGCTTGAATGAATATTCTCGTCGTATGCTTGATCTTGAGGCTTTACGCATTCATGACCAAAAAAGACAAAACAGCCAAGATGATTTTGATGTCATCTTGCTGAAATCAATAAAAAAAGGTGGCAAAGAGCGTCAGCAGCCTGTTGCAATTAGTAAAATGCAGCGAGAAGCTACAGATGAGCTAAAAAGCCGATTAAATCATCAACTATCCGGTGCTGATAAAGAATTGCAACTTGCAGTATTAGCTGAATTAGTGGATGATTTCTTGCGTGATTATCAAACAACTCAACGCCCCAAAGTAGTTGCTCCCAAGCAATTGAGTAAAGTTAAACATGACTAAGCATTTGACGTTACAAGAAGCTTCAGAACTTGAAGGCTCACGCCACGTCCTCGGATTGTCTGGTGGTAAGGATAGTGCTGCGCTTGCTATTTACCTGCGAGACCACTACCCAGAAATTCATAATCGCGTAGAGTATTTCTTCACTGATACCGGTGCTGAACTTCAGGAGGTCTATGATTTTCTTGATAAACTTGAGGCTTACTTAGGTAAGGAAATTAAAAAACTGAGTCCTGAGCGAGATTTTGAGCATTGGTTGAAAATACACAACAATTATTTACCGTCACCACGGCAGCGTTGGTGTACATCAATGATGAAAATTAAGCCATTTGAGAAATTTGTTGGCAATGATCCGGTTGTAACTTATATCGGCATTCGAGCAGATGAAAATCGAGAAGGTTATGTTAGTCAGAAAGAAAATATTCAAGCAGTCTTTCCTTTTATAGAAGATGGATTAATTCGAGAAGATATTTTCCGCATTTTGGAAAATACCGTCGGTATTCCAGAATATTATCGGTGGCGTAGTCGTTCAGGTTGCTTCTTTTGTTTTTTTCAACGTCAAGATGAATGGCTAGGATTAAAACGTGAACATCCTGATCTTTTTGCTGAGGCTGTTCGTATAGAAAAGGAATCAGGACAAGGTTATACATGGGTACAAGGTAAAACACTTGAAGAAGTGGTTGCCTATGCTGAAAAAACAGAAGGAACACGTACTGCAAATCGTAATGCTAAAAGTGTTCACACAATAAAGTGGCAAGATGCTTTGAGAGATCAAGAAGATGATGATCCCGAAGATCAGGCTTGTATGATTTGTAGTTTATAGTCTTCACGGGAATAGTAATAGTGGATATTAAAGATGTATTTAGTGCTCACCCTAAGAGCGTATGGGAATATTTATGTGAAAATGGACAGGGGCTTTATATTCCTGCATATCAAAGACATTATTCTTGGGATAAAAATAAAATTTCCCGATTAATTGAGGATACATGTCATGGCTTTTCTATGTTGGTTGAGCGCGAAGATGCAATAACCTTTATCGGAACAATAATCGCCATTCATGACATGAACATGTCTACTGTTGAACCCGCAGTTAAAGGTGAAGTTCCTGCAAAAATCATGACTATAATTGATGGTCAGCAACGTTTAACTACTATTTTGCTTATTAACACTGTATTGCATGAAGAAATAAGAATAGCAGCCAGCAAACTAGATCGAAACAATGATGCACAAGACTGGCTTCATGATGAGTGCATGAAAGTAGTCAACAGACTAGGGAAAACATTTGAAGAAGACACAAATCTTGGAGATGAATTATTTAGATATTATCCTAGAATGATCAGATCATATGATGATTCTTGGTCAAGAAAACAAAAAACCGCCTCTTATATTTCTCCAATTGGGCATTATCTTCATGAATATGGAAATCACTCTCGGAGTGCAAACAACAAAGATAAGTTTAAATATGAAACACTAAGTATTGGTTCTGATCAAGATAGATATGATGGTTTGAAGGATGCTAGATTGGCTATTCAGAAAATCATTGAAAATATAACAAAAAACAACAAAAGTGATGAAAAGCTAGAAATACCAAAATTTGACTCAATAATGAAATCCGCTAGTTTTCAAAATATTTTAATTAGAACGGAAATTCCTGAAAATGTTCAGGAATTATTGAATTCAGAGAATAAACGATATGAAAATTTATTAAGAATAGTATTTTTCGCTAATTTTGTTTTAGATAGAATCGCAATTACCATTGTAACAGCAAAAAATGAAGATTACGCATTTGACATGTTTGAATCTCTAAATACTACAGGTGAGCCATTAACGGCATTTGAAACTTTTAAACCAAGAGTTGTATATTCAGAAAAGCTATCAGAATATAAAACAACTCCTTCATATGGCTACATAAATCAAATTGAAAATTATCTTGAGAGTTTTTCAAAGCCAAAAGACAAACAAGATGCAACAAGTCGTTTAATTATTTCTTTTGGATTAGCAGAAAGAGGAAAAAGTTTATCTAAAAGACTGAGTGAGCAACGTCGGTTTTTAAAAGATTCTTACGAAGAAATTGATACAAACAGTACTGAAGAAAAGAGAAGCTTTCTTCAACATTTATCGCATAGTGCCATCTTTATGAAAAAAGTTTGGACTAGTGATAAGAAGGAAAGACCTGATCTTTCCCCCATTGAAAGTGATGAAGCATCTCTTTGCATAGATTTTCTGAAAAAACTAAATCACACCATTACTATTGGATTATTAGTCAGATATTATTCTGAAGTTATGAGTTCAAGTTCAGAATCAAGAAGTGAGGCAATCAGTGAATTTATTTCAGTTGTAAAAGCGGTTACTGCTTTTTCTGTTCTATGGCGATCATCAAGAAAGACGACAGATGGAATTGACTCTATTTATCGAGAGCTAATGTACTCTGGGCATGATAATCCTAATAAGTCTATAGGATTAGAACCTATTGCTAGATATAAAAACCGTTTCGCTCTTCCAAAGTCTGATATTTTGAAAAAAGCATTAGTTGATAAACTACATGAAGAAGGCGATATTTCTTGTAGAGAAGATTGGGTAAAAAAAGTTTCATATAATCCTGTATACACAACGAAAAGTATTATTGCAAGATTTTTATTATTAGCATCAGCACATGATAATGTTATTGATGAAGAAAACCCCGGATTAACAAAAATAGGAAAAAAAGGGATACTACCTTTATTTAATTTAAAAACATGGAATGATGAATCATCTCAAACCGTTGAGCATATTGCTCCTCAATCAAGAAGCTCAGATTGGCTAGTTAGTATTTATGAATCTCCAGACACCATAAATAAGTTAGGAAACTTGACCTTATTGCCATCTCTGGAAAATTCATCTATAGGAAACGGTTCTTGGCAAAAAAAGAAATTGATGTATAAAATATTATCTGCTGAGACACCTGATGCCCTAGATCAGCTATTGCTTCAAGCGAAAGTTGAGAAAGTGATTATTTCAGAATCAACAACGGAAATACTCAATAAATCTAGTCACTTACCAATGGTTAAGTCTATTGCCAGAATCGAAGGAGAGTGGACAAAAGAAATTATTGAAGAAAGAACGATTAGAATTGCTGATTTAGCATGGCAGCACATTGCTCCTTGGCTAGATATTGAAGTTTAATTTTAAATGAATAATTTTGATCTAACTGAATTAAGATCAATTCAAGGAAAGCATGTCAATAATGAGGTTTATTTTCATATAAGCCTCATTGACTCCGTTTCCTTGAAAAACATAAATGACATGTATTGTCTTATTGGCGATATAAATCCAAATTTTGTAAAAGTTAGTTTAGTTACTGATTGTTTTTCTTTATTAGAGTATGATGACTTTGAAAAAAGTCACTTTCCTGAGCTTAAAAAATCGTTGAGAGTAAATACAAAAGATTTAAAAAAATCCATTGGTTACTATCATGATAACCCCCCTATTCTCCATCGCAAAGAACTCCTTCTCCCCCCCGATCACCCCGACATTCCCAAATTCGCCGCGCTTACCAAGCAACTCGAAGATGCCGGACTTTTCAAAGATTCCCGCAAAATCGGCTACAAAAAACAATGGGAAGAACGCCTCCGCAATGCAGGCTATAAAGTCGTCGATCACCAGCTAGTCCGGCTTGATGGCAGTGAAATAACACCACCCGAAGTTATAGAACAGACTTCCAATGTTGAACGCCACCGCACCGCCCTAACCCGCTACGCCCTCTCCAAACCCATGCAACTGCTGGCAAAACATGACTTTCTCGAAGGCAAACACACGATTTTCGACTACGGCTGCGGCAAAGGCAGCGACGTAGAAATCCTGCGCCAAAACAACCTCACCGCCCACGGTTGGGACCCGCATTTCTGCCCCGACAACCCCAAACACACCGCCGAAATAGTCAACCTAGGCTTTGTCATCAACGTGATCGAAGACAAAGACGAACGCCTAGCTGCCGTATTAGGCGCATACCAACTCTGCACCCAATTTCTCTGCGCCGCCGTCATGCTGGGCGAACAATCCACCGAACGCGGGCGTTTATTTCGCGATGGTGTACTCACCAGCCGCAACACCTTCCAACGCTATTATTCACAAGAAGAGTTCCGCGAATACCTGCGCCGTGTGTTGGATGAAGACCCCGTAGCCGTCGGCCCCGGCGTGTTTTTCGTGTTCAAAGACAAAGATGCCGAACAAGCCTTTTTAGAAAGCCGCTACCGCAACCGCAACACCGCCAATCGCCTCATCAGCCAAATCCCCAAACAGCCCAAAGCACCCAAGGCAGCACGCCCAACCAAAACAGAAAAAGAACAGGCGTTCTACCACCAACACGCCGACGTGCTGGACGCACTCTGGTTAGGCTGGCTTGAACTCGGTCGCCCACCGCAAGAAGACGAATTCCCGCAAGTTGCCGCCGTCAAAAACCTCTTCGGCACATGGCAACGCGGCTTGAACTTCCTGCAACGTTTCCACGGCACGGAAACCCTTAAATTTGCGTTCGAGAGTCGCCGCGAAGACCTCACCGTGTATTTCGCTATGCGCCGCTTCGACCAGCAGCGCGTCTACCGCCATTTGCCCGACAGCCTCAAACGCGACGTAAAAACCTTTTTCACCAGCTACCCATTAGCGCAAACCGAAGGCGAACGCTTGTTATTTTCCGCAGGCAACTCCGCGCTGATCCGCCAAATGTGCCAACAAGCCGCGACAGATGGCTACGGCTATTTAGATGCCGAAGGTTCGCTAACCTTCCATACCTCACAGGTCGTATCATTGCCGCCGATCTTGCGCGTTTACATTGGCTGCGCCACCCAAGTCTTCGGTGATGTTACTTCCGCCGACCTGCTGAAAATCCACGCCGAATCCGGCAAGCTCTCGCTGATGAAATACGATGATTTTGAAGGGCTGGCGTTGCCGCGTTTGCTGGAACGCATCAAAATCAGCCTCGTCAACCAACGCTTCGAGTATTACAAATACGGCGAAACTTTCGCCCCGGCCTACCTCTACCTGAAAGCCCGCTTTCTCACGCCCGACTATCCGCATTACGCCGAGCAAGTCGCATTCGACCAAGCCCTGTCAGCACACCCTGAACTTGCTTTGGAAGGCTATGGAATGCCGCCCGACCAATTCGATGCAACCTTGCGACGCTTGCGCCTAGCCGTCGTCGGTTTTGAATTGCAACCTTCACAGCAATTGCCCGCCTTGGATGACCCTTGCGGTCAATACCACACCTTCCGCGACTTCATCGAATGCGGCGCAACCCAAGCGCAAACCGGCTTGCCCAACCTACCCAAACAAGCCGCAACTTATAACGCCTTGGCAGCCCTCGCCCTGCATGTGATTGATCTGGTGATGGATTATTTCGGCGGCATCCAACTCACCTACGGCTTTTGTTCCCCTGAACTTGCGAAACACATCAAGAGCAGTATCGACCCCAAACGCGACCAACACGCCGCCCATGAAGTGAATACCCGTGGCAACCCAATCTGCGAACGCCAAGGTGCAGCTTGCGATTTCATCGTCCCCGACGAAAACATGCTGGAAGTCGCACAATGGATTGTCGCAAACACCCCCTTCGACCGCTTGTATTTCTACGGCAACGCCAAACCGCTCCACGTCAGCTACGGTGCGGAACACAATCGCGCCATCGTGCTGATGTTACCGGGGAAAAGCGGGCGACTCGTGCCGAAGGTAGTAACGGCAGAAAGATTCGCAGGGATGACAACAGACGCTTAGTCTAAGCAATTAACATCGCAAGAAACTCGATCCCCTTGAAGGCGTTACAGATTTGCCAATAAGCTGAGGTAACGATTAAAGCGTCGTGGTGGCAGTTGTCCGCTTTGAACAGCGGCTTTTATGGCACAACCCGGCTCATGGTTATGGGTGCAGTTGTGGAAGCGGCATTCACCCAGAAACGGACGGAATTCGGGGAAGCCGGTTTCCAGTGTGGCAAAGTCCATGCCGGTTAACCCAAAATCGCGCACACCGGGTGAGTCTATCAGCGAGCCGCCGACAGGTAGACGGTACAGCGTTGCGGCGGTAGTGGTGTGGCGACCTTCGCCGGTCTCAGAAATAGTGCCGACCCGAATATCGGTGTCGGGCAGTAATTGCATGGCAATGGATGATTTACCTACCCCGGATTGCCCGACCACAATCGCAGTGCGCCCTTGAATGGCATCGAGGATGGGTTGAATGCCCTGCTGTTGCTTGGCGGAAACGTGCAGAATCGGAATGCCAATACGTTGGTATTCTGCCAAACAGGTTTCAGCTTCAGCGCTGGCGAGGCTGGAACGTAAGTCGGCTTTGTTGAAAACCAAGAGCACGTCGGTGGGAAGACGGTTGGCAGCAATCAGGTAACGGTCGAGCGTTTCCCAAACGGGGGCGGGTTGCCAACTGGCGACCACGATCAAAAGGTCGATATTGGCGGCAATCGGGCGCAATTTTCCACGAAAATCGGGGCGTTCCAAGACATTGCGGCGGGGAAGCATGGCAGTGACGGCGGCATTGCCTTGGGCTTGACGTTCCCATTGCACGTAGTCGCCACAGGCGAGGTGGTCGAGCTTGCGCCGCGCTGTGCAACGCAACAGCTCAGCGTTCGCTGTTTCTACTAAGAAATCAGCGCCGAAACGGGTAATGATTTGCCCGTTTCCTGGTGCAGTGGCGGCAGGGTGAGATAAGTTTTCCGTCATAACGTCCTATTGTGACGGAAAACGTCCGCGTTGCCCATGTATTACGGAAAGTTGTAATACGTCTGATTGAGATAAGCCACTACATCCTTGATTTCGTCGTCATACCAGTTGATATTCCGGCTAATGTCGCATTGACGGACTTCTTTTTCCAAACTGGCGGTATCCGTGATAGCGGGGTTTGGCGTGGTTAGCGCCGCCGTATCACAAGGCGAATTAACGAACAGTATTTGTCCGTTAGCCGGGTCGGGTGCGGCTTGTGCTGTCTGCATCAGCAGTAAACCGCTACAGAGAATCAAAAGAGCTTTCGCTTTCATGTCACTACTCTTGTTACATTTGTTGTTGTAAATGCGCAATCCGTATCGCTGCGGGCGGATGCGAGTCATAGAACGCCGAATACCAAGGATCGGGCGTCAGGGTACTGGCATTCTCCTTGTAAAGACCCACTAATGCGGCAATCAGTTCCGTACTGCTCGATTGTTGTGCCGCGAATTCATCTGCCTCAAATTCGTGTTTACGCGACCACCAAGCCATGATCGGGCCAATAAAAAAGGTGAAAGCCGGGCTGACTAATATAAATAACACTAGCGCCATGTACGTCGAGGGTTGGCTGATACCCAGTGCAGTATAAAACCAGTCCTGCGTCATTAACCATGCCAAGACGATGAAACCGCTCAATGTCATGAGCATTGACAATGCCATGCCCTTAACAATGTGCTTGCGTTTGAAATGCCCCAATTCGTGCGCGAGTACCGCTTCCACTTGTGCGGGGGTGAGGTGTTTGAGCAGGGTGTCGAAAAATACGATGCGCTTGTTTTTGCCAAAGCCGGTGAAATAAGCATTGCCATGAGCCGAACGGCGCGAGCCATCCATCACGAATACGCCTTTGCTGTTAAAACCGGTGCGTGCTAACAGGGCATTGAGGCGTGCGGCGACTTCGCCATCTTCCAAGGGGCTAAATTTATTGAATAAGGGGGCGATGAACTTGGGGTACGCCCAAGTCATTAGTAGTGAAAATGCGGTCAGCGCTGCCCACGCATACAACCACCATAAGCTGCCCGCCGAAGTCATCAGCCACAGGATCAGCATGATCACCGGAATGCCGATAATCAGTGCCAGTGCTGCGCTTTTGAGCATATCAGTGATAAAAGTGGCTGGGGTCATCTTGTTAAAACCAAAGCGCTCTTCTAACACAAACGTGCGGTAGAGTGACACTGGCAGATCCAATAAGCTGCCAATCAGTATCAGGCTGATCATGACCGCTGTACCGGTGTATAGCGCGTTCCAGCCGAAGCTGCGCCATTGTGTATCCAGCCATTCCAGCCCGCCGCCGAGCGTCCAGACCAGCAGGATCGCCAAGCCGATCAGTAGGTCGATGCGCCCTAAACCGCCTTTGGCGAGGGTGTAATCGGCGGCTTTTTGGTGCTCTTCCAACGAGATTTTGCCTGCAAATGCGCTGGGAACAGCGTTGCGGTGAGTGCTGACATGTTGTTTCTGACGCAACGACAAGTACAGTTGTACCAAGGTCGATGCCAGCAAAAACGCCAAGAAAATGTAGGTAAAGGTTTGCATAATCTCTGTTATATTCCAGCTTCCTTAAAATAAGTGCAGTGTACCCGAATGAGCATGAATCAGGAAAATTTGATCTGGATTGATCTGGAAATGACGGGCTTAGATACCGTCAACGATGTGATTATCGAAATTGCCACCGTCGTTACCGACAAGGATTTGAATGTGTTGGCGGAAGGTCCGGTGATTGCCATCCACCAAACCGCTGAAACGCTGGCGAAAATGGATGAATGGAATCAGAAGCAACACGGCGATTCGGGGCTGATTCAGCGCGTGTTGGCGAGTGAATGGACGGAAGCGCAAGCCGAACAAGCCACCCTCGATTTCCTGAGGCAATTTGTGCCAGCGGGTGCGTCGCCGATGTGTGGCAATAGCATTTGTCAGGATCGGCGCTTCCTTGCTCGCCAAATGCCGGAGTTAGAGACATTCTTTCATTACCGCAATCTGGATGTGAGTACCCTGAAAGAGTTGGCGAATCGCTGGAAACCGGGGCTGGCAGCGGGTTTTAAGAAAGAATCACCGCATTTGGCATTGGCGGATGTACGGGATTCGATTGATGAGTTGAAATATTATCGGGAGCATTTTATCCGGCTATGAGAATAGATTTCTATCTTTCTGGATAGGAATGCTTGCCAACTTGCGTTTTCCAAGCGGTCAGTTTTAAATAAAAATGCTTAAATTCAATTGGTTAAAGGTAAAGTCATCGGAAGTATTGATTGATGGAGCAGGTGAGGGATTTCACTTGCCCATAGAAGAAAGCCTTTCGTTATGCGACTTAGCGGCTTAGACCGGATATGACCTGTTGCGGGGTAATTTTTTGCAAGCAATCGAGATGCCCCAGCGGGCATTCGCGCTTGAAGCATGGGCTACACGGCAACCCAAGGTAGAGGATTTGCGCTTTGTCACTCAAAGGCGGGGTATGGGTGGGGTCGGAAGAGCCATACACCGCAATCACCGGCGTGTCGACAGCGGCAGCAATGTGCATCAAACCGGAGTCATTGCTAACCACCTGATCGGCTTGGGCGAGCAGTTCCAGCACATCCTGAATGCTGGTTTTGCCTGCAAGGTCTTGGCAGGCAGGGGAATTCACGCTACGGGCAATCTGTGCGGTGACTGGTGCATCTTTGGCAGAGCCGAGGAGGATAACTTGCCCGCCTTGCGCGATGTAATGTTGGGCGACGACGGCGTAATATTCGGCAGGCCAGCGTTTGGCAGCGCCGTATTCTGCGCCGGGGCAGAGGGCAAGCGTAGGAGAGGTTGGGGGTGAAGAGGGGGTTCTTTCCGTTGCAACAACAAGACGCGGCGGCTGAATTTCCGGCGGCAACTTAGCATCCTTCGGCAACCCCAACGCCACAAACCGCTGCACCGTCATCGTCAGCACCGTCTTATCCAGCGGACGAATATCGTTCAGCAACCCGTAACGCATTTCCCCCTTGAACCCGGTGCGGATCGGAATCCTTGCCCAGAATGGCACAAGGGCGGCTTTCAGCGAACGCGGCAATACAATTGCCCAATCATACGCATTCGCCCGCAAGGTTTTGCCAAGCTGATAACGCTTGCCCAACGCCAACTCGCCATGCTGCAAGGGCATTTCAATGGCCGCACGCACTTCAGGCATTGCCGCCAAAATCGACTTACTCCACGCCGGTGCCAACACATCAATCTGCAAATCAGGGAAACGCTGTTTGAGTGCCATGAACAGGCTTTGCGCCATTACCATATCGCCGACCCACGAAGGACCGACGATCAGGCAACGTTGCGGGGAAAACGCCATTGCGTTAGTCGATCAAACGGTAAAGCGTACCGCAATACGGGCAGCGCACGGTTTTATCCGCACTGGCTTCAATCGCCAGCGACACACGCGGGTGCGAGCACCACAACGCGGTCACATCGGTGGGGCAACTCAAGGGTAAGTCCTGACGCTTCACCACCACTTCGCGGGCATCATTCAAACGTTTGTAATCAGCAAGGCTCGGCGCAGACATACAACCTCCAACGTGATCAGTTCAATATCCGTTACACAAGAGTCAGCCAGTGACGGTATTTGTCAGAGCGACCGTGCACAATATCCAGATACAGGGCTTGCAATTGCGTGGTAATCGGGCCACGTGAGCCAGAACCAATCGCACGACGATCCAGCTCACGAATCGGGGTGACTTCCGCTGCTGTACCGGTGAAGAAAGCTTCGTCCGCCCCATACACTTCGTCACGGGAAATGCGCTTTTCGCGGACTTCATAGCCCAGATCACGTGCCAGTGTGATCACGGTTTTACGGGTAATCCCATCCAATGCTGCCGTCAGTTCCGGGGTATATAAAATACCTTCTTTGATCAAAAAGAAGTTTTCCGCGCTGCCTTCGGACACAAAACCATCTACATCCAGCAATAATGCTTCGTCATAACCGTCGTCTAGCGCTTCACGCAATGCCAACATGGAATTCATGTAGTTGCCGTTGGCTTTCGCCTTGCACAGGGTGACATTGACGTGGTGACGATTGAAAGAAGAGGTCTTGATGCGGATGCCTTTTTCCATGTTTTCCGCCCCAAGGTAAGCACCCCATGTCCAAGCGGCGACCATTGCGTGGGTTTCCAAGTTATCAGCACGCAAACCCATGCCTTCCGAACCGTAGAAACACATGGGGCGAATGTAGGCAGAATCCAGCTTGTTTTCACGCACTGCCGCACGTTGCGCATCATTCAACTGTTCTTTGCTGAATGACATCGGCATCCGCATGATTTTGGCGGAATTAAACAAGCGATCCGTGTGATCTTGCAAGCGGAAAATCGCCGTGCCTTGGTCAGTCTTATACGCCCGCACGCCTTCAAAAACGCCCATGCCATAGTGCAAGGTATGGGTTAAAACGTGGGTTTTGGCTTCGCGCCAAGGCACCATTTCGCCGTCTAGCCAGATCAGGCCATCGCGGTCAGACATCGACATCGCTCATCTCCACAGATCAAAATCAAACGTCAAAGCATACACTTCGCGTTTCATTGTTGCCAGTCTGTGCAGCCCACTGCAATGTAAAAAGGAGCTGCGCCGTGCTATCCTTACGATAAACCACGGAAAACCGTGAAATCCTGAACCGGTTTTGCCCAACCTTGCCCACGTGAAATGCCTGCGGGTACACCGGCACTACGCTGATACCCACCAGCCTGAGGCGCTGCCTGTGCTTGCTGAATCGGGTGCGCCTGCGCTCCACGGTAATCACGCATGATTTTTGCCACATAATTTTGGGTTTCTTTATAAGGCGGAATCCCTTTGTGTTTATGCACCGCACCAGGACCGGCATTATAAGCCGCTAACGCCAATGCCACATTCCCATTGAACGTGCGCAACTGTTCGGCAAGGTATTTCACCCCCCCCTGAATATTCTGATGCGGATCCCACGCATTGGCGACTCCCATCATCTCCGCAGTGCCTGGCATCAATTGCATCAAGCCCATCGCCCCTACCCGTGAACGGGCGCTAGGGTTAAAACAGGATTCTTGCTTCATCAGTGCAATTACCAGCCGCTCATCCACGCCATAAGCACGGGCATGAGTACGGATAGAATCTAGGTGAGGCAACATTTTGCGTTCTAACTGTGCGGCATTTTGTGCACCACAATGCCCTCTGGAACTGGTCATACTAACAGGCACTGTTGCATTATAATTTGACGAGGATTGAAATGCCGCAGACTTAGCTGCCTTTTTTTGTGGCGCACCGTATTTGGCAACTAATTTATATTTATTACCCTTTTTCGGTGTATTGGTTAACCAGCGCGTACCGTCTTTATCGACGTAAGTGTAAACAGCCGCTTCCGCCGACTCACTGTGTAATGCTGCGCCGCACAGCACAGACAGCGCTACCAGACCACTGACTGGGTTTGATTTTTTTGGGGTTTTCATTGTTACCACTTTTTTGTTTTTATAGACACTATAGGAGAAATCTATTTCACTATACCTCGCTATTTTCGCGTGCGTCTAGCGGGGTATGACGAGTGGTAATATCGAGAAGATTTAATGCAAAACGCGCGGATCGACTAAACGAAAGGGTGCAATAATGGCGTCAAAATGCTCGCCATCATCGGCTAACATTTGATAAGCCCCCTGCATCACGCCCAGTGGTGTATCCAGAATGGTGCCACTGGTATACCGAAATCCCTCCCCCGGTTGCAGGTAAGGTTGTTCACCGACGACCCCCTCACCGCGAACTTCTTGGGTACGCCCTTCGGCATCAGAAATCACCCAATGCCGGGTCAACAGTTTGGCAGCAACATTGCCTTGATTCACAATCGTCACCGTGTACGCAAACACGTAACGCGACTGCTCTGGGTTAGATTCTTTTTCGATGAAATGGGACTCCACCGACACTTGAATATTGTAACGCTTGCTATCCATCATTGACTCCCTTTGTACACCACGCTGCCAGAACATATCCCACAGACTACGCACACCACAATAAAATCCGACTAAAGCAAGCTTTTCACCATAACAAGACTAAATTATCACGGTGAATCAGCTCCAGTGCATCCACATAGCCTAGTAATTGCTCAATGGATTTGCTTGGCTGACGTTTAATGCGGTTTGCTTCTTCACTCGAATAATTCACCAATCCCTTGGCAATCAAACGCCCATCTTCACTGACACAACTCACCACCTCACCCCGATCAAACACGCCCTCCACCCGCGTCACCCCGACGGGCAACAGGCTTTTTCCGGTCTTAAGAACGGCGTCCACCGCCCCAGCATCGAGCCACAACGTGCCTTTTGCTGCCAATTGTCCCGCAATCCACTGTTTACGCGCTGCCATTGGAGCGGCATCCGGCAATAACAACGTGCCTAACAATTCACCCGTGCGCAGCCGCTCCAACACCAGCGGTTCCCGCCCGGAAGCAATCACCGTCGCGCACCCCGAACGCGCTGCCCGTTGTGCTGCCAATACTTTGGTACGCATTCCACCACTGCCAATCAACGTGCCAGCACCACCGGCAAACGCCACGTAATCGGGATTATTCGCCCGCCCCTCAACAACCATCTGCGCATCCGCAAATTTACGCGGGTCTTTGTCATACAAGCCGGATTGGTCGGTGAGAATCACCAGCACGTCCGCCTCCACCAAATTCGCCACCATCGCACCCAGCGTGTCATTATCACCGAGGCGAATTTCCTCAAACGCCACGGTGTCATTCTCATTGATCACCGGAATCACTTTCAAATCAATCAAGGTCGTCAAAGTACTACGCGCATTCAAGTAGCGGCGACGATTTGCCAAATCATCATGGGTCAACAACACTTGTGCCGCGTGAAATCCGTGCTGTTGAAACACCACTTCATACGCATGAATCAGGCTCATCTGCCCAATCGCCGCCGCAGCCTGCTTTTCAAACAACGCTTTCGGCTTGGTTTTCCAACCCATGCGACTCATGCCCTCGGCAACCGCGCCCGAAGACACCAGCACGATTTCCACGCCGGACTGATGCAGACGCGCCATTTGCCCCGCCCAATCCGCCAGCGCTTCACGGTCCAAGCCTTCGCCATCGCGGGTCAGTAAAGCACTGCCAATTTTAACGACCCAACGCTGGGTCTTGGGCATGAATTCAGTTCGTGTGGTCTGCATGTTCATCCAAATACTGCATAATGTGGAAACACAGGTCTTGCGTGCCAACACCCGTCGCGGCGGAAATATGGAAAACGCGCCCCGTCCAACCGAGTGCATCCACAATTTCCTGACAGCGGGCAGCGCGTTCTTCCGGCGGCAACAAGTCGATCTTATTCAGCACCAACCAACGCGGGTAATTCGCTAGAGCCTCGCTGTACTGTTCCAGCTCGCTTTCGATGGTACGCACCGCTCGCACGGGCTCATTTTCCTCCGCCAATGGCGCAACATCAACCACATGCAATAATAAACTGGTGCGTGCTAAATGCCGCAGGAATTGGATGCCCAAACCCGCGCCTTCCGCCGCCCCTTCGATCAAACCGGGAATATCCGCCATCACGAAACTTTGCGTCACCCCCACACTGACCACGCCCAAATTCGGGTACAAGGTCGTGAACGGGTAATCCGCCACTTTCGGACGCGCCGACGACACCGCGCTAATCAAGGTCGACTTGCCAGCATTTGGCAAACCTAACAACCCCACATCCGCCAACAACTTCAGCTCCATACGCAAGACGCGCAATTCACCCGGCGTACCCGGCTTAGACTGACGCGGCGCACGGTTTACCGAGCTTTTGTAACGCAAGTTACCCAAGCCATGCCAGCCACCTTTTGCCACCAGCAAGCGTTGACCGGGTTCGATCAAATCGCCGATCATCTCACCGGTTTCTGCATCGTAAGCCACTGTGCCGACCGGAACGCTGACTTCAATATCATCACCGCGTCGACCGGTCATGTTGTTACCTGAACCGTTTTCACCGCGCTGCGCTTCGTAATAACGCTGGTGACGGAAATCAATCAGCGTATTCAAGTTGCGTTCGGCAACCAAATACACATCGCCACCGTCGCCACCGTCACCACCGTTGGGACCACCGAATTCGATGTACTTTTCGCGGCGGAAGCTCACGCAACCATTGCCACCATCACCCGCTTTGACGCGGATCACTACTTCATCAACAAACTGCATAAATCCTATCCCAGTCACTTGGCTTCACGCTCAAGCACTTCTTTAACAAACTCCGGTACTTCCTTGCCAAGCTCAGAAGCGGCTGCTTTCAATTTTTCATAAACAGCCACTTCATCCCCTTGCCAAACAAGATCAATACGACGCAAGTGGCGTGTTGCCACATGGCTATAATTTTCTGGGAAAGCCCGGTAACAGGTTAGGCAAACCTGCTTATCTTTACCGCCATTCCAATTATTACAATGCTCACACGACCATGATTTTGCTCGATTCGCGGAAGCAGACAGCAGCATCAAAGTCATCAGGGTTTAACTCCCCGTCGCCGTCACCACCCACTTCATAGGGAATACGATGGTCGATTTGCAATTCACGCTCATCCATCACTTCCAGATAAATGAAACACTGGCAACCGTACTTGGCAATCAGGGCATCTTTAAGCCGCTTGGATAAACCCGTGCGCTCCGATAATTTCCTAACGCTCGAATCACTCAGTTCACCAAAGCGATAAGCGGCAATCTTACGCCCATCTGAACCCGTTACCCGAAACGTGTCCACTGGAATACCATTTTCACGCACATCCCGTACTGCACGCGGTGGATGGTTGTAACCGTATTGCTCCTTCAATTCTTCCGTGGTAATAAAACCATGCGCCAGAATATGGTCAATGACGGTTTTCGGACGTTTCGCTGTCACGCTTCGGCAAAGTGCCAATAGTTCTGCGGACACCTCAGGCATAGCGGGCATCTGCCCCAAATAATGCGTACTGCGGCTGCATCGGAATATAACAACTGCGTGGAGCTTGCTGCTGCCCTCGCTTTTGCATTAACACCGGTGACAAATACAGCGATTCATAGGTTATTTCCTCACGCCCTAGCAGCGTAGACTGGCTGGAACGCCCCGCGTGCAACTCAATACGGGATAACTCCAAATAAGTGGGCAACACTGCCCCAAAGGCCTTATCGCCCCTGCGTCCGTCATAACTGACGAGGTAAGCAATGCCTCGTTCATTCAACTCTTCCAGTGCCAATACAAAAGCGTGGTGATCAATGCCAGACAAATAGCGGGAATCATGCTCACCGCACACGCCCTGATAGGGTGGATCCATGTACACCAAATCTTGACATCCTCCCCTCCCTAAAGGAAGGGGATTCCTACGGGAGCTAAGCGGC
>CAYQTB010000042.1:0-22635 GCA_964420315.1 uncultured Thiothrix sp. | reverse complement strand
CGTAACCGGCGTAACCGGCGTAACCGGCGTAACCGGCGTAACCGGCGTAACCGGCAATGATGGCGCTGTTACCGTCACAGGCGCAGCAGACTGAGGTGTGGCACTAGGACTGGCAACGGCAACAGGAGCAGCGGCGACGGTATCATCACCCTTGGAAACACTAACATCCGGTTTATCAGGTTCCGGGAGTGATACGCTTGGGGTCTGTTGAGGCACAGAAACAGCCGGAGTTGCACTCGCTGGTTGGAGCAATTGTGTATAACTGTTGCTCACTTGATCACTGAAAGACGTTTTGCCATCGACGGAAGCAGTGGGATCATACTTACCCCAGTTGACGATGGAAGCGGGTGATTCCGACACAATCACTGGTGGAGTCACTATAGATGTTACTGGAATAGGTTCTGCTAACGGTGGCACAACCGGTGGCACTACCACCGTGCTAACCGTAACTGCTTTATCTTTGGGTTTTACTGGAACAGGTTCTGCTGCCGTTTCTACTTTAAGTTTTTCTTTATCCGGGGCTAGCGGCACGACGGAACTATTGCTGGACTGCGCCACACTTTGCGTAGGTTTGGTATTACTAACCACTGAAGTTTTCGCTGGTGGCGTAGGACTCGCCGTACTTACCGTCAAAGCAGAAGCCTTTGACTCAAGTGCAACGCTTGGCAACGCTTGGGTACGCTCCGGCGTGGTCACAGCAACAAACTCAACGCTGATAGGTGCTTGTGCCGTAATGACGGTTTTCGCTGATGGATTAGGCTCAGCCTTAACCACAACGGACGCAGGTGGCTTTTCAGTCACAGGAGCAAAATAGGTATTGGCAACGGGCAGATTGGCTTTTTCAACGGCTTTAGGTGCAGGCACTTGTGCAACGACTGGCGACGGGGCAGCAGCAGCGGCTGAAGACTCGGAAGCGGGAACCGGTGACGCAGCCGCGCTGCTGCTATTATCTGGCGGTTTAGTACTATTTTGCTGAGCCGTTGATGCAGTAGCAGTGGTCACTTGCGTACTATTGAGAGGTTCAGGCTCAGCGGGCTTTTCTGTTGATGCGGCTTGTTGCGATTTCTCCGGCTCGTTTGCAGCCTCTTTAGCTGACTCTTGTTCAGCTTCTTTGGCGGAAGCTTGGGGAGTTTCCGCTGGTTTTTCCGCCGGCTTTTCGCTGACAGGAACAGCCGTGACTGGCATTAAAACCGGTTTAGGTTCACTAGCCCGCACCACAAACGCCAAACCTCGCTGCCCTTCTGACAGGCGCTCACCTCCCACACAAGCCCCCAAGCCGGAACGCTGGCAACTACCACCGAGTTTGGCAATGGAAATCTCGCCGGAAAGCACCGTGACCCACGTCTCACCTTTGCTGACTTTGACAGTGTATTCCGTACCCAACACGGCAATCGCTGCCAGCGGTGAGTTCAGGCGGTAACGTTCTTTGGCATCTTCACCACCGCGCCCGGTCGTGCTGGTTACTTCACCATCCAGCAAGGTTTTACGGATCTCAGTGGCGGCGGGATTGGCAGGGTCATAGGTGTATTTGTTAAAAGTAAACACAGTGTTAGCGCCTAGCTTTTCGACGCCGCCATCCACCATCAATAGGCTTACCCGGCTACGCTCTTTGACCGTAATACGGCTACCGTCAGGAATTTCCAAACTCCTAGACAACGGCAACACAGTACCGTCAGCCGTCGTCATTTCGGCTTGACCCAACAAATAAGTGACCTTCCCAATCATACCCGCCGCCAATGTTGGCGACGTATCGGCTAAACTGACTTCAGTCGATAGCAGCACCAATACACCTATCAGACACCACAGGTTTTTTATAGTGGGTTTCATCCATGCCTCTAAATAATGAACACTCCGACCTTGAGTATTATTTATATTTCGACAGAGTGAAAATTGCATTTATTTATTGGCTATTTTTTAATAAGCACCATTAGTGCCATTAAAAATTTATCTCGAAGCTAATCCCCAGCGCACTGCCTGCTGGTTGGTCAAACAAGGCGACTTCCTTATCTTCGGTTTTACCGTATTGATAGCTCACTTGTAATTTTTTATGACTATCAATTTTTTTAGTGCCCACCAAATCAACGCCCGTGCGTAATTGCGTGCGGGTACTGTCACCATACAATTTAGGGTCAAAGGGCTTACTGTCCCGTTTATACGCGACTTTCACCCCCGCACTGGGTTGCCACCCGGCTAGCGGCGGTTTACCTTTCCAAGCAACGGCAACCTCCACCTCCTTCCGGTCACCACCCGGGCGATCTTCCAGCGCACGGTCAAGCTCCAGCTTCCCCCTCAGTGAAACTTCACCACCTTTGGGCAAGGCTTTACGGCGCTCCCATGCCACATGAGACACGGTGGATTGATACAATTTCTGCGCTGGATAAGTGACGTATTCCAACCCGGCTACCAGACCGGTTTTTTCCTGATCGGTCGTCACTAAGGGGTGGTAATACGCCCCCCCGACCCGCTGTTCCCTGTTACCGTTGTCGTCACGAATAATACTGAGGTAAGCACTCGCTTCTTTGCCACCTGCCAAGGTTTGCTGGCGACTGAGTGCAACGCCCGTCGTGCTGAACTCCGGCTCATCAAGGTATTCCTGTCGCGCCACGGTGGCAGCAGTAATGGTACCGTTCACCGTATCGGCTACCCGCTGCGTTCCCTGCGCACTCACAAAACCCGACGACAACGGCAAATTGCGTTCATCCAAACGCCCTTCCACCCGCAAACCGTTGAACGGGTTAATAATGGCAATGCGTTCATGGCGGCTGCCTTGATTCACATTATTCAGATACCCCGCAGTCACTTGCAGGTGCGTGGTGTGCGTCGTTGTCGATACCAAGGGTTCGGCTGCCGGTGGTTTAGAACGCTTGAACACCGGTTGTGCCTGCCCCGGTTGGCACACACCCGCCTCAAACAAACTCAGCAATTGGTTCAGGAAAGCCGCTTGTTTCCGCAGCGCAGGTTGTTGTGCTATCTGCCGAATATCTCGACTCAACGCTGCCAGACGCAAAGCGTCCCCCTGCAAACACGCGGTTTCCGCTTGCTGAAGCAAGGCTTCGAGATTAATTGCCGCCGGTGGTTCCGCTACCGCCACACCGGAAAACACACTCAGACCAATCGCCACCCCCCACGAACCTTGCTTACTGTTCAGCACCATCGTCACTCCTACCGTCATCCTGAATGTGGCTCAGCGTATACACCGCTACGGTTTCTTGTCGTCCTTTCAAGGCAATATTGCCCCGGTTAACCAACGGCCAAGCTTGCGTTAGTAATTCGACTGTCTGTTTACTGACCACCAAGTACTCATGCAGTTCCCGCGCTAGGGTTTGCAAACGAGCAGTCACGTTGACGGCATCCCCAATTGCGGTATACGCATGGCGCAAGCGTGTGCCTAAATCGCCAACGACAACTTCGCCGGTATGCACACCAATACGCACAGCAATCGGCTCGCCTTCTAACAAAGCACTGCCTTCGGCGTTAAATTGCGCAATCGCTGCCATCATATCCATCGCCGCCGCCACGCCCCGGTCGGCATGATCGTCTTGCGGAAACGGCGCATTCCAAAACACCATTACTGCATCCCCCATGTATTTATCCACCGTACCACCGTGCTGGTGCGCGACTGCGGTCAGGCGTTCCAAAATTTGCTGAGTCAATTCTGACAACACTTCCGGCGTCACCCGCTCGGCACGCTGGGTAAAGTTAGCGATGTCTGCAAACAGCAAAGTCAAACAGCGCTTGCTGGGTTGCAATAAATCCTGACGGTTATCATTGACGATATGACTGACCAATTGCGCGGGCAAGTAATCCTGAAACAGTTTACGTAAACGCCCGGTGGTGCGTTGCGCAAACCACCACTCCAACGGCACTTGAATCGCCAAAAACGCGAGAAACAGCATCGCAGGGTGCATCGGCACAAACCACTGCTTTTCCAGCCACACCCAGAACCCGAAGCCGAACCAAGCAAACGCCAACGACAGTGGCACTAATACCACCGTGCCAGCACCAACACCGTATACCAATAACAGATACAGCCCTGCTAAACTCCAAAAGCCAATCACCCACGACCACACATCCAGCGAAAAAGTCGGAATAACCGTCTCCTCTGACAATAACCATTCCAGCATTTGCAAGTGTACAGTCATGCCTGCTGCATTCGCTTCCAACGGCGTCGGGTGCTGGTCGCCCAACATCGGCGCACTCCCGCCCACCACTACCATGCTATTCGGTAAATACTGGGCAATATCCGGGAGGACTTTACGCTGCAACACATCGCTGGCTAAGATGGCACTCACATTTTCACGCTTCACGCGATAGGGAATCCGCCACAAACCCGTTTTATCGAGCAAGAGTTGGACATCTCCCCCCTCGCCCACCAAATCGTGAAAGGTTAACGTCTGCCCATTGGCACTCGGCGTCACCGCCACCGTGTAGTGCCCCCCCATTTGGCAACGCAACATCTCCAGTGCCAAGATGGGGTAAAGCCGCCCTGCATACCGAATCAGCGGCGGCACTCGCGTCACCATGCCCGACACGGGGTCTTTGATCGGTGTTACATGCCCAGTGCATTGGGTTTTCACCAATTGATTATTTAGCCCTGCGTAACCGTTCGCCTCAGGCAACACCGCGTTTGCCATCGCCTCAGTGGGTACAATGCCAGGGGAAATTTTACCTGTCACCAACGCATTTTTCGGTGGCGAGAAATCGAAAGCTTGTGGAAATACCAAAGGGTATTGCTGTGACAAGGCTAATAAAGCCTCATTGCCCTCGGTATCGCGGGTATACGGCATGGCAATATCCACCCCGACAACACCGACTTGATAGTCTTCAAACAGGATTTTTAATAAATCGGCATAACGTTGGCGTGACCAAGGCCACCCTTCACCGTATTGTTCCTCAACAAATTTAATGCTCTGATTATCAATCTGTACCACGAACACCAATGGATCTTTCGGCTTAACCACATCGACGCCCCAACGTTGGTAAGCATTCCAAACACGGGTTTGCCAACTGCTGTATACCTGCAAGGGGTCGTAGTAGTGTGTTAACAATAAAACGGCTGCGGTACCAAACAACACCGGCAGCCGTCCACTGAGTTTAATCCCCAATGACCGTACCCGTCCAATTCAATGCACCATCCGCGCTTAAAATGGCATCAATCTGATGCGTGAAAGTATAAGCGGCTCCTGTGACACCGCCCAACACACCCACCCCACCGTTAATGGTGGTTTGAGGGTTTGCACCATCGTCTTTTAAAATACCATCAATTGCCGAATATGTCCCCGTAGCTCTTACCGCACCGGTATAAACTGGGGAATTCAAGGTAAAACCGGTATCATACGTATTGCGTACTGAACTGACATTCAATGTTGCATCCGTGAGCGTTGCTGCTGTTGCTACACCTGTGGTGGCATTACGCACATTTGCTTCGTAGCTGCCCAAGGCAAAAGCAACATCGCGCTGCTCTGGCAACGTAGCACTTGCCCCCTTCAGCCGCTCAATGCGGTAAGAATCCGCAGTGGCAGCCGCAATGATTTGCTCGTACTGGCTGCTGATTTGATCGCCCAGCGTCACCCCATCCACCACTGCAGCAGGGTCATATTTACCCCAGCGTACCGGTGCTAAAGCAGGGGTTGGTGCAGGCGTTACCGGAACCACTGGTGTTTCGACCACTGGCGGCAGAGTCAAGGCTGCAATCACCTCGCCTTCATCGGTTGTGACCGTACTTTCTGTCTTGACCGCAGACTCAACCAAATCGGTAGCAGTACCTCCCAACGGTGTGCCCAGCGGCGTTGCGATTAAACCGCCGCTCAAAGCGCTACCTGCGGACGATTCCAGTAACGCACTGCCGGTGGAAGATTCCAACACACCACCGAGGCTCACCCCAGTTGACCCAGACAATAAGCCAGCACCAGCACTGGAACCCGACGACACCAAGCTCATCGGGTTAGTGGCAGAAGACGTGGTAGAAGGTGTGCTAGATGGCGTCGTTGTAGCAAGGGGCGCTTGTCCCGAAGGTGTAACCAAACTACTGGGCGTGGTACTTTCTAAATTACCCGCTGCTTTAGGTGCTTCCGCCACCATAATAGGGGCTACTGTCACCGCAGGCGCGGAAGTCTCAACGACAACCACAGGGGTTTTAGGTTGCATCGCTACCACAGCAGGCGCGACCACACTAGCTTCTGCTTTTATTTCCACAAGAGGATCGCGCTCATCAACCTTCTTTGCGATCTCAACCGCTTTTTTATCAGTGGTGTTTTCTGCCAGCGGCGCAACGGTTGCTTTCACCGTGGTTTTGTCGTTCCCTTTATCGCTGGACTTTTCTTCCGACTGGGTAACAGACGTACTGGCAGTAGCCAGAGCCTCTGCTTGCTTGTCGGCTTTTTTAGACTCGGCTACTTCCGCAGCTTTTTCTTTGGCAGCCGCTGCTGCTTCCGCTGCTTTTTTGTCAGCCGCTACCTCCGCTTCTTTTTCTTTAGTAGCCACTGCCTCTTCTGCCGCTTTTTTGCTAGCCGCTACCTTCGCTTCTTTTTCTTTAGCAGCGGCTTCTTCCTCTGCTTTTTTGTTAGCGGCTTCCTCCCTAGCTTGCTCTTCCTTAGACGATACTGCTGGGGTGGTATTCTTCGTTGCCGGCGGTGCAGAGGCCGGAATCAGCACAGGTCGCGGCTGATCTTTACGTACTACCAAGGCAAGACCACGCTGATTTGCCGCAAGCTGTTCGCCATCCGCACAAGCACCGAAAGCAGCGCGTTGGCAACTGCCCCCCAGTTTAGCCATTGAGATAATACCCTCCACCACCACCACGCGTGTTTCACCGGCATCCACGCTGACGGTGTATTCCGTACCCAAGACTGCAATCGCTGCCAGTGGTGAATTCAAACGGTAACGTTCTTTTGCCTCAGCCCCACCGACCCCGGTTTTGCTGGTAACCTCGCCCTCAATGAGTTCTTTGCGAATTTCGGTGGCCTTGGGATTAGCCGGATCGTAATAGTAGCGAGCAAACACCAAGGTACTGTTGGCGGGTAACTTTTCGATAGCACCATCGACCATCAGCAAATTCAATTTACTGCGGTCTTTTACCGAAACTTTACTTCCCTCAAGAATTTTTGTTTGTTTTGTGATAGCGGTCACAGACCCATCCGGCAAAATCATATCCGCCTGACCCAGTATGTACGACACCTTGCCGATAACGCGGGGTTCGGCAGTGGTTTCAGTGAATGATTCGCCGGAAGTTACTGTTTTAACGTCATTTGCGAAAGCATTATGTGCTGGCGATGTCAGTGTGACGACCAACGCCAGAACGCTGAAAAGTGATGCTGTGTATTTCATAGTGCTTGCCCGTGAGTTTGCCCGAATGCGCCACGATCAGTATTGATCAGTTCCAATCCCAGTACGATTATACAGCTTTATTGACAATTTCACACCAGTTTATTTCGATAAATATCGCAGCAGACTATTTTGGGGGTAACAAAATTTTGCGCTGTGTCTCGGCACATACGTAACGTACACCTGAGACAATATCAGCCAAGATAAGTTCACCATCATCTGACAACAAATCCAGCGTCAGCTTATCCCCATCATCCAACGTCAACACAATCCTGCCCTTACTCGGCTCACCCGCATACGTTTCAACCCGCAGCGCATCAGCGGATTGCCATTTTTGCAGCAACCCTGCCACACTGGCATCGAAACCGTCTGGTAGCGACACTGCCTTAACCGTGCGTCCTTCTGGCACAAGTTTATTCGCCACCAAGGCCATCGCCTCGCCCGTCAGCAAACCAAATACCGCCTCTGACACCAATTTGATCTTGCCCTCATGCAACAGGTAGCGCTTGCGGGAGATAGGGTTTTCCATCCCAAACACCAACATTTCATCATTAAACGCCAAGCTAGCCATGCCCGGCTCAAGACCGTATTGGTTGAGATCTTTACCGGTCGCGTCATAGCTGGCGAGCACAGATTCATCCAATAACGTAAATAACTGGCTGATGCGGGTTGCATTAGCAGCAAGCGGTTGCGGCTCCAGCATCCGCCAACGCTCGCCGTCACGCTTCAGCCGAATCACCTCTGGCGTAGCCCCCCCCAATTCGCGGGTAATCGTCACACGGGTAATATCTGCCCGTTTCAGGCGCAATAACGTCTCCGGCTGGGCAAGCGGTTGCTGCATTTGCCACCAAACCAACGCCCCTAAGCCCCCCACCAGCACCAACAAGGCAAGGTTTAATACCCAGCGCCGCGTTTGTGTCACATTACTCATCTCAACGTCTCCGTCTGCGCCACCAAATCCACAACCCTGCTGCCAACAAGCCCAGCGGCAAAACAAACAGAAAGAACGTACCCAACACCGCACCAGCCGTTTCACTCAATGCCAATTGCGTATCGGGGGCGCGAATCACCGGCACTTTTAACAGGCTGTCATCAGCACTCAACCAGTTGAAAATATTGCTGGCAAGATCCAAATTTGCCCCCTGACCAATGAAACTATTCAGCATGAAATCGCTATCGCCCATGACGACAACCCGCTGCTCGCTGCGACTGCGCTCAGCGACCAACTCCTGCGCCACTCCCAACTGTCGCACCAAACTCACGCCCAGCGGCACGGGACCCGGTCGATCATCGCTGTCCTCGTCAAACTTCACCGCGCCTTCCAATACCCCGCTGCTTTCCAACCAACTCGCGGGTAAAGTGTACAGAAACTCCTCCGCTTCCCAGATAAGCGCCCCCGGTTTCGTACCGGCTTGCGGGTCACGCGCCACCATCGTTGCGAATGGGAACAGGGTTTGCTTGCCTGCCAGTTTACTGACCGGATCCGAACGCCCATAATCCACCACCGGCACAACGGCTGGGTGATTAATCCCCAACATCGCTTGCAAATCCTGATTGGCATCAATCACCGTACCGGTGTGAATTTGTACACCCAGCAATTCCTCCAACGCTTGCAACCCACGCAACCCACCGGGGTCTTGCAACCACAACAAATTGCCGCCTTGTTCCACATAAGTTTTCAATACCGCGACTTCACCGGGTAAAAAATCCTGTTGCGGCGCAGCAATCACCGCAAAACTGGCATTCTGTGGAATCGACTGGGTGCGCACCAAATGATGCGGTTGCACCAAAAACCCGCTGCGTTGCAATTGCGCCACCCATTGCGACATGCCAGTGGACTCGGACGACAAGGGTTGGCGTTCACCATGCCCCTCTAAAAACACCACCAAACGTTCACCGCCCCGGCTCATGCGCTGAATCGCATTGCCAATGGTTTGCTCACTGGCAGCATCCATCACCTCGCTGCGATCCCCCAGATGAATCGCCAACTGCCCAGAGTGCTCAATCCCATCTTGCTGCGCCCGGGCGGGATCAAGATCAGGGTTCACAAATTCCAGCGTGGTATCCGGTTTCACGCGCTGGTATTTCGCCACCAAATCCTTCACTTGCGTCCGTAAGGTCGGGTTATCAGGAATGTAGGCAATAAATGCCAACGGTTGATCCAGATTTTTCAATAAGGTTTGCGTCGGCGCAGACAAGCTATTGCGACCACTGTGAGTCCAATCCGCCACAAACGAGAATTCGCGGCTCAAAAAACCCAATAGCCCAATCACCAACACCACTAACAGATAAAAAATAGCATTGTGCAGCCCAAGCCAACGGTGGGACGTTTTCGTCATTTTCATGGCTGCTTACCCTTGTAACCGATCATTATCAAGTTTGCGGATGGTCAAAATCAGAAACCCCGCAATAAACAGCCCGTAATACGTCAGATCACTGCTATTAAACATACCGCTGGCAAACGACAAAAAATGCCCGAATGCCGACAAATACACAAACAATTCACTCGCCGAACCTTGCGCATTCCCCGACTGATACAACACGTCCAACAGCAACAAAAATCCAAATGTCGTCACTGCGGCAATCACCGGCTGCCGCGCTAAGGACGACAAAAACACACCTGCTGCGGCAAACGCCGCCAACAACAACAGCAACCCTAAGCTGGCGGCGGCTAATTGCCCCCAATCCAGCGGAGTTGCCAACGCCAGTGACAGCGGCATCAATGCCACCAGTGCGACAAACAGCACCACGAACCCCAGTACACTTAAATACTTACCCAACACAATTTGTGTATTGGAAACCGGCGAAGAGGTCAACAAAATCAAGGTTTGATTCATGCGCTCTTCGGCAAACAAGCGCATCGTGATCAACGGTGTGACCACCAACATAATCGACGCGGCGGTCGAAAACAAAAACGGAATCAGTGCTTCGCTAATCCCTGCCATATCCTCTGCCCCCACGGCATTGGCTTGCGATTGCAAAGTGTATTCATTTACCCCCAGCAAAAACATCCACGCCAAAATAAACTGCACCACCGCCAACATGCTCCAAGCCAACGGCGACACGAACATGCGACGAAACTCGGTACTGGCGATGACCCAAATAGCCCTCATGCTGCCACCTCCTGCTGCGCATCACCCAACGCTTCTTCGCGAAAAATCAGGTCGAAAAATACTTTTTCCAAGGACTCCCCCCCATCCAACGTACCGTTAAACACCGTTTTGCCCCGATTAAGAATTTGCACCCGATCACACACTGCCTGCACTTCCGGCAAAATGTGGGTGGACAAGATAATGCCGTGTTCCTTACCCAATTCGCGGATCAGACTGCGGATTTCGCGAATTTGAATCGGATCTAAACCCACCGTCGGTTCGTCCAAAATTACTACCGCTGGGTTATGCAAAATAGCTTGTGCAATCCCCACCCGTTGCCGAAACCCTTTGGAAAGGTTGCCAATCAAGCGTTTAGCAACCGCCTGTAAACCACAACGCTCACTGGCGTAGTCTACCGATTGCTGACACTGTGCAGCGGGTACGCTACGCAAACGGGCGCAATAATGCAGGTATTCACTCACTGTCAAATCGCGGTACACCGGCGGCTGTTCCGGCAAATAGCCAAGTTGCTGTTTGGCTTTGCGGGGTTCATCCAATAAATCAATGCCGTTGACTTGGATTTCACCCGTGCTAGGGGCAAGATTGCCGGTCAACAGTTGCATGGTAGTCGACTTGCCTGCACCATTTGGTCCCAACAAGCCCAACACTTCGCCTTTATCTAATACCACGTCCAAATTATTTACGGCGCAGTACTCGCTGTAATAGCGTGATAATCCTACTGCATTTATCAGCCTATCTTGATGATTTATCATGTAACTTGCCCTTATTTGGTTCAGCACTCATTAATGATATTGAATTATTGATAGATATTTTATATGAAAATAGGGGTTGAACTCAGTACTGTATCGAATAGACTCAGCGCAACGTAACGCGATAATAACACACATCAAGCTCGGAGGCTTGGCAAGTGTAGCGCTACTGAACGGTTTAGTTGGGCTTACTAAAGGTATCAAACATGAGTGTCGCAATGGCTAGAAACTGGTTTTTGCTAACCAGTAGACCGCATAAAGATGAAGTCGCAGAATTCCATCTCCGTAACCAAGGTTACGAAGTCTACCGTCCCTTGGCTAAGCGCTTACGCACCCAGCGTGGCAAAGTCATCACCAAAATCGAATCCTTATTCCCGCGTTACATGTTCATTCATCTCGATGACGGGGTAAACGACAATTGGGCGCCTATCCGCTCAACCACCGGCATTAGCAGCTTTGTCCGCTTTGGGCTGGAACCAGCGCGTGTACCTGACGAGCTTATTGCCTCCCTGAAAGCGCAGGAAGCCCTGTTCAGCGAACGCTCCATCGACCTTGATCGCTATCGTGCCGGTGACAAGGTGATTATCACCGAAGGACCTTTCCGGGGCTTAGAAGCCGTTTTCCAAAAATACGACGGTGAAGAGCGCGTGATTGTGTTGCTGGAAATCCTCCACAAGCAAACCAAGCTAGGGTTGAATCCGGGGCATTTGTACGCGGCTTAAGCATTGTGCTAATGGTTGAGCAAGCGCCCCCCGTCAACGGGGATTACTTGTCCGGTGATGTAATCCGCATCACGCACCAGAAACAGCACGGTTTTAGCAATATCGCCAGGGCTGCCCTCACGTTTTAGGGCAGTCTTTGCCAGAATTTCGGTGTGCATCGCATGGTTATCAGGCATTTCCGGCCACAAGATTGCGCCGGGAGCGATGCCGTTCACACGCACGTCTGGCCCTAATTCTCGCGCTAACACTTGGGTTAACATCAGTAAACCGGCTTTGGCAGTGCCATAGGCGGCGTAACCTTGCAAGGGACGCATTCCGTGAATATCGACCATATTGATCATGCAGCCCTGATTGGCTTGTAAATACGGTGCGGCGGCTTGTGCCATGAAGAGCGGTGCTTTTAGGTTTGTGCCGATCAGGTCATCAAATTGCTGTTCGGTCACACTGGCTAAGGGGGTTGGGTAAAACGATGAGGCGTTGTTCACCAGAATATCGAGTCTGCCCGCTTGTTCAAGCGTTTGCGTGATTAAATTGGGGATGCTGGCGATGTCAAGCAAATCGCCGCGCACTAAAAAGCAGGTGTTTTCACGTTGCGCATTGAGTTCGGCTTGCAATTGTTCGGCATCGACGGCGGAATGGCGGTAGTGGATAACAACCGTTGAACCAGCCGCGTGGAGCGTGCGGGCGATTTCTGCGCCAATGCGGCGGGCTGCGCCAGTGAGTAGTGCTACTTTGCCTTGTAATGTCGCCATGCCATACCTTCTGTTAAGCTTTACGTTTTTCACCATCATAACCCGACATGCGCTTCACCGACACATTACCCACACCTTCCGCCGAGGCATTGGCGCACAGTAGTGAACTCGCCGCTCGGATTCGCACTGCTATTAGCGACAATGGCGGCAGTATTCGTTTCCGCGATTTCATGCAAATGGCACTTTATGAACCGGGTTTAGGCTATTACGTCGCAGGTTTGCGCAAAATCGGTAAGGATGGCGATTTCATCACCGCACCGGAAATTTCCCCGCTGTTCTCACAATGCCTTGCCAATCAATGTGCGCAAGTGCTGACCGAACTGGACGGCGGCGACATACTGGAACTGGGTGCGGGCAGCGGCATCATGGCAGCGGATATGCTCAAACACCTAGAAAGCATTCATTGCCTACCCACCCGTTACCGCATTTTGGATCTCAGCCCAGAATTGCGCGACCGCCAACGCCAAACCTTGCAACAACACGTGCCACATTTGCTAGAACGGGTGGAATGGCTGGATCGTTTGCCAGCAACCCGACTACGCGGTGTAATCGTCGGTAATGAGGTGCTGGATGCCATGCCTGTCGAATTGTTTACGCTGGTTAATGGCGAAAAAGTGATTCGTCACGTCACCCAACAAGACGATGGTTTCACGTTAGTCGCCGTAGTGGGCGATTACACCTCTGAGTACAACCCCGCCCTGCCCGCTTGGATGCAAAGCATGGCGGCTACGCTGGAGGCTGGCGCACTAGTGCTGATTGATTACGGTTACGAGGCGGCGGATTACTACCGTCCTGAACGTAATACCGGCACGCTGATTTGCCATTACCAGCATCGGGTACACGATAATCCATTGATTTACCCCGGCTTGCAAGACATTACCGCGAGCGTGGATTTCACCGCTGTCGCAAATGCGGGGCTGGATGCGGGCTTGGCATTGGCAGGCTACACCACCCAGGCGATGTTCCTCGCCAACAGCGGTCTGGAAACGGTGTTCATCCACGCCTTGGAAACCAACCCGGCTAACCAATATAAACTCGCCCAACAAGTACGCACCCTAAGCCTGCCCGCCGAAATGGGGGAACGCTTCAAAGTCATCGCTTTCAGCAAAGGATTTACCCCAACACTGGAAGGCTTTAGACTTGCCAACCGTCAACATCACTTATAAAACCATTAGGAAGACCTGTTCATGGATATTTTTCATGCCATCATTTTAGGTATTGTCGAAGGCATCACCGAATTCCTTCCCGTTTCCTCCACCGGGCACATGATCGTGGTATCCGACTGGCTGGGCATTGATCGCAATGCCCAACACACCGCGTTTGAAATCATTATCCAGTTTGCGGCTATTTTTGCAGTCATCGCCAGTTACACCGAGAAATTTCATTCGCGCTATTTCACCTTGTGGGTGAAAGTATTCATCGCGTTTCTGCCCCTTGCTGCCGTCGGCTTTTTATTTAGCGATACCATCGAAAGCCTGTTTAACCCCCATATCGTGGCGTGGATGTTTATTATTGGAGGGGTTATTTTCCTGATCGTCGAACATTTTTACCGCGAAGACGTGCAGCGGGTCAGAAACATGGAAGACCTCAGCTATACCCAAGCCGCATGGGTAGGCTTTGCGCAATTGTTCGCGCTCGTGCCGGGTACTAGTCGTGCTGGGGCAACCATTATCGGCGGCATGTTGGCGGGCTTGGATCGTAAATCCAGCACCGAATTTTCCTTTTTGCTGGCATTGCCGGTATTGGGTGCGAGTTCCGGCTATTCCCTGCTGAAACACTATGAGGAATTTGCCACCACCAGTTTTACGCCACTGATCGTTGGATTTGTGGTGGCGTTTGTGGTGGCCTACCTCACCATGAAAGTGTTTATCGGATTTTTAGAGCGTTTTACCTTCCGCATCTTTGGCGTTTACCGGATTTTATTCGGCTTATTGTTGCTGTGGTGGTTGGCATAAGGCACACAATTGTCGCCCCGCCTCGGTCAAACCGAAAATCTGCACGGCGGAACGGCTACCACTGGCAGTATCTTGCCGATGCCCAACCCGTGCCAGCGTGAATCCGGCACGTTCCCAAAAGCGCAGCAACGCGGGGGTCATCGCATAGCTGACACCGATGTAATCTGCGCCTTTATGGCTGGCATAATGCCGCAGATGTTCCAGCAATTGCGCCCCTAACCCCCGCCCTTGGAGGCTGGGGTACACCGCCATCCGCATCACCCGTTCGCAAATAAGCTCCGCTGCCCTAGGGATTTTCGCGTGAAAGGTGAGCGTTTGCGGCACGGGGTGTCCGTGCGGGCGGCGCGTTCCCGCGTGAATCGCCGCAGTCAGTTCCGCATCCAACCCACCTTCACGAGACAGCAGCGCGACTGCCACAATCACACCCTGTTGTTCAAGAACGTGGATAGAAATATCGGGCGCATCCAACATCTGGCGCAGATCGGAGGGGCGAGTTTGGTAGTGAGCCGTAATGAGCAAGCCGAATAGTTGACGGAGCAGCGGTTCGTTGTGGACAAGTTCGTCACGGTTAAGGCAATGATAATGCGCTTCCTGAGTGCAGTCGAAGGGAACAACAGCAGGCTCTGCATCTAACAACAACGCTTGATTGATAAACCGTTCCAGCGGATCGTTTTCCGCCCAGCGGATCGGCTGCTGCAAACGCACCGCCTGCCAATCAGGAGCGTATGCATCCAGCTCTTTTTGGAAGCGCAGTAAAAATCCACGCCCGCTGCCCTCATACCCGTGCAAAGTCGTGGAAAATACACAACGCGGGTAATGTTCCAGCATCTTCAACAGCAAGGAAACCGGAATGGTCGCTGCCTCATCCACCAACAACACATCACCTTGCGGCAGGGTTTGCAGCAAATCATCGGGGGCAAAAAATGAAGGCGGCAATGCCGCGTGTTTGAATACCGTTGCCACCGTCGCCCGTGACGGTGCAGTCAATAGCACCCGCTTGCCCATCGCCTGTAATTGACTTGCCGCCATGCCCAAAGCCGCCGATTTACCACGCCCGCGATCCGCCGTCAGCACCACGGGAACCTCAGATTGCAGAATTGTTTGCATAACAACCTGCTGTAGGTCGGGCTTCCGCTCGACAGCTTTTTCACTGAAGGTTGGAGTTGTCGGACTGAAGCCCGACCGACGCGACAACATCCTCACCAAGCGCTGCAAAAACCGCCCACGCACGTCTTCCGGCTGATAAGGATAAGGAATAAACCGCCGATAATCAGGATCAGGAAAAGCCGCCCACACATCCAACGGCGGTATCAGCAAAAACAACGTGCCACCACCACGCAAGGTGCCACTGACTGCCGCAAACGCATTCACCTCAAAGCCGCTATGCGCATCAAACACCAGCGCATCGCATTCCTGCCCCAACAAGGTATGCGCTTTTTTGAGCGCACTCCCCGTCAGCCAAAACACCACACCTGCCGCAGGCAGCAGGCATTGTACCCGCTGCAAGCACTCCGTCTGCGAACCCTCCACCAGTTGCAGATGACGCGGTAGGTTATTTATACCGCATCCCGTCCGCTTTCGCCGGTGCGAATACGGATAGCCTGCTCCACCGGCAACACAAAAATTTTACCGTCACCAATCTTGCCGGTGTGTGCCGCTTTTTGAATCGCTTCAATCGCGGTATCCACGTCTTCTTCCTTGACCACGATTTCCAGCTTCACCTTGGGTAAAAAATCAACCACGTATTCCGCACCACGGTACAACTCGGTGTGACCTTTTTGCCGCCCAAAACCCTTGACTTCACTGGCAGTCATCCCAGTGACACCTACTTCGGTTAGGGCTTCGCGTACATCGTCCAATTTGAACGGTTTAATAATCGCCTGAATCAGCTTCATGCTCACTCCTTTGGGGGTTGAAAGGTAAATTTTTACGCCAAGCAGAGGTAATCGGGTAACGCCAGTCCTTACCAAAGCCGCGCCCGCTAATGCGCACACCCGGTGCTGCCTGCCGCCGTTTGTATTCGCTCAATAGTACCAGATTCACCACGCGGCGCACGGTTGCCGCATCGAATCCACTGGCAATAATATCCTCAAGCGCCTCATCACCCTCGATGAAACGCCGCAAAATGGCATCCAACACCGCATACGGTGGCAACGAATCCTGATCCACCTGCCCCGGCGCGAGTTCAGCAGAGGGTGGGCGCTCAATCACCCGCTGCGGAATCGCCTGCCCCAAAGTATTGCGGTATGCCGCCAGTGCGTACACCTGCATTTTGTACACGTCTTTCAGCGGTGAAAACGCCCCCGCCATATCGCCGTACAAGGTGGCATACCCCACCGCGCTCTCGCTCTTATTGCTGGTAGACAGCAACAAACTGCCCAATTTATTCGACAACGACATCAGCAACACCCCGCGAATCCGCGCTTGCAAATTCTGCTCGGTCACATCCACAGGGCGATCACCAAATTCCGGTGCTAACAGGGTCGTGAAAGTGTCATAAATCGACGCAATTGGTATATTACGGTAACGCACCCCCAGCCACGCGGCTTGCTGTTGCGCATCTTCCAGACTCATGCCGGAGGTGTAATGAAACGGCATCATCACCGCCTCGACATTTTCCGCCCCCAACGCATCCACCGCCAATGCCAACACCAAGGCGGAATCAATCCCACCCGACAAACCCAACAACACACCGGAAAACCCGTTTTTGTGGACGTAATCGCGGATACCCGTCGTTAGCGCACGATAAATAAGCGCATCATTCTGTAAGAGCTTGCCCTGCAAGCGCTCGCCAACATCGCTGGCTCCTACAGCATCAAGCGTAATTTCCCAATCCCGCACAAACACGCCGACCGCAAACGCCTCTGCCCGAAACACGATAGTTCCCGCCGCATCCAACAACATGGAATCGCCATCGAACACCAGCTCATCTTGCCCACCGACCAGATTTACATACGCCAGTGGGCATTGATTATTAGCCGCCTGCCGTTGCAGCAATGCCGCTCGTTGCGTCTGCTTAGCGTCACTAAACGGCGACGCATTCAACACACACAGCACCGCCGCCCCTGCTGCCACCGCCGCTTGAGCGGGCGCATCCTCCCAAATATCCTCACAAATCAGGATGCCAACCTTAACGCCAGCCACCTCAACCACCAAGGATTGCGCACCGGGCGTGAAATAACGTTTTTCATCAAAGACGCGGTAGTTGGGCAAACATTGCTTGCTGTATTCCGCGACAATCTGCCCATCGCGCAACACGCACGCCATATTGTGCAACGCCGCACCGCGACGCAACGGCGCTCCCACAATCACCGTGATGCCTGCCGTTTCTGCTGCCAAGTTTTCCACGCCGGTCTGCATTTGCGCCAAGAAGTCAGGGCGAAACAGCAAGTCTTCCGGCGGATACCCCGCCAAGACCAGTTCGGGAAAGACAATCAAGTCAACCTGCTGTTCCCGCGCTTGACGGATAGCGACTTGTACTTGACTAAGATTATTTTGCACATCCCCCACACACACGTTCAATTGGGCTAAAGCGATGCGTAATGTCTGATTTTTCTTTTGCACGGTGTCATAAAACGTTAAGGTAGTTAAGTCAAAGACTATACCTGAAAAGGCTGTAACGCATCATGTCTCGCATTATTTTTATCCTTGTTTTGCTAGTAGTCGGTTTCCTTCTGTTAAAATCTTGGCAACGTAGGCAAAGCCTGAAACAAAAACACCAACAATCGTCCGGGAAAATCACAACCAATACCCGCATGGTACGCTGCGAACACTGCGGCCTGCATGTCCCGGAACCTGAAGCGATTTCCCAAGGGGGGAAACACTTTTGCAGCCTGGAACACGCGCAACAACACTTGACGAAAAGCTAAGCCCGGTCTTTTTACACGAAGACCCGTGGAATTTACTACGCCTCTACCATGTCTACCGCTTCACCCTTGCAGGTGCGCTACTGGTGGCACTGGTGATGGCAGATGGCAATATCAAACTGGGGCAGCACGACTATAACTTGTTTACATGGCTAACCGGCGCTTACTTGTTTTTGGCAGTCATCAGTAACCTTGCCTCTTATTTCCAATGGCCGGATTTGTCCGTGCAAACCGTGCTATTTGTGTTGCTCGACATTGGCTTGCTGCTAGGGCTGTTGTATTCCAGCCGGGGAGTGGAAGCGGGCTTTGGAATTTTACTCATTATTCCCGTGCTGATTCCCCACCTTGGCAACCCCGGTCACGTATCGGTCATGCTGGCAACACTCACGGGCATGGCGTTGGTTGCCATGCAAATCTGGTTGCAAAATCAGCATGTTGCCGAATCCAGCAGCGTCATGCACAGCGGCTTGATTGCCTTGTTTATTTTGCTGATCAGCCTCGCCAGCAATCGCTGGATTCGTAAAACCAGCGCGGTTGCCTCCCTTGCACAACGTCGGGGGGTTGACCTTGCCAACTTGTCGCAGCTCAACCAATCCATCTTGGATAAGCTCGAATCCGGCATTGTAGTGGTGGAAGGTTCCGGCGCGATCCGCCACATGAACGAATCCGCGTGGGATATGCTAGGGCAACCCGGCAACTGGCGCAGCAAACCGCTACAGCAATTCGCCCCCGAACTGGATCATCACCTGCAACACTGGCTGCACACGATTTGCCCGCGTATTGCCAGTTTTGATGTACGTCACCAAAACACCACCGAAATGCGAGCGCGGTTTTCCCAACTGGGCAACCAATCGCGCCGCGCGACCATGATTAATCTGGAAGACACCACCGAACAGCGCGAAAAATTGCAAAGCGCCAAACTCGCCTCGCTAGGGCAATTAACCGCCAGCATTGCCCACGAAATCCGCAATCCCTTAGGCGCCATCAGCCACGCCGCGCAACTCATGGGGGAATCACAGAATTTGGATAAAGCCGATTTACGCTTGCTGCAAATTATCCAGTCCAATGCCCGCCGGATGAATCTGACCATCGAAAGCGTGCTCAACCTCTCCCGCAAAAAAACGCCCAACCGCGAGCGCCTCGCCCTCAAACTGTGGCTACACGAATTCCGCAAAGACTTCCTACTGCAAAACAAATTGCGTGACGATCAAATGAACTTGTTCATTGAACCAGCGGACACGGTGATCGAATTCGACCCCGCGCATTTGCACCAAATCATCTGGAACTTGTGCAGCAACGCCTACAAATACGCGCACGATGACCCCAAGTATTTACAACTCGATATTCACGGCGGCAACCCGACGCATACCCGCGACATCATGCTCAATGTCATGGACAACGGACGCGGCATGACTGAAGCCCAGCGCCAACGCCTGTTTGAACCCTTTTTTACCACCAGTACCCAAGGCACCGGCTTGGGTTTATTCATGTCACGCGAACTGTGCTTGACCAATGGCGCAACCTTGGACTATGTTGCTTTGGCGTCGGGTGGAAGCTGTTTCCGCCTCGTGTTTGCGCATCATCGCTAAAACCATAAGATAATGATAAATGACTGAACAAACTGTACTCATCATTGATGATGAACCTGACATCCGTGAATTGTTGGAAATCACCTTGTTACGCATGGGGTTGGATACCATCACCGCAAGCAACGTGGAAAATGCTCTCAGCCAGATCGAAAATTATCACCCGCATTTGTGCCTAACCGATATGAAGCTGCCCGACGGTAGCGGCATTGACATTGTGCGTTACCTGCAAAAGCATCACCCGCATATTCCGGTCGCGGTGATTACGGCGTTTGGCAGCATGGATACAGCGGTGGAAGCCCTCAAAGCCGGTGCTTACGATTTCGTCTCTAAGCCTGTGGATTTGCCCAAATTGCGCGAATTGATCCAAACCGCGCTGAAGCTGTCGGCAGGCAAGGGGCAACAACCCAACGACGACAAGACCAACAGCGACACCCACAGCAGCAGTATTTTGGGTAATTCCCCAGCAATGCAGCAACTCAAAGCCACCATCCACAAACTGGCGCGTAGCCAAGCGCCGGTTTACATCCACGGCGAATCGGGCAGTGGTAAGGAATTGGTCGCACACCAGATTCACCAACAAGGTTCGCGTGCCAAAGCGCCGTTTGTGCCCGTGAACTGCGGGGCGATTCCTGAAAACTTGATGGAAAGCGAATTCTTTGGGCACAAAAAAGGCAGCTTTACCGGCGCAATGGCGGATAAGCAAGGGCTGTTTCAAGCGGCGCACAAAGGCACGTTGTTTTTGGATGAAGTCGCGGATTTGCCGCTGACCATGCAGGTCAAGTTGCTGCGGGCGATTCAGGAGGGTGCGGTTAAACCCGTGGGGGGCTTGGAGGAAATTCCGGTGGATGTACGGATTCTGAGTGCGACCCACAAAAGTCTGGAACACGAAGTCGCGGCGGGGCATTTCCGGCAAGATTTGTATTACCGCTTGAATGTAATCAAGTTAAAAGTGCCACCGCTGCGCGAACGCCAAGAGGATATTTTGCTCCTGGCGGATTTTTTCTTGCAGAAAATTGCTAAGCGTTGGCAAATGCCGCCGATTCGGTTGTCGCCTCTGGCGCGGCAAGAGTTGGCGGCGTATGGGTTTCCGGGAAATGTGCGGGAATTGGAAAATGTGCTGGAGCGGGCAAGTACACTGTGTGATAACCATACGATACAGCCGGATGATTTACAATTGCCGACGGTAACGGCTGATGCGATTGCTGCCCCTCACCCTGTAGACTCTTCCCTTCGACTTCGCTCAGGGAACGACGGGGGGCTTGAAGAAAAAGAGAAGAAAAGCAGAGGGGATGCAGAGGCGTTACCGGCATGGAATCCGGTGGATGAGGAGGCGGAGCGCGATTTGATTTTGCGGGCGCTGGAACAGACCCGCTGGAATCGCACCAAGGCGGCGGAGGTGCTGGGGATGTCGTTCCGGCAGTTACGTTACCGGATTCAGAAGTATGGGTTGGATGAGGGGTGAAGCTATTTGCATTTGCCTGCCCCGAACATTACTCTTACGCTATAGCGCATAGACCAAGGAAGCGCAAAATGTATACAGCAACTCTTTCCAGCAAATACCAACGCTCCATCCCCAAAGGCATTCGTGACTTGCTTAACTTGCAGGCGGGTCAAGATCGTTTCTAAGCGGCTTGCTTGAGCATCGCTTCGCGCAGCACTTGATTGAGCCGCGTTTGGTAGCCCGCACCGCCGGATTGCAGCCACGCTAAAATGTCCGCATCAATGCGTACCGTGACTTGTTTTTTGATCGGACGGTAGAATTTGCCGACCACGGCGTTTTTCCAAGCATCGTCACCTGCTTCGGGGATGTCGCTCAGGTCGATTGCCTCGTCAGGCATCGCAGCTAATGCCTTTAGCATGGCTATTTGTTCATCTGAAAGCTGTCTGTTCATAGCGCTTTTGCTCCTTGGGTGTTGCTCTGCGTGCAGAAATAATACGGATGATTTCAATGGCATCATTGTCCCGCACCGTATGGGCAACCATCAGTATGATAAAGCCCCCCACCATGCCAATCGTTTGCCAACGTTCTTCGCCATCCACCACACGGTCTTGTTCGCTGATAAAATGCGGGTCATCAAACACAAAACTAGCCGTATCAAAATCAATGCCATGCTTTTTTAGGTTCAGCTTATTTTTGGTTTCATCCCATTCAAATTTTCTACACATACAGAAAACCATTACTTATCGGTAGTTACATGATACCGCAATCTTGCCCCACTGTCACATTCTCCCGCCTTGCTGTCACAAGCTGACATACTTCACGCTCAAAACCACCGATTATCCCCAAAAATCAACCGTCAATACCCCATTCCACGTTGGCACGCCTCCTGCATTAATGTTCACGTCTGAGGACAACAAAATCCCAACTAATCCTAACAACAAGGAATGACGAAAATGAGTATGAAAACCATGAAATCCAAAGCACAAGCCGGTTTCACCCTGATCGAATTGATGATCGTGGTAGCCATCATCGGTATCTTGGCGGCGATTGCACTGCCTGCGTATCAGGATTACACCAAGCGTTCACACGTAGCGGAAGGCTTAAGCTTAGCCGGTTCTGCAAAAC
>CAYQTB010000041.1:10557-22742 GCA_964420315.1 uncultured Thiothrix sp. | reverse complement strand
CCCGCGCTATCCTCCCCGCCCTGAAGGACGGGGCTTGCCGCGCAATCTGGTCAAAAGGAGCGGTTATTATGAACCGCTCCGAGTATTGTCGTTAACTTTTCAATGTTTGTTGATACGTTTTTAATTCACTCCAATTACTGGCGGCTGCAAGTGTTGCTTGCTTAGCCCAGCTCTCTGCGATTGCTTTGCTATAGCGAATACCGCTAGGTGCCAGTTTTTCATTTAAATCATCCGTACTCAATAGGGCTAATTGTGCATAGCTTCGGATACCCTTGACTTGCATGGCTTCGGCTAGTTTTGGACCAATGCCACTAAGTTTGGTTAAATCGTCGTTATTTTCACTTTCAGTAACTGCTGTTGCTACTTCAGCAACGGTCGTTTCTACTGGTGGTGTTGTAATGTCGGCAGTTGCGATTTCTGGCGCAAGTGTAACGACAGGTTCAGTGGTGACGACGGTTTCAACAGTTATTTGAGAGGGGGGTGAAGCGGTTTGCTGGGTTTTTACTGCCGTTAGCTCCGCTTGTAAGGCGCGGTTTTGCTGTTGCAGTGTGGCATTTTCTTTGCGACTGGCGTTCAGAGCGGCTTCAACTTTTTTCTTGGGATTAGGTACAAACAGCCGGACAAAAATCCATTCGATTAACCAACCGACCAGTATTCCGAGAACAAATACGCCTACTAGCTTAGACATTGTGGAACTCCATTAATTTGGCGTGTATTTAATGTTTTTCATTGCAAAACGGATTCTAAACACATGATACCGCAGATATAATACACCAAAAGATAGGGGTTGGCAGACAAACTTCCTCCCGACTTAGTGGAGAGTCATCGACCTTGGTATTGCAGATGCCGTTTTAAATCCCGAATTCGCGGCGGTAAGCTTGTACTTTTTCCAGTAAGGCGACGTCGTGTAGGCTGCTGCCCACGTGGTCGATAACTTCCTGCAAGCCTACGATGCTAATGACCTTGATCCCGTATAGGGCTTCTACTTCCTGAACAGCCGATTGTTTTCCTTTGCCGCGTTCCTGACGGTCGAGTGAAATGGCGACACCCGCTAGGCTTGCCCCTTGAGCTGCGACAATATCGGCTGCTTCACGAATCGCAGTGCCAGCAGTCATGACATCATCAATGACCAATACCCGCCCTTGCAGGGGAGCACCAACAATCGTGCCCCCTTCGCCGTGATCTTTGGCTTCTTTACGGTTGAATGCGTAAGGGTAATCTTTGCCGTGGTGTTCATACAACGCAATCGCTGTCGCCGCTGCTAACGGAATCCCTTTGTAGGCGGGACCAAACAGCATGTCGAATGCCAAACCAGAGTCGACAATCGCTTGCGCATAAAATTTACCAAGGCGTGAGATGGCAGAGCCGGTTTGGAACAGGCCTGCATTGAAAAAATACGGGCTGATCCGCCCTGACTTGAGCGTAAATTCGCCGAAACGCAATACGCTTTGTCTGATGGCAAAATCCAGAAAATCCTGTTGATATGTTTTCATCGCTTTAGTCCTTTGCGGGTAACGCTGCTAATGCTTGTCCCAATTGAAGTGCCGTGTCAGCCCCAAGTGCCTGATTCCAAAATAGATCGGGGTTTTCCAATAATAAGATGACGGTAGAACCCATGTTGAAACGCCCCATTTCTGCCCCTTTTTCCAGCGTAATAGCGGAGAATACTTGGCGTTTGACCCCCCAGCCTTGAGGCGGTGTGACCAGCCCATCCCACACGGTTTCGATGGCGGCGACATTGATAGCCCCCACCAAGACCATTGCCAATTTGCCGAACGGGGTATCAAACATGGCTACTACCCGCTCATTGCGGGCAAACAGACGCGGAACTGTGCGCACGGTATGCCCTGCCACACTGAAGAGCCGTCCAGGAATATAAATCTGCTCGGTCAGCGTACCGGTGAGTGGCATGTGGATACGGTGATAATCACGCGGGGACAGGTAAATGGTCATGAACTGACCGTGCATAAACGGGGCAGCACGTACCTCATCCCCGCCGAGCAATTCCAGTGCAGAATATTCATGACCTTTGGCTTGGAATATGCGCCCCACTTCAATTTTACCCATTTGGCTAATACGCCCGTCTACTGGGCTGACCAATACCTGATCTCCCGCAGCGATTGGGCGTAAGGCTGGTTGCAGTGGGCGGGTGAAAAACGCATTAAAGGTTGGGTAGCTCGCTGGATCAGGGTTGACTGCTTCCGCTAGATTGACTTTAAAAACCTTGCTGAATAAACGGATGGCGGGGGGAACCAAGGTTGGGCATTGGATGCGGGTTAGGTGGAATACCAGCCGGGAGATAAGGTGGTGCGGCAAAATGTACAGTGGCCAGGCTTTTAGAATATCAGGTAGCTTCATGCAGGATTCGTGTGTTAGCGGCTAAAAGCGGGATAATACGGTAAAAGTGCGGAGAATAAACCAAAAAAGGCATCCCGAAGGATGCCTTTTAGCAAACTGTGATGCTTGCGTTAGTCTCATTGAGCAGCAGCAGGAGCGGCTGGCGCTGTAGGAGTAGCCGCAACGGGTGCTTGTGCAGCAGGCATTGCCATTGGCATTTGTGGAGCCATCATTGCTGGCGCGAAGCCGTTGTTAGCACCGTTAGCAGCAAAGTTGTTGTAGCCGTAACCGTTGCCAGTGCCGTTGCCATAGCCATAACCGTTACCAGCAGTGTACCAGTCACCGTTGCCTTTGCCGTTAGCAGCCATATCGGTATCCATGTTAGTGCGACCTTTGCCTTTGAAAGTGATCGCGAAATCCACTTCACCGTCAGCATCACCTTTACCACGACCCCAGCCGTTCACGTCGCCGTTACCCGTGCCGTAACCAGTACCTTGACCGCTGGTAGAAGCAGTGCTTTGACCAGTGCCTTGACCGGTAGCAGAACCGCTGTCAAAACCATCAGTGAAGTCAGCAGTAGCAGTACCAGCGAAAGCGATCAGGGCAGCGAAAGCGATAGTTTGCAGTTTCATAATTTCATCTCCTAGCGAATGTTTTTGGAAAGTTTCAATATGGGATAATAATAATATTAGCACTTGCTAATGTAAAGAGGATCTGAAAGTTTTCTACAAATTTTTTGCAATTATGGCGAACTTTTTACAGTGAACAAAAAAGCCCTGACAAGCGGGGCTTTTGGAGAGGAAATGATGAACAGAAGCGCTTAGTTTTTGATGCGATATTCGGCTGAACGGGCGTGCGCCACTAAGCCCTCGCCGCGAGCCAATACTGAGGCAATTTTACCCAGTGTTGAAGCGCCGTCTGCTGAACAATCAATCAAGGAAGAGCGTTTCTGGAAGTCATACACCCCCAGCGGACTGGAGAAACGTGCAGTACGTGAAGTCGGCAAGACATGGTTAGGACCCGCACAATAGTCGCCCACCGCTTCCGCTGTGTAACGTCCCATGAAAATCGCGCCTGCATGACGGATTTGCGTCGCCATTTCACGCGGATTCTCCACGGAAAGCTCCAAATGTTCCGGCGCAACATAGTTCACCACCTTCACCGCTTCCGCCATATCCTGCACCTGAATCAGCACCCCACGGTTTTGCAATGAGGTGGAAATGATGGTTTTGCGCGGCATTTCTTCCACTAAACGGTTGATGCTGGCTTTCACTTGTGCGATGAAATCCGCATCGGGGCAGACCAGAATGGATTGTGCGTCTTCGTCGTGTTCCGCTTGGGAGAACAAATCCATCGCAATCCAATCCGGGTTGGTGCTGCCATCGCACACCACGAGGATTTCGGAAGGTCCCGCAATCATGTCGATGCCGACCGTGCCGTACACCATGCGTTTGGCGGTGGCGACGTAGACATTGCCGGGGCCGACGATTTTATCGACCTGTGGCACGGTGATGGTGCCGTAAGCGAGTGCCGCAACGGCTTGTGCGCCACCGATGGCAAATACACGATCAACGTTGGAAATCGCGGCGGCTGCCAGCACCAATTCGTTGACTTCACCATCGGGTGTAGGGACAACCATGATTAATTCTGGCACACCAGCAACTTTGGCGGGCACGGCATTCATCAGCACCGAAGAGGGGTAAGCCGCTTTGCCACCAGGGACGTACAAACCGACCCGATCCAATGCGGTGATTTGTTGCCCCAGCAACGTGCCATCGGCTTCGGTGTAACTCCACGAATCCAGCAATTGGTGTTCGGCGTAAGACTGTAGGCGAGCAGCCGCTGCTTCCAAGGCGGTACGCTGTTCTGGCGTGATGTTGGTTAGGGCTGCTTGTACTCGATCGGCAGGAATTTCCAATTCCGCCATACTCCCTGCATTCATGCGGTCGAAGCGGTTAGTGTATTCGACCACCGCCGCGTCGCCGCGTTTGCGCACATCCTTGAGGATGTTATTGACGGTGTTGAATACCGCGTCATCGGAGACACTTTCCCACGCCAGCAGATCTTGCAACTTAGTCCAGAAATCACTGGCGGTGGTGGTTAATTCGGTCATGTTGAGCATGTGTTAACTCCTATTTTTTACGCCGTGCTTCTACCGCTTCCGCCAGCTGACGCAACACCGCTTCGGTGGTGTCGAAGTTGATGCAAGCGTCGGTGATGCTTTGCCCGTAAACCAATTCTTCGCGTTGTTTGCCATCCGCTTTTTGGTTGCCTTCCACCAAGTGGCTTTCGAGCATCACACCGCTAATGGCTTTGTTACCGGCGGCAATTTGCGCGGCGACATTCGCGGCGACTTCCGGTTGGCGGCGGTAGTCTTTGTAGCTATTGGCATGACTGAAATCGACCATCAGATAAGGCGGCAGCTTGGCTTTTTCCAATGCAGCTACGGCAGCGGCAACACTGCTCGCATCGTAATTCGGCTCTTGCCCACCGCGCAAGATCACGTGGCAATCTTCATTGCCCTTGGTTGCAAAAATCGCGGTATGCCCTTCCTTAGTGACGGAAAGGAAATGGTGCGGGCGGGAAGATGCGCCAATCGCGTCAATCGCAATGTTCAGGTTGCCATACGTGCCATTTTTGAAACCAATCGGGCAAGATACGCCAGAAGCGAGTTCGCGGTGTACTTGGCTTTCGGTGGTGCGTGCGCCAATCGCTGCCCAGCTTATCAAATCCGCGACGTATTGCGGGCTAATCAGGTCGAGGTATTCGGTAGCAGCAGGCATTCCCCTATTATTCAGATCCAGCAATAACTTACGCGCCATGCGCAAGCCTTTGTTAATGTTGAAGCTGTTATCCATATCCGGGTCATTGATCAAGCCTTTCCAACCAATCGTGGTACGTGGCTTCTCGAAGTACACCCGCATGATAATATGCAACTGATCTTTCAGTACATCACTTAAGGGCTTTAAGCGCGCGGCGTATTCCATTGCTGCATCCACATCGTGAATGGAGCAGGGGCCAACCACCACCAGCAAGCGGTCGTCTTCACCGTGCAGGATGCGGTGTGCAATTTCGCGGGCGTCATGCACGGTTTCGGTGGCGGTTTCGCTCAGTGGGTATTCACGGTGCAATTCTACCGGCGGCGTGAGTTCGTGCATACCGGTGATGCGTAAGTCGTCGGTTGGGTATTTCATTAGGCGCTCCTCTGTGCGACAGCCACCCGAATCTCGGCAATCAGCTCACGAATCGGAGCGTGCTTAAGTTTCATGGATGCTTTGTTAACGATCAGGCGCGACGTAATGTCTGCCATGTGCTCCAGTGGGGTTAAGCCATTGGCGCGTAAAGTGTTACCAGTGTCCACCACGTCCACAATGCAATCAGCCAAGCCAACCAGTGGGGCAAGTTCCATCGAGCCGTACAGCTTGATGATGTCGACTTGACGACCTTGTTCGGCAAAATAGCGACGGGTGCAGTTGACAAATTTGGTGGCGACTTTTAATCCTGTGGTCGGTAATGGGCGATCGGGGAAGCCTGCTACCATCAGCTTGCAGCGTGCGATGTGCAAATCCAGCAGTTCGTAGAGGTCTTGACCACCGTGTTCCATCAGCACATCTTTGCCTGCCACACCCAAATCCGCCGCGCCGTATTGCACGTAGGTTGGCACATCGGTGGCGCGAATAATGACAATTTTCACATCGTCACGGTTGGTGTCGAGGATCAGTTTACGGCTGGTTTCGGGGTCGTCCAAAGGTTCGATACCGGCGGCTTTTAATAGCGGCGCGGTATCCTTGAAGATGCGCCCTTTGGAGAGCGCAATGGTCAGTGTCTGTTTCACAAGCTTATCCATTTACCCGTTGAATACGCGCACCCAAGCGGGAGAGTTTTTCTTCAATGCGTTCGTAGCCACGGTCGGTGTGGTAAATCCTATCCACCGTGGTTTTGCCTTGCGCTGCCAAACCTGCCAGCACCAGCGAGGCGGACGCGCGTAGGTCGGTTGCCATCACCGGCGCACCTTTCAGGTAAGGCATTCCCGCCACGATAGCGGTATTGCCTTCCAAGCGAATATTGGCTCCCAAGCGCATCAGTTCGGCAACGTGCATCATGCGGTTCTCGAAAATGGTTTCGACAATCACCCCAATGCCCCGCGAGACGGTATTCATTGCCATGAATTGCGCTTGCATATCGGTGGGAAACGCGGGGTAAGGGTCGGTGCGAATATCGACCGCTTTCAGGGTGCGATCCCGCATATCGACTTCGATCCAATCCGCGCCGGTCGTGACCAATGCACCTGCTTCGGTGAATTTGTGCAGTACAGCATCGAGTGTATCAGGTGCGGCTTTTAATGTCCTCACGCGCCCGCCGGTCAATGCCGCTGCTGCAAGGAATGTACCGGTTTCAATACGGTCAGGTAGTACGCTGTAATCGACGCCTTTGAGGCTGCTGACACCTTCAACGGTGATTTTGTCCGTACCCGCACCTTTGATCTTAGCACCCATCGCAATCAGGCAATTGGCAAGGTCGACCACTTCCGGTTCACGCGCCGCATTTTCCAGAACCGTCGTGCCTTCCGCTAATACCGCCGCCATGAGCAAGTTTTCCGTGCCGGTCACGGTCACGATATCCATGACGATTTTCGCACCTTTGAGGCGCTTAGCGGTAGCGCGGATGTAGCCTTCCTCGACCACAATCTTTGCGCCCATTGCTTCTAAGCCACTTAAGTGAATGTTGACGGGACGTGAGCCAATCGCACAACCACCGGGCAAGGAAACTTCGGCTTTACCGTAACGCGCTACCATTGGTCCTAAGACCAGAATCGAAGCCCGCATGGTGCGTACTAAATCATACGGCGCAACAAAATGCTGAATGGTGGCAGTGTCGGTGTGGATATTGTTGTGTTCGTCCGTTTCCACGGTAACACCCATGCCCGCGATGACTGCCGCGAGGGTGGACACGTCTTTGAGGCGTGGCACATTGCGGATGGTCATGGGGGTTTCTGCCAGTAAGGTGGCAGCGAGCAGGGGCAGGACAGCGTTTTTCGCCCCGGAGATTTCTACGTCTCCGTCTAGGGTTACGCCACCTTCGATAATCAGCTTTTGCATGGTATTAAGATCCGGTTCAGTCGCTTGTCAGCAAAAGGATGGAATAATAGCGAAAAGGGAACTTAAAGAACATATTGGTTTTCCAAGCATAACGAATTGGGGAAAAGGCAGTGTTGGTGCGAGGCTTGTGCTGCTGCTTACGATAACATGGGGTTTACTTAATCATGATAAATACTTGCCATTCAGGGGGAAGCCGCTGGGCTTTGGTTGTTATGTTGCTATTGGGTTTGGCAGCCATGACACCTGCCGAGGCGTTCTATAACAGCCATTCGGCATTGGGGACGAATACCAATGAAATCATGGATGATGATTCCAGTGTGCCGTTCATTGATCTGATGAAAATGTCCTTGCCATTCCGCGAGGCGCGGCAGTTAAACAAGGGGCACATCGAGTACGATCGCAACGGTTGGCCCAAAAAGATTTCTCAAGGTGGGCAAGCGGGTACGCGCTTTGCCAGTAAATTACCGGCGGGCACGATTCCCAGTGGTCAGTACATTGTGCTGTATGAGGGCGAAGGTAAGCTGGATTACCGTAACGATGCCGCTTTAGTCGAGGGTGTGTTGGGACGTGACATTATCAATCTCGATCCGGGTAAAGACAATGAGTTAAACGCAACCTTATTTATCTTGGCAACGAATCCAGCGAACCCCATCCGCAATATTCGCATTTTGCCTCAGGGGGGCATTTGTGCGAATAACCCGTTTCAGCGTGTGGCGGGGGCGGGACAATGTTCGGGAAATTACCTGTCATTTGAACAGCATTCCAGCAAGATCATTTTTAACCCGGATTATTTGACGTATATGCGAGATTTTCGCGTCATCCGTTTCATGAATATGAGCGGTATTACCCGTAATCCGGTGTATGCGTGGGAGGATCGTGCCAGCATTGATCAACAAACTTGGGGGGGGGCTGAGGGGATTCGCGGCGCACCGATGGAGGTGATGGTGGAACTCGCCAATCGCTTGCACGCCGACCCGTGGTTTTCTATGCCTCATGCGGCGAGTAACGATTTCATCCGTCGCTTTGCCGAGTATGTGCAAGCCAATCTTGAACCGACCTTAAAAGTGTACGTGGAATATTCCAACGAAGTGTGGAATGGCGTCTTCACCCAACACGCTTTTGCCAAGCAGCAAGGGGTGCAAATGGGCTTAGACCCTGACCCAAATCAGGCGGCGTATAAATTCTATTCCAAGCGTTCGGTGGATGTGTTTGGGATTTGGGAACAAGTCTTTCGTGGCAATAAGCGGGTGGTACGGGTGATGTCAGGCCTAATCGGCAGTACCCAGATGAGTAAAACCATTTTGTCGTACAACGGAGCCTACCGCTTTACCGACGCTTATGCCGTCGCACCGTATGTGTATGGTGATGCCAATGCTTTACGTCAGGCACGCAGCGTCAGTGATATTTTCCGGGTGATGACCGACCCGAAGTACCCGCATTCCTTGCCCAATGAAATCAAATTGATTGAGAAACAGGCGGAGGTAGCCAAAAGCTTTGGGGTAGATTTGATTGCGTATGAAGGTGGGCAACATTTGGTGGATATGACCACGAAATCCGACAATCAGCACCCGAATAACCTGTTTTACGCCGCTAATCGTCACCCGCAAATGGCGGCTATTTACCGAGACCTCTTGACGGGCTGGAAGCAAGCGGGAGGTAAATTATTTGTGCATTTCAGCTCACCGCGCATTTACCGCAAATACGGCAGTTTTGGTACAAAGGAATACATTACTCAGCCGGATTCGCAAGCGCCCAAACACCGTGCGTTGCTGGAATTTACCCGCACCAACCGCTGTTGGTGGAGCGGTTGCTCTGGGGATACGTTGGTGCGTCAGGCAAAGCCGAGGGCGACGTTGGAGGTGATGAAAACCCAATCCGAACCGCTGGATGCGACCGCACCGCAGTACGAACCCATCCACGGTGAACCGCCGCCATTCCCAATGGGAAATATTCCACCGGAAGACGCGCCCTTGCCGCCAGCGGAAACCACTTTAGTGACCATGCGCACCCTGCCTAAGGAACAATACGTTGCCGGAGGCAGTGCCTTGATCCGGCAAGCACGTCATCCGGCGGATGTCTGGGCGGGGGCTTCTGCTTATCAATTGCGTCATGTGCTGAATGGCAAAATCGACGGTACGGCAGATTTGGCGGCAATGTGGCAAGCCAGTTGGGATCAACAACACCTCTATTTACGCATTGGGGTGGAAGATGACCGCCTCGGTGTGAGCGATTCCACGTTGCCTTGGGAAGATGATGCTGTTGAGTTGTATCTGGATGCGGATGGCTCCATGAGTCAGCAATATGATCAACGCAACGATTTCCACTTCATTTTTGATCTAAAAACTGACAAAGTTGTTTTGGGTAAAAACTCACCGAAAATTGACCGCGTACCCTTGAAACATACCGTGACCCGTTCTAGTAATGGCTACGTGCTGGATGTCACCTTACCGTGGGCGGGCTTGGGCATTGAGCCGCGTGCGGGGCAACGCATGGGCTTGGATATTCATGTTAACGACGATGACGACGGCGGCGACCGCGACGGCAAATTGGCATGGAAAGCCAAACAAGACGAGTCTTGGCGAAATCCTGCGCTGTTCGGTGGCGTGATTTTGGGCGAATAACAGTATCAATAAATGGGGATTTTTAATGATGACAACAGAATTGCTGGCGGCGTATCACGCTGCCCATTACCAAGTGCAATACCCACAGGGCGCATTTACGTTACGCACGGATAGCCCGTCCGCTGAGTTAGCGGGTTTATTGCGGGAAACGGGGCATACCTGTGCGGCGTTTATTACGGCGTGCAATCCGCACAGTTGGCCATTGAGCGAGGCTGAAAATGCCCTTGCGCAACAACAATTGGCGGCAGAGTTAGCAGAACACGGTTATATGACCATTCCTGCGATTGGCTTAGACCCGGCGGGCGAGTGGCAAGGCGAAGCCAGTTTTCTGGTGCCGGGTTTGGATTTGGAGAATGCCAAATCCTTGGGCGAGCAATACGCCCAAAACGCAATTTTGTGGGCAGATTCAGAAACTGCCGTGCCACAATTGGTGGTGTTAGTCGCCTAGTGTTGGAAATTTAAACAAAATCAGTGCCACAAGTGGCGCTGTTTGGGTTATCGTTTGCCAATTCTACGTTTAAGCGGCACAGGTAGCCTTTCATGCAAATTCAGGTCAGCCAACTCATCGTTAAATTCCTGCAACAGTTGGGGGTGGACACGATTTTCGGGATGCCCGGTGCGCACATTTTGCCGGTGTATGACGACCTTTACGACTCCAACATCCAGACGGTGCTGGTCAAGCATGAGCAGGGGGCGGCATTCATGGCGGGTGGTTATGCGCGTGTCAGCGGGCGCATTGGCGCGTGCATTACCACCGCAGGCCCCGGTGCAAGCAATCTGATTACCGGTATTGCCAACGCCTACGCCGACAAATTGCCGATGATTGTGATTACTGGCGAAGCCCCGACCCATATTTTTGGGCGCGGCGGTTTGCAGGAAAGTTCAGGGGAGGGCGGCAGCATTGATCAGACTGCGCTGTTTTCCGGCGTAACCCGCTATCACAAACTGATCGAACGCACCGATTACCTCACCAATGTGCTGAACCAAGCCGCACGTCAACTGATTTCTGACGTGCCGGGACCGGTGGTGCTGAGTATTCCGGTGAATGTGCAAAAAGAGCTGGTTGATGCGGCGATTTTGGACAAATTACCCACGTTAAAGCCATTACCCAAGCTGCAAATTGCCCCGCAACTGCTGGAACAATGCGCGGAAATGATCCGCCAAGCGCAACGTCCGGTGATTCTCGCGGGTTACGGTTGCCTGCAAGCGGCGCAAGCGCGTACCGAATTGCGGCGGTTCAGTGACCACCTCAATATTCCGGTTGCCACCAGTTTGAAGGGCAAGGGTGCTATTGACGAACGTTCCGAACTCGCTTTGGGCAGTCTGGGGGTTACGTCTAGCGGGCACGCCATGCACTATTTCATGGAAGAAGCCGATCTGATTATTTTATTGGGGGCGGGTTTTAACGAACGTACCAGTTATGTGTGGAAACAGGGCGTATTAAACCCCAGCAAAATCATTCAAGTTGACCGTAATGTGGCGCAATTAGAAAAGGTGTTTAAGGCTGATTTAGCCATCCAGTCTGACCTTGGTGATTTCCTTAAATCCATGAATGCCTGTTGTGTGTCGCAACGGCTTGAGCCGAAACCACGCCCGGTTATTGCTGACTTTAAACGCCGTATTGACCAGCAAAACATAGCGCATAATACAGTGATTTTCGGTGACAAATTCGCGCTGGTGAAAACCTTGTTTGCGCGACTGGAACAGTATTTTGACGAAGGCATTGTGTTGGTCGATGACAATATTATTTTTGCGCAAAACCTTTATCGGGTGAAAGATGATGATTTGTTTGTGCCGAATACCGGAGTGTCGTCATTAGGTCATGCGATTCCTGCGGCGATTGGCGCACGTTTTGCGTTGAAAAAGCCAATGTTTGCGATTCTCGGTGATGGCGGTTTTCAAATGTGCTGCATGGAAATCATGACGGCAGTGAATTACCAGATTCCGCTAAACATCATTATGTTCAATAATCAGACCTTGGGCTTAATCCGTAAAAACCAGCACCAGCAATACCAACAGCGGTTTCTCGATTGCGATTTTCAAAACCCGGATTACGCACTATTGGCACAATCGTTTGGCATTAACCATTTTAAAGTTGCCAGCGATGCTGATTGCCAGCAAGTGTTTG
>CAYQTB010000041.1:0-10457 GCA_964420315.1 uncultured Thiothrix sp. | reverse complement strand
AAAACCATGCTGAAACGCTTAAGTATTGAAAATTTTACTGTTTTTTCCAAAGCCAGCTTTGAGTTCGCAGCGGGCTTGAATGTCATCGTTGGCGAAAACGGCACGGGCAAGTCGCATGTGCTGAAGCTGGCGTATGCGGTGCTTGCAGAAAATCATGCTCAAGGAAAATCAAAAACTGATTTTGAGAATGCCCAACCTATTCTAGAACGGCGTTACGCTGAAAAGTTAGTTGGTGTGTTTCGTGCCAATCGAGGAGGTTTTGAGAAACTGGTACGGCGTGGGCAAAATTACCAGCAAAAACGACACGATGTTAATGAGTGGATAAAACGTCGTTTACATATATTATTGGCTTTTGATGAAGAAGATTTAGATTGCGCCTTTGGATACCAAACTGTATTTGGCTCACCGCTATCTGGTATTGATGTTTCAATTTCTCACCTACCCAAACAGTGGATAATGCAGCAGCCAATTTTCATTCCTTCTCGTGAGCTACTAACACTTTATCCCGGTTTTATTTCTTTATATGAAACACGTTTCTTAGAATTTGAAGAAACTTATTACGATACGTGTTTACGCTTAGGTGAACCGCTTCTAAAAAAACCGATGATGGACTTGTTATCAGCATTAGAAGAAGCGATGGGTGGTAAGGTGGAATTAGACAGAGATCGCTTTTATTTAGTGACACCTGAACAGGGCAAAATGGAAATGCCAATGGTGGCAGAAGGTATTCGTAAATTGGCAATGTTGGCGCAGCTTGTCGCGGTTGGTGCATTACAAAAAGATGGTTATTTATTCTGGGACGAGCCGGAAGCCAATCTCAACCCACGTTTGATCAAGGTTGTTGCGCGTGTGATTCTGCAACTGGCAAAAGCAGGTATTCAGATCTTCATCGCCACGCACAGTTATTTTTTGCTGAAGGAGTTGGATATTCTGACAATAGAACAACCTATCCCAACACGCTATTTTTCCTTGCTCAAGGGCGAGGATGGCGTAGTGGTAGAATCTGGTGATTCCTTGGATGACTTGCAAACCATCGTGGCACTGGATGAAGAGTTAGCCCAGTTTGACCGTGAACAGGATGCACATCATGCCTGAAGTCACAGAAGGGACTGGGGATAGACGGTTAGTTTTCCATTTTCCGCCAGAATGGCAGGTAATAAAATATGATGCCATTGATGGTTTTTACAAAACGGTTGTGCAACGCGCCCCTTTGGGTTTTAAAGCCGTCGATATTCTGGCGCGTAGCCCTTTGGATACTTTATCAAAAATTAGACATTGTGCTGTTTTTGACCTTGAATGATTCACCTAAAGACTACAAACGCCTCGCCAGTCGTTTAAGTCAAGCCATTCGCAGCCGCCTGCATTTTCTAAGTATTAACCAAGTCATCGTATGTAATGAGCAGACTATACCGCCGAATGTTGGGTGGTCTGTCACAAGGAAGGCTGCATGATGCAAACCTTTGATTTTATCTTGAGTATTCCCGTCGCTGACCGCCCCGCGCATTTACGCAACTGTCTGGAAAGCATTCACCAGCAAATTACCCGCTACGCCTACGACGGCGGTATTACCATTGTGGTTGCCGAAGACAGCCGTGAGCCGCAACACATCGCCGCGCATCAGGCATTGGTGGCGGAGTATGGCGCGAAAGGGTTGGACGTGATCCATTTCGACCTGCCCGAACAGTATCAGGTGTTGCAAAGCATCCCCGCCGCGCAACGCCAGCATTTAGGCAACTTGCTTACTACGCAACCCGCTGAACGTTTTTACCGCAAAGGGCAAGCCGCCAACCGCAATCTCAGTTACCTGAAAATGCTGCAACTGACGCGGAATAAAAACCATACTTTGTATTATCTAGTGGATAGCGACCAGTTGTTTTTGCTGGAACTGGATTATTTCCATCACATTAATCAGATTTTCCAAACTAATGATATTGCGATGTTAACGGGGAAATTGGTGGGTGATCCACCGGTATCGCCCTCGGTGATGGCGGCGAATTTTTTGGATGACGTGAGCGCGTTTTTGCACGAAATTGCCGACTATGATCTCAATGGCGCGTGCCAGTTTCATCGGGAGTCGCCTGTGCCGCACGATGCGGCTTATCACGATTTAGCAAAGTTATTTGGGTTTGAACAGCAGACTGGCCATTTTGATTACCCTTGCCCACTAGTGGGGGCGCATGATCATCGGGCGTGCTTGGAAACCTTCGCGGCGCGGTTACAGGCGTTTTTCTTTGGCGAACATTTGACGCGCAAAACGGTGTATCAACCGGGTGCTGACCCTCTGGCACTCACTCCGGCACGCACGATTTACCCCGGTAATTACATCGTTAATGTCGAGGGTTTGAAATACATTATTCCGTTTGGGCATTTACGGCTGCGGATGTCGGGGCCGACGGCGGGGCGGTTGATTCAAGCGGAAATTGGCGAACGGTTTGCGGCGGCGAATTTGCCGATGTTGCACAAGCGCACCACGGATGCTGATGATGGTTTTCGCCCCGGCGTGGAGCAACAACATGATGCGGCGATTGATATTTCGGATGAGTTTGAACGCCAGTTTTTTGGTGATTTAATGCTGTTTTCGGTGGTGGCATGGCTCAAGCAGCACGATTTGACGCAATTAGCCGATGCCGCTGCGGTGCAACAGGTGATGGATGCGGTGGAGGCGGAATTGCTGGCTTTGTATGAAGCGAAACATGCGGCAGTGAATGCGCAGGTGCAAGCTTTGGAACAGTGGGTGCAACAGCCGCAGCACGGTTGGCAGGGTACGCCTGCGTTGGTGCGGGTGTTGCAATTTTTGGGGAATATTCGTCGCAATTTCAGTGATCAGTCGCTGGCTTGGCAGCAAATCCAATCGGCTGAGCATCGGGCAAAGCGTAAGCAGCAGATGCTGGCGGCGTTGATGAGTTATCGTGAGGAGCGCGAGGTGTGGGATCAGTTGTTCAGTGAGGATGTAACAAGTCATGAACGAGTCAATTAAAGCCCACAATATCCGCATCCCGCCCGAAGAACTCGATTTTCAACCCATCCGCGCTCAAGGTTCCGGCGGGCAAAACGTCAATAAAGTCTCGACCGCGATTCACCTGCGTTTCGACATCCGCGCTTCTTCCTTGCCGGATAGTTGGAAAGAAAAGCTGTTGAGCTACGCTGATCAACGCATTTCTGGCGATGGCGTGGTGGTCATCAAGGCGCAAACCCACAACAGTCAGGAAAAAAACCGGGCGGATGCGCTTGAACGCTTGCAACAATTAATCGCGGATGCGACCAAAGTGCAAAAGAAGCGCAAAGCCACGCGCCCGACGTTTAGCTCACGGCTCAAGCGGCTTGACAGCAAGAAAAAGCACAGCGATATTAAATCGGGGCGTAAAAAAGTCGATTATTAGGATTATGTAAGCCGAGGTATGGGATGGAAGCACGGAAATTTGCAACAGTCGATGACTTGCTAATGATTCCATCAGTCGATGGACGCATTGAACTAATTAGCGGTGAAATTGTGAAACGCCCGATGGCGCGGTTTGCTCATGCGCAGGTGCAATCGGGTCTTTCTGATGAAGTTTCCCCCTTCAAGCGCCGTAAAGGTGCAGATGGCTGGTGGATCGTGACGGAAATCAGCGTGCGTTACAGCGAACATCATTGCCCAACCCATGATCTTGCGGGATGGCGTAAGGCGCGTGTGCCGAATCCGCCAGAGGGTGTGGTGGATATTTTGCCTGATTGGGTGTGTGAAATTACCTCGCCGGGGCATGAAAGCAAGGATTTGGTGATGCACCTGATGCGCTTACAGGTGTACCAAGTGCCTTATTATTGGGTGATTTCACCAGAGAATAAAACCCTGATTGCTTATGAGTTGGCGGGAGAACATTACCGCGTGGTGTTTTCCAAAGAGTGTATTGCGGTTGAAGATTGCCAGCGGGTGTTTATTCCCCCGTTCGCTGAACAGGGGATTGATTTGGGGTATGTGTTTGGGGTGCTGGCGTAAAAGTCGATTATTAGCAATGCTGTTTGGTGTAGTGCTGCAATAGGGTTCGGCTGCTTTGATAAGCTTGTTCTGCCTGTTGCAATAACGTTACATCCAGTTCCACATCATCCACCGCTTCCTGAAAATCCGGTAATATTTTGCCGGTGTGAATCAGCGGTGAGGTATCCCCTGCACCCGCGACGCCCGTTTTGGCAAAGCTGCCGTATTCACGCGCTAACGGTTCAGCCACCCCTATCCATTGCTGTAACTGGCTTAATAAGCGGTCGGTGTCAGTACAAACTTTCTCGGTATCAAAATAGTAATAACGTTGTGGGTGTTGCTGGGCGAAGTCGGTCAGGGTTTGCAGCCGTTCTAGGTAATAGTTGGTCGCTCCAATGGGTTGCGCATACAAATCATCGCTGGATTTTTGCCGGAATAACTTAATGATACTTTTAATGGTTGGCTCAGGTTGGCGCAACGCAATAAAAATGACAGCATCTTGCAACGCGGGCAGGCTTAAATTCAGCCGATAATCGTTGTGCAGCAGCTTATCAAACTGATAGCGACTGTCGGGTTTTAAGCTATCGTGTTGGCTGTAATCCGCGATTTGCTGGGCTAAATCAGCGTCGCTGAGGTAGCTTTGGTGCATTTCGTAATAGCCATTGATGCGCGGGTGTGAGCCGATAATATGCCCTAGCAAACTGCTGTAGGCTCGCATGTGGCTGAGTAGGAAGATTCGGGAATAGGGGAATGTCATGGGTTAGGGGTTCCAATCAAATTTTCGGGGATTTGCCTTATACGACCGACCAACGGTATGCGCATTATTTTTTATGCTGAATTCGACAACCACGAAATATCAACTATCCGGTGCTGGCGCACACAGTCACGCAAGTACAAGTTGATGAGGCTTTGGTAGGGTACACCCGTATTTTCAGCCATTTCTTTGAAATACCCTACCACGTCTTCACCCAGCCGAATGGTGACGGACTTTTTTAGTTTGGAGGCGTAGGGATTTTTGCGAGATTTCATTTGAGACAAATCATATTCCGCTTTCATGGCACGCTACCTTTGTAGTATTGACGTTCACAATGGCAAAATTTCATCATGGTTACATGGTATGTACAAGATTCGGTGTGTCAAGTGACAACAGCACACCACCGCAACGCCACACTGCAATATGCTATCATCTGCCACATCACCACCGTGCAGGACGTGCCATGAAAATCCCCTACGGCTTGAGCAATTTCAAGAAAGTCATCACCGAAGGTTTTGTCTATGTGGACAAAACCGCCTACATCGCAGCGTTAGAAGCCGATGGGCAGTACCATTTTCTGTTGCGCCCGCGCCGTTTCGGAAAAAGCCTGTTCATCTCGGCACTGGAGTATTACTATGACGTAAAACACCAAGCGGATTTCGACGCAATCTTTTCCCAACTCCACATCGGGCAACACCCCACCCCGACGCGCAGCAGCTATCAGGTGCTGTTCATGGAGTTCAGCGGGATTGCCACGGATAGCGCGGAATCGGTTTACCGTGCGTTTACCCACAAAGTCGACTTGGCTTTACAACGTACCCTTGAACGTTACCACTATCCGCCTGAAGCCATCGCCAGTGTTGCGCAAAGCTTGTCCCCCTACGAAAAAATGGAATCGTTTTTCAAGGCGGCTGAAGGACAAAAAGTCTTTTTGTTGATCGACGAATACGACCATTTTGCCAATTCGATACTGGCGGAGAATATGCCGCTGTTCAAAGCTATCGTCGGCAAAGGCGGTTTCGTGCGCAGCTTTTACGAAACCATCAAGGCAGCCACCCAGCGTGGCACGGTAGACCGTTTGTTCATCACGGGGGTTACGCCGATCATGCTGGATAGCCTGACCAGTGGGTTTAATATTGGTAAAAACCTGTCGTTACAAGAAGACTTCAATGCCGCCGTCGGTTTTACCAAGGATGAAGTGGCGAGTTTGCTCCAACCCTTGGCGGTCGATTGCCATCTGGATGCCGCCGTGTTGCTGGAGGATGTGACCCGCTGGTACAACGGCTACCGCTTTCACGCGGATGCGCCCGAAACAGTTTATAACGCCAATATGGTGTTGTATTTTCTGGATAATTTCGACACAAAACGCTGTGCTTATCCGAAAAAAATGCTGGATGCGAATATTGCCTCCGACTATGGCAAGTTAATGGGTTTGTTCGGAATTGGCGACCGTGAAGACAATTACAAGGTGCTGGATGAGTTGCTCAACACGGGCGAAGTTATCGCACGGCAGGCGGAAAAATTTGATTTCGACAAGGGTTTTTTTCGGGATGATTTCATCAGCTTGTTAGCCTATATGGGGTTTGTGTCGCTGCAACGCGAAGAGTTGGCGGGGGAGGTGTTTGCTATCCCCAACCATGTGATGCAGGAGATGTATTTTCAGTATTTCAAAGTGGAACTGGAGCGGCGTAACCAGATTGAAATTCCCAATCGTGGCTTAGCCTCAGCAGTGGCATCCTTGGCAGCGGATGACAATATCCAGCCGTTAATGGATGAAATGCAGCGCGTACTACAGGTGCTTTCCAACCGCGATTTCATGAAGATGGATGAAAAGCACATCAAAACCTTGCTGCTGACGCTGCTCTACCATTCGCCGGTGTATTTTATCCAAAGCGAGCGCGAGATGAATCACCGTTACCCCGACATCCTGCTGCTGGAACGCAGCCCGTATGCTGTGCCGCACCAGCATTTGATCGAACTGAAATACGCCAAAAAATCCGAGGGTGTGAAAGGCTGGGATGCTAAGCGGGAAGAGGGCATCGCGCAAGTGCAAGGCTATTTGCAATTGCCTGAAATTGCAGCATTGCCTAAACTCAGCGCGTGGGTGTTATTGACCGATAGTGAACAATTGGATGTGATGAAAGTACAATAAATTTCCGAATCGGCGCTGATTCGCTATGTCAGCAGCAGCCAACTCGCAAATAATACCCCCGCCACCATCACCCAGCCCGGTAGTGATGACGCGGGAGCTTTTTTCTGCGACTTACCGGATAAGGCGGCTTCTAGCTCTTTGCAAGCATCTGCGTGAACCTTAACCTCATAAGCCCCCCCAATGATCTTGGACTCAATCAGTTCTTTCCGCAGTTGCTCTTTAATGCCTTCTTTTATACCCGCCAATTTACCGACTTGTTTGCCCTGTGCAAGCCCCTGTGAATAGCCCAACCATGACCCTGCTGCCGCACCCAACAGCAATAAAAATGACACTGTAAGAATATCCATAATCAGACCCGAAATTTGCCCGACGAAAGCCATGAGTTAATTATCGTAAAATAATGGCAGGGATACCGTGATGGCTATCACATTGTGGTTCAGTTTGGATTAAAGTAGTGAAAATATTGCATCGAATGCGAAGGCAGGAGAGCAACCCTTGCGGATGCTCCCTTGCGATGTTGAGGTGGGAATTAGTTGCTCAATCTTTCCTGAATAAAAGCAAAAACATCCGCCACTGGCACTTTCACGGCATCGCCACCGCTGCGTGCTTTGTATTCAATTTCACCGGCTTGCAGACCGCGCTCGGAGATAATAAGGCGGTGCGGAATGCCCAGCAATTCATGGTCGGCAAACATGGCACCGGGGCGTAATGCGCGATCATCCAACAATACATCCACGCCTGCTGCCTGCAATTGCGCGTAAAGTGCTTCCGCTTGAGTCGCCACATCTGGCGATTTCTGCATATTCAGCGGTGCAATCACTAGGGCGAAAGGTGCAATTGCCGCAGGCCAGCGGATACCAAATTCGTCGTTATTTTGCTCAATCGCCGATGCAACCACGCGGGAAACGCCGATGCCGTAACAACCCATCGTCATCACTTGCGCCCGTCCGCTTTCATCCAAGACCGTGGCGTTGAGTTTTGACGAATAGGTTTTGCCTAATTGGAAGATGTGACCCACTTCAATACCGCGTGCGATGGAGAGCGTGCCGCACCCATCGGGGCTAGGGTCGCCTTCGACTACGTTGCGCAAATCAGCAACTTGCGGCATCGCAGCATCGCGTCCCCAGTTGATGCCGAAAAAGTGTTTGCCGTCGATATTCGCACCCGCGCCGAAGTCGGACATGTTTGCGACTGTGCGGTCAGCTACCACGGGAATAGTCAAACCGACCGGGCCTAGAGAGCCGGGACCTGCACCGATCAAGGCACGAATTTCATCTTCGCGGGCAAACCGCAACGGCACGGCAACGCTGGGGATTTTTTCCGCTTTGATTTCATTGAGGGTATGGTCGCCGCGTACCAGTAAGGCAATGAACGCGTGCTCTGAGCCTTCCGCCGCTGCGACGATCAAGGTCTTAACTGTTTTCTCAATCGCCACGCCGAATTGCGCCACCAATTCTTCGATGGTTTTAGCGTTAGGCGTGTCGACTTCGCGCATCGTTTCCCTCGGCGCGGCACGTTCGGGAATCAGGCAAACCGCTTCTGCCAACTCGACATTCGCGGCGTAATTGCTCCCACTGGCGAAGGCAATCGCGTCTTCACCAGAATCTGCCAAGACGTGGAATTCGTGCGAAGCGTTGCCACCAATCGAGCCAGTGTCGGCTTGTACCGGACGGAAATCCAGCCCCAACCGTTGGAATATACGTGAGTAAGCGGCGTACATTGCATCATAGGTTTCTTGCAACGATTCTTGGGTAAGGTGGAAGGAATACGCATCCTTCATCAAGAATTCACGCGCCCGCATCACCCCGAAACGCGGGCGTACTTCATCACGGAATTTGGTTTGAATCTGGTAGAAATTGATGGGCAATTGTTTGTAGCTGCTCAATTCTTTTTGGGCGTAATCGGTAATGATTTCTTCGTGTGTCGGACCGTAGCAGAAATCGCGCTGGTGACGGTCACGGATGCGCAGTAATTCTGCACCGTATTTTTCCCAACGCCCGGATTCTTGCCACAGTTCTGCCGGTTGCACCGACGGCATCAGTATTTCAATCGCACCCGCGTTATTCATTTCTTCACGCACAATGGCTTCGACTTTGCGCAATACGCGCAAGCCATACGGCATCCACGTGTACAAACCGGAGGCGAGACGGCGGATCATGCCTGCACGCAACATTAATTGGTGGCTGATGACTTCGGCATCTGCGGGTGTTTCGCGCAGCGTGGTCAGGGGAAATCGGGAAACTCGCATGGTGTTATCTTCTATCCGGTATGGGAAAGCGCTGATTATAGGATTCCGCGTGTTTTCCTGCATCCCCTTCTTACATTTTGCCCTATAATCTGGCAGCGATTTTTAACCATAAACAGGAATGCACCATGACAATCACTCGTGTAACAGGCAACGGCGGCTTGCCAATGATCAACGTTAGCAACGACCATGCGGATGCCGTGATTTCAGTTTACGCAGGGCAAGTCCTGTCCTTCACCCCCAAAGGCGCAGCAGACCTGCTGTTCGTTAGCGACAAAGCCTATTACGCCGAAGGCAAAGCGATCAAAGGCGGCGTACCGATTTGCTGGCCTTGGTTTGGCGCAGACCCCGAAGGCAAAGGCCGCCCCGCGCACGGTTTTATGCGTAACCGGATGTGGAGCGCATGGGAAACCCGCGACAATGCGGATGGCTCAACCACAGTGATTTTGGGTGTGGAATCTTCACCCGAAACCTTGGCGATTTGGCCTCATGCATTCCGTTTGGCGATGGAAATTACCGTCGGTAAAACCTTGCAACTGGCATTGGTGACGCGCAATACCGGCGATGCCCCATTCACCATTACCCAAGCGCTGCACACTTATTTTGCGGTGGGCGATATTGCGCAAACCACTGTGGCTGGGCTGGACGGTACGCAATACCTTGATAAAGCCGCAGATGGCAACGGCGCTACCAAGCAGCAAGACGGTGCAATCAGCATTAACAGTGAAGTTGACCGCGTTTACCTCGGCGTTCCCGCAGAACTGGCGATTGTCGATGGCGCGTTGAACCGCACGATCCGTATTATTTCCAGCGGTAATAAAACCGCCGTGGTGTGGAATCCGTGGACGAAAATTGCGGCGAGCATGGCGGATTTACAGGACGACGATTACTTGCGCTTTGTCTGCGTCGAAACCACGAACGCGGCAGATGATGCAGTAGAAGTGGCGGCAGGCGGAGAATTCCGTTTGGTAACGGAATACAGCCTGTAATTCACAAACTCAGATTGCCCACGCGATAGAGTACGTGGGCAATCGTTGCCTTAAATGCATTGAAACAACGCTAACGCCCGTTCGCGGCTGGTTTTTAAATCCACCAGTGGCAGGGGATAATCCCGCAACCCATCGCCCAATTCACGCGGTAAATGGATCAGTTTGTTATCCCGCTGTACCAATTCTGGAACCCAGCGGCGAAGGTATTCCCCTTCTGGGTCAAACTTTTGGCTTTGTAAAATCGGGTTAAAAATACGGAAATAGGGTGCGGCATCTGCGCCACACCCGGCTGTCCATTGCCAGCCGAACACATTGCTGGCTAAATCAGCATCCACTAGGGTATCCCGAAACCAGCGTTCCCC
>CAYQTB010000040.1:21098-22871 GCA_964420315.1 uncultured Thiothrix sp. | reverse complement strand
TCAGCCCCGAATCAATACCCCATTATCTGTCGCTGGGTGAGAAATTCGGGCTAGGGATAACTTGAATTATTTGCATAAACCCTTATGCTCACCGTACATAGTTAAATCGGATTTAATAAAAACCTGTGGAAGCCAATAACCGTAACCGAACCCTAGCCCTTGCCGCACTGTTTCAGTGTGTAGAAGGTGTCACGCAAATTGCCGCGCGTGGTAATGTTGATAGCGAACTGTTTGAAGCCTGCATCAACAGCATCCTGACCGAAGACGACTCCAGCCCCGAAGCTCTCTACGGTGGTGTTAACAAACTCAGAACCGGCTTTCGGGTACTGATGTACCAGCTCGGCGCTAGCACTTTGAACCCCGATGGCAAACCCAAAGACATTGAAGCCACCCGTTACGCAGTCAATTTGCTGTATCTGGAAAAGAAACTCGCCAATGATCTGGATATGTTTCAGTCATTACTCAAAAATATTGAAAACGCCCAGCAACAACTGGACTTTTTCGCCATGACCCACCCCAATATGATTGCACGGCTCGCTGAAATCTACACCACCACCGTCAGTAAACTGGGGCCGCGTATTATGATTAAAGGCGACCAAAATCACCTGTCCAACCCTGAGAACGCGGCAAAAATTCGGGCTTTATTGCTGGCAGGCATCCGCGCCGCCTTGTTGTGGCGGCAAGCGGGCGGGAGTCGTTGGAAACTCATTTTCTCGCGAGGCGCGATGCAAAAAGAAGCGCAACAGTTTTTGGCTAGGAACTAAAGCTCAGTTCAAGATTGATCGCCGCAATCACCGCTTGCGGGTCGGTCGCTTGGGTAATCGGTCGCCCCACCACCACGTAACTAACGCCAGCTTCTCGTGCTTGTGCGGGTGTCATCACGCGGGATTGATCACCCTGATCACTGCCAGCCGGGCGGATACCGGGTGTCACTAGCAGGAAATCATTCCCTAAGTGCTGGCGTAACAGTGTCGCTTCCTGTGCCGAACACACCACACCATCCAAACCACTGTCGGCTGTCAATTGTGCCAAATGCTGCACCTGCACAGCAGGTTCGGCGGTAATGCCTGCGCCGGAGAGTTGCGCCTTATCCATCGACGTTAGCACCGTCACTGCAATCAACTTGGGTGGGTTAGCGAACCCCTGCAAGGCTTCACGGGCAGCTTGCATCATTTTGGCTCCACCAGACGCATGGACATTGAGCATCCACACCCCCAAACCCGCTGCCGCTTTACATGCCGACGCCACCGTATTGGGAATATCGTGAAATTTCAAATCCAGAAATACGTCAAAACCCCGCGCCGTCAACTGGCGCACAAACTCAGGACCTGCGGCGACAAATAACTCAAAACCGACTTTGAGCTTGCATTGTGAGGGGCTGAGCGGGGCAATAAACGCCAATGCTTGTTCCGCAGTGGCAAAATCAAGGGCAATAATCAAACGGCTAGACATGCAATCATCCTGACAATTTAAACACTACTGACAGTATCCCAATGGTGACACGCGGGACAACGCCATAAGTAACCGTGCATTTTATACCCGCACTGGGCGCACTGGAAATCCGGTTGGCTGGCAGCCAAGCGCTGCAACGCCGTTTGTAATTGGGCAATATTGCACACCTTTTCCTCTTGCCATAACGACGACAAAACATCGGTAGCATGAGTCAAGGTGTTGAGGCTGGGTTTACCTTTGGTCAGATATTCTTCAACCTGAAGCTGCATATCGGATAATTTCCCCAATTTACGCGCTAACTGGAGCAAATAACCAAACAAC
>CAYQTB010000040.1:0-20998 GCA_964420315.1 uncultured Thiothrix sp. | reverse complement strand
GTTTCTTCTGCACGGAACAGGTTCTGCTTCTGTAATTCTAGCGCGGCGAGTTCGCAATAATAATGCGCAATCAAACGGCTATGATCGGCTTTGCTGCGCTGCTGGGCTAGCTGAGCAATCTCAATTGCTTTGTTCCACTCGTGCAATTGTTCGTAAATATTGCGCAATGGTTCGCACGCATCGGCATGTTTCGGGTCATCTTTGAGTAATTCAGTGAATACACTTTCAGCACGATCCAGCAAGCCAGCGGCAAAAAAATCTTCACCAAGCGCTAACATCGCCGCTGTGCGTTGCGATTTGCTTAAATCAGAACGGGCGACAAGATTCTGGTGGATGCGTAATGCGCGGTTAATTTCCCCTCGATTGCGGAACAAATTACCCAGCAATAAAAACGTATTGGCGGTGTGCTCATCCACTTCGGCGTAATTGAGGAATACGTCCAACGCTTTGTCGGGTTCTTCGCTCAATAGGTAGTTAATGCCTTGCACAAAAGGTTGCGAAACATCCTGACGCTGTTGTTCCCAATGTTTCTTGTAACGCTTACGCGCCGCTTGCCAACCGGAATAAAACGCGATGGGCAAAAGTAAAAATAGAATTTCTTGCATAGAGCCTTAGATGTAAAAAAGGAGGCTGTGTGCCTCCCCTTCATTACCACGCAACAAGCAGCTTAATTCTGAACAGGGTAAGTGGCACGCGATTCATTTACGCGCTCACGTAATTCCTTGCCTGGCTTGAAATGAGGCACATACTTCGGCGGTAAAGCCACCTGATCACCCGTTTTGGGGTTACGACCCTTACGCGCTGCACGATGGTGCAGGGAAAAACTGCCAAAGCCACGGACTTCAATACGCCCACCAGTAGACAGTGATTCACTCATTTTTTCGAGCAACTTCTTAACAGACTCTTCCACATCGCGACCGCTAAGATGGCTTTGCTTACGTGATAGAATATCAATGATTTCAGATTTGGTCATCCATTCCACTCCTGAACAAACGACGGGGGTTATCATTCGTTGTTACAGCTTTCTAGTCTTGGAAAACAGTGCAGATAGTGTACCTGCACCGCTTGAACCATAGGTCATCCATGACCAGCGTGCCATCCTGATAGCGAAAATTATTCGCCCATCTGCTCCTTGAAGATGTCGCCCAGTGACGTACCTGTGCTGCTAGAACGCCCAGTGTACTCACGCATCAAACGTGATTCATCTTCATCATCCTTCGCCTTGATAGACAGATTGATGGAGCGAGTCTTGCGGTCAACGCCCATGAATTTCGCTTCCACGGTGTCGCCTTCCTTCAGCAAGGTGCGGGCATCTTCAACGCGGTCACGTGACAACTCAGATGCCCGTAAAATGCCTTCGATGCCATCGCCCAAGTCGATTTTCGCCGCTTTAGGAGTAACTTCAACCACAGTGCCTTTCACGACGCTGCCTTTAGAATGGGCTGCCACGAAATTGGAGAACGGGTCTTGTTCCATCTGTTTGATGCCCAAGGAAATGCGCTCACGCTCTGGGTCAACAGCCAATACAACCGCTTCCACTTCGTCGCCTTTCTTGTAGCTACGCACGGCTTCTTCGCCGGGAACGTTCCAAGAGATGTCAGACAGATGAACCAGACCGTCGATACCACCATCCAGACCGATAAAGATACCAAAGTCAGTGATAGACTTGATCTTGCCGGAAACGCGATCACCCTTATTGCGAGTACCCGCAAACTCATCCCAAGGGTTAGCTTGGCATTGCTTCATACCCAAGGAAATACGGCGGCGTTCTGCGTCGATGTCGAGGATCATGACTTCAGTCTCGTCACCCAAGGTAACAACCTTAGCTGGGTTGACGTTCTTGTTCGTCCAATCCATTTCAGAAACGTGAACCAGACCTTCAACACCGTCTTCGATTTCCACGAAGCAGCCATAATCGGTCAAGTTGCTGACCTTACCAAAGATGCGCGTGCCAGCCGGGTAACGACGAACCAGATCTTGCCAAGGATCTTCACCCAATTGCTTCAGACCCAGTGAAACGCGGTTCTTATCGCGGTCGAACTTGAGGACTTTAACGTCAATTTCGTCACCGATGTTAACGACTTCAGAAGGATGCTTAACACGCTTCCAAGCCATATCAGTGATATGCAACAGACCGTCGATGCCGCCGAGGTCGAGGAACGCACCGTAATCAGTGAGGTTCTTGACCACGCCTTTGATGACTTGACCTTCTTGCAGGTTTTCCATCAGCGCATCGCGTTCTGCGCTGTATTCTTCTTCAACGACTGCACGGCGTGAAACCACGACGTTGTTGCGCTTCTGATCCAGCTTGATGAGCTTGAATTCCAGTTCCTTGTTTTCCAGATAGGAAGTGTCGCGGACTGGACGTACATCAACCAGTGAACCCGGCAAGAATGCACGAATATCACCTAACTCAACCACGAAACCGCCCTTAACTTTGCCAGTGATAACACCGGTGATGATTTCTTCGTTAGTAAAGGCTTCTTCCAGAATTTCCCAAGCACGCAGGCGGCGGGCTTTTTCACGGGAAAGGCGCGTCTCGCCGAAACCGTCTTCGACGGTATCCAGGGCTACTTCAACCAAATCACCGACCTTGATAGTGATTTCGCCGCGTTCATTTTTGAACTGTTCAGCAGGAATAACACCTTCGGATTTCAAGCCGGCACTAACAATAATGAAATCAGAGCGGACTTCGAGAACTGTTGCATTCAGCAGAGCGCCCGGCTGCATTTGGGTATAAGAAAGGCTCTCTTCAAACAGTTCAGCAAAACTTTCAGTCATGAATAAAAATACCTGTTAATAAAATGATTTTCGCCACACGCATCCTGCATTGGCGGGTTAAAACGCAAAAAGCCCAGACTTCCTGTCAGGGCTCCCTAGAAAATAACGTATCCAACGAAATGCTTAAGCGATACAGTGCCACACAGTGGCGAACACTTCGGCTTGATCCAACGAACTGGTATCGATGACCAACGCATCAGCGGCAGGTTTTAAGGGAGCTACCGGGCGGTTGGCGTCGCGTTCGTCGCGAGCATTGATCTCTTGAATTAGGTCGCAGAGTCTAGCACTAAGTCCTTGTTGACTCAACTGTTTCAGGCGACGTTCTGCACGGATTTCTGCACTGGCGGTAATATAAAACTTGTGGGTAGCGTCGGGAAACACTACTGTCCCCATATCCCTCCCATCGGCAACTAACCCCGGAGGCTGGCAAAAACGGCGTTGCCGTTCCAATAATGCTGTCCGCACCGCAGGCAATGCGGCGATTTGCGACGTCGCACTGGCGCAGGTTTCGTTGCGAATTTCGCTGGTAATAATATCACCATCCAACCAAGCTTCGCCGTTTTTGAATTCGATCTTCAAAGTGGGAATCATCGCAGCCAGTGCCATTTCGTCTTGCAGATGCATATTGCGCCGCAAAGCCGCCACCGCCGCCACGCGATAAATCGCCCCACTATCGAGCATGTGCCAGCCGAGTTTATCCGCGAGCATACACGCAATCGTACCCTTGCCAGCACCAGCCGGACCATCAATAGTAATCACAGGGATGGTTGTGCTCATGCAGTGGTAATCCTCACACCCGCGTTTGCTGCCAGCTCCACAAAACCGGGGAATGAGGTATTCACATTCGCGCAATCATTAATCGTAATCGGCTGGGTAGCGCGTAAAGCCGCCATTGCAAACGCCATCGCAATGCGGTGGTCGCCGTGGCTATCAATCGTGCCGCCGCTGAAGTTACCAGGGTTGATGATAATGCCGTCTGGCGTCGGTTGCGCATCCACGCCACACGCAATCAAGCCATCCGCCATGACCTGAATCCGGTCACTTTCCTTAACCCGCAACTCTTCTGCCCCCGTCAGCACCGTCTGCCCTTCTGCAAATGCTGCCGAAATAAACAGCACTGGAAACTCGTCGATTGCCAGCGGCACTAGCGCTTCAGGAATTTGGATACCCTTTAAGGGCGCCGCACGCACCCGAACATCCGCCACAGGTTCACCGCCGACTTCGCGCTCATTCAAGATTTCGAGGTTTGCGCCCATCAAACGCAAAATATCGATCACGCCAGTACGGGTCGGATTCATGCCAACGTGCTCAATGGTCAGATCAGAACCTTGCGCAATGCTTGCGCCCACCATGAAAAAGGCAGCAGAGGAAATGTCCGAAGGCACATCAATATCGGTGGCGGTGAGTTTGCCACCACCTTGTAGGCTGATGCGGTTGCCGTCCGTTTTTACCGCGTAACCGAAGCCGCGCAACATGCGTTCGGTATGATCACGGGTTGGCGCTGGCTCAGTGACCGAGGTTTCACCTTGCGCATACAAACCCGCCAGCAGTAGCGAGGATTTCACCTGTGCACTTGCTATTGGCATGTCGTAATGGATGCCGTGCAACGGGCTGCCGCCATGCACTAATAATGGTGGCGTACCGGTTGCCGTTGCATCAATCTTCGCGCCCATACTGGCTAAAGGCACTGTCACGCGCTTCATCGGGCGTTTGGAAAGTGAAGCATCACCCGTCATGCGCACATCAAACGCTTGCCCGCTCATCAAACCCGACATCAAGCGTATGGATGTGCCGGAATTACCCATATCCAAATCGTGCGCGGGCGCTTGCAAACCGTGCAACCCTACCCCGTGGATAGTGACTTTGCCATCATCAGTTGGTCCGTCGATGTTCACGCCCATGCTGCGAAATGCATTCAAGGTACATAGGCAATCTTCACCTTGCAAAAAACCGCTGACGTGGGTTGTGCCTTCTGCCAGTGACCCTAACATAATCGAGCGGTGCGAAATGGATTTGTCGCCGGGGACGCGCACCTTGCCTTGCAAACTGCCACCGGGTTGGACGTTGAATTGTAGATTGCTGCTGGAATGGCTCACGTTATTGTTCCTGCTTCTCAAATTGGGCAACGTAATTGTCGCGGGCGTATTTGGCTTTTTCCATGCGATTATGCAGGGCTTCGCCATCCTGTGCATCAATCAACGCAGCAAATTCACCCAGATTCTGTTGAAAAGCCGCAATCACCGCAAGGATCGCTGCCTTATTCATCAGGCAAATATCCCGCCACATCACCGGATCACTCGACGCAATGCGGGTAAAATCCCGGAATCCGCCCGCTGCATAGCGCAAAATATCTTCGCGTTGCGGCATATTCAGCAACGTATCCACCAACGCAAATGCCAGTACATGCGGCAAATGGCTGGTCGCTGCCAATACCTGATCGTGCAACTCCACCGGCATTTGTTCCAACAATGCCCCTGTCACGCGCCACATCGCCTCCACTTTGGCAATCGCATCCGCATCGGTATGTATCTGCGGCGTCAAAATAACACGACGGTTGAGGTACAAATCAGGAATAGCCGCTTCCACGCCACTTTTCTCGCGCCCAGCAATCGGATGCCCCGGCACAAAGCGGCTGAAATTCTCCCCAAAAACCTGCGCCACTTCCGCCACAATACTGCCTTTGGTGCTGCCCGCATCGGTCAGAATCGCATCAGCAGGCAATACGGGTTTGATTTGTTGCAATAAATGCCGCATTGCCCCCATCGGCACTGCCAGCAACACCATATCGGCATCGCGTACCGCTTCTACTGGGTCAAGACTAAAACGGTCAATCACGCCCAAGTCCACCGCTTTTTGCAGGTGTTCCGCATTACGGCTGCAACCCACAATCGTTTGGCAAGCATTTGCTTGACGCAACGCCAACGCCAGCGATCCACCAATCAGACCGACGCCAAAGATAACCAGTTTTCTAATCACGCTGTAAGAACCTTCTGCAACGCCTTGATACAGCGCGCATTCTGCGCCGCCGTGCCAACCGTAATCCGCAAATGCTGCGGCAACCCATACCCACCAATTGGGCGCACAATCACGCCTTCACGCAATAAAGCGTCATACAGCGGCGCTGCCGGACGTTGCATATTAATGGTGATAAAGTTACCGACCGTCGGCATGTATTCCCAGCCATTGTCCGCACACGCCGCAAACCATTGCTGCAAACCCGCCGCATTGATCGCCAGACTACGCTCAAGGAAATCATTATCCCCCAACGCCGCCTGTGCTGCTGCCAATCCCAATGAATTCACATTGAACGGCTGACGTACCCGATTCAACATATCCGCAATCGCAGGACTAGACGCAGCATAACCCACACGCACCCCAGCCAAACCGTAAATCTTGGAAAACGTGCGCGTCACAATCAGATTGGGGAATTCTTCCAGCCAAGCCAGCGCATTCGGAAACGCTGGGTCAGTCACGTATTCGGTGTAGGCTTCGTCAATCACCACCATCACATCTTCCGGCACACGGCTTAAAAAACGGTGCAACTCATCCTTGTCCAACCACGTCCCAGTCGGGTTATTTGGGTTAGCAATGAACACTACGCGGGTCTTATCGGTAATTTTTGCGGCAAGGTTTGCCAAATTATGTCCGTAAGGCATGGTATCGTGCGTTGGTGGATTCGCTTTAGCAACCTGTAATTCGGCACCGACGGCTTGAATCACAATCGGGTAAACCGCAAACGCGTATTCGGAGAAGACGGCGGCACGGCTATTATCCAAAAACACCCGCGCGACAATATCTAACAAATCGTTAGAACCGTTACCTAAGGTAATTTGTGAACTGTGCAAGCCAAACTTGTCAGCAATAGCCGCCTTTAACTGGTAGCCACTGCCATCGGGATAAAGCTCCAGCGTGTTGAGTGCTGTTGCCAACGCTGCTTGCGCTTTAGGGCTTGCACCGAGGGGATTTTCGTTGGAAGCAAGTTTAAGAATATTGGTAATCCCCAGTTCGCGCTCCAGCTCTTCGATGGGTTTACCGGGCTGGTAAGGTTGCAAAGCTTGCACGCCCGTTACCGCCAGCAGCTTGAAATCAACAGTCGTTTGCATGATGAGCCTGCATAAGCAAAAAATCAGTCGGGCATTCAATCACAGCCAGCCGCACTTGCCAAGAGCGGCGGCTGACAATGCAGGGGTTAACCGACCGTTTTCGGCTTATTTTGGCGACGATGCGGCTTACTGGCGGCTGCATCTTTCGCTTTTTTCACAGGTGGCAAACCCACTGCTTTGCGTGTTTCCGTTTTTTGCGATTTGGTGCGACGCTTCGCGGGTCGATGTTGGGCAGGTCGCGGACGATCCGCTTCTTTATCTTTGGCAATTTCGGCAGCGGTCAAGGCGCGAGTCGGCGCAACACTGATGGTCGGCAACGGCTCACGCGGCAATTGCTGCTTAATGAGCTTTTCAATGCCTTTAAGAAAACCGTATTCTTCCGGCTCGACTAAGGAAATAGCCTCCCCCGTCGCACCTGCACGCCCAGTGCGACCGATGCGATGCACATAATCTTCCGACACGTTCGGCAACTCGAAATTGATCACGTGTGGCAGTTGCTCAATATCCAAGCCACGGGCGGCAATGTCGGTCGCAACCAATACGCGAATATTGCCTTGTTTGAAATCTGCCAGTGCTTTGGTACGTGCGCCTTGGCTCTTATTACCGTGAATCGCCGCAGCGGTTACACCATCGCGTTCGAGCTTTTCCGCCAAACGGTTTGCGCCGTGTTTGGTACGTGAGAATACCAATACCTGTTCCCACTGGTTTTCACGGATTAAGTGGCTCAGTAAAGCAGTTTTACGCGCTTTATCCACCAAATACACCGATTGTGTCACGGTATTCGCCGCTGCATTGCGCGGGCTAACCGCGATTTGTACGGGGTTATTCAACAAACCCTTGGTCAGTGCCACGATGTCGTCGGAGAAGGTCGCAGAAAACATTAGGGTTTGGCGATGTTTCGGCAACAACGCCAAAATTTTACGGATGTCGCGGATGAAACCCATGTCTAACATACGATCCGCTTCATCCAGTACCAGCATTTCTACTTGAGAAAACTTCACCGCGTTCTGGTCGTACAGGTCTAGCAAACGCCCCGGTGTTGCCACCAGAATGTCCAAACCACGGCGTAATGCCATCATTTGCGGGTTAGCACTCACGCCACCAAACACAACGGTGGAGGTCAGTGGCAGGTATTTACCGTAATCGCGCACACTTTCGCCGACTTGCGCCGCCAATTCGCGGGTCGGGGTCAGCACTAGGGCACGGATGTGGTTAGATTTCGGGTGATGACCATTAGCAGCTAAACGATGCAGCATCGGCAACGTGAAACCAGCGGTTTTACCCGTGCCCGTTTGCGCCGCAGCCATCATGTCACGACCGGAAAGGACAACCGGAATGCCTTGGGTTTGGATAGGGGTTGGGGTGTCATAACCCTGTTCGCTGATGGCACGCAACAGCGGCTCGGACAAGCCGAGTTCAGAAAATAGCATGGTTTAATTAACCTCGTTCCTCAGCCAACCATTGGCTGTAGGGGTATTGCGTAAGACGGACGTTGTAATAGCGCTCCAAATGCGAAACGTCTGCACCTGCCCAGTCGGGCATGGGGATTACATCATCCGGTGCATCGAGTTCGACTTCCGCGACAATTAAGCCTGCGTTGTCACCGTGGAATTCGTCTATTTCCCACAGTTTGCCGCCAAACTCGACGAAATGGCGGGTCTTTTCAATCAGTGGGCGTTCGCACAACTGATCTAACAATTCCGCTGCTTCAAGCAACGGGATTTCGTATTCATATTCAGGGCGTTGGACGCCTAAAGTCATGCCTTTTATATTGAGCGTGGCGGTATCATCAGCAATGCGTACTCGTACTGAGGCACGTTTACTGCTGCTCAAATAACCTTGGCGGAAGGCTTCGGAGCGTCTGATTAAGGCACGCCACGCATCCGACACCAGTAAAAATTTGCGTTCGATTTCAGTTGCCATCAGAACTTCACTAAGGCTGAACCCCAGGTAAAGCCACCACCGAAAGCTTCTAGCAAGAGGGTTTCACCAGGTTTAATACGCCCGTCACGCACTGCCGTATCCAGTGCTAACGGTATGGATGCTGCGGAAGTATTGCCGTGTTTATCCACCGTTACGACCACATGATCCATTGCCATATCTAACTTTTTTGCCGTTGCTTGAATAATGCGGATATTGGCTTGATGCGGCACCAACCAATCCACATCGGCTTTGGTCATACCGTTGGCTTCAAGGGTTTCATCCACAATCCGTCCTAAGGTATTGACCGCTACCTTAAACACTTCGTTACCGCGCATTTGTAACAACGCGCCTTCGGCACGCAACATCTCTAAGTTACGGGAAATGCCAGCGTTAACGCTTAATAAATGCTCGTAAGCACCATCCGCATGAATGTGGGTCGATAAAATGCCTGCTTCCTCACTGGCTTCCAATACCACCGCCCCCGCGCCATCGCCGAACAGGATGCACGTGCCACGATCCGTCCAGTCCAAAATTTTAGACATGGCTTCCGAACCGACCACCAGGGCGCATTTGCTTGCGCCACTGCGCACGAACTTATCCGCCACACTCAAAGCAAACACAAAACCAGAACACGCCGCTTGCACGTCAAACGCCGCGCCACCATTACGAATTCCCAGATTGTTTTGCAATAAACACGCGGTGCTAGGAAAAACCAAATCCGGGGTGGACGTGCCGACAATAATCAAATCAACGTCTTCAGGGCGTTTGCCAGACATTGCCAAAGCACGGCGAGCAGCGTGTTCTGCCATATCAGAAGCACTTTCCATTTCCACCACATGGCGTTCCCGAATGCCGGTACGTTCAAAAATCCACGCATCCGTGGTATCCACCATCTTCTCCAGATCGTGATTGGTCAGGATTTTTTCCGGCAAGTAACTGCCAGTACCAGTAATACGAGAATAGATCATGCACTCCGCCTCTGTGTATGCAAACTTTCTAGTTGTTTATGAATACGTTGTGGAACATCGCTAATAACAGCACTGCGGGCAATACCAATAGCGTTCGCAAATGCTAAACTGTCCGCACCACCGTGGCTTTTCACCACAATACCCTGCAAGCCTAGCAAACTCGCCCCATTATAGCGCCTAGGATCAAATTTACGCCGGAATGATGTCAACACCGGCATGGAGATTAAAGCAGCCAGTTTGGTCAATAGATTGGCGCTGTAACCGGCTTTGAGCTGAGCAGAAACCATTTTCGCCAAACCTTCGCTGGTTTTCAGTGCCACATTACCGACAAAGCCATCACACACCACCACATCCACATCGCCTTGGTAAATGTCATCGCCTTCCACATAACCGATGTAATTCAGCGGGCAACCTTGTAGCAAAGCATTCGCGGCTTTTACCTGCTCATTGCCCTTAATCGCTTCCTGACCGATATTGAGCAAACCCACTTTGGGGTTAGCTTTGTTATCAATGGCTTTGACTAACTCTGACCCCATGAGGGCGAACTGGTATAAATGTTCAGCTTCAGAATCGACGTTAGCACCTAAATCCAGCATGTGGGTATGCCCGTGCATGGAAGGAATCGCGGTGCAAATCGCGGGGCGGTCAATACCGGGTAACGTTTTCAAGACAAACCGGGCGGTTGCCATCAATGCACCAGTATTACCAGCACTGACAGCGGCATTCGCCTCCCCCGCTTTAACCAGATTAATGGCGACTCGCATGGAAGAGTCTTTTTTGTTTTTCAAAGCGACTGCAGGGGATTCATCCATTTGCACCACTTGTGAAGCATGATGAATACGCAGATTGGATGCCGGTAGCGCTTTATGCTGCTCAAGTGCGGCGTTGATTTGGGACTCATCACCCACCAAAATCAGCGCAATATCTGGGTATTGTTGCAACGCATTCAGAGCGGCTGGAACCACTACCGATAAACCGTGATCGCCGCCCATCGCATCCAGCGCAATGCGATACTGTTCTGCCATCCTATCCCCTCTAGTGCTTTCTTGAAAAAAAATCGCGGGTCATGCCCGCGATTTTTATTGAGTGTGTTGAGAACCAGCGCAATGTGTTACCACTTACGCTTCGTCTTCCACTACAACCGCTGTTTTGATGATCTGACGACCACGGTAGAAACCGTCTTTGGTCATGTGATGACGCAGGTGAGTTTCACCTGAAGTGGCATCCACTGACAAAGTAGGGTTAGAGAGCGCATCATGTGAACGGCGCATACCGCGTTTTGAACGAGTCATTCGAGCTTGACCGACTGCCATAGTCTGTTACTCCGGTTTTTTCCAATTTTTCAACACGGCAAATGGATTTTTTTGGGCATCTGCCGCAACATCCACTTGCCCATTTTTTGTAACAGGCTCATCCGAGGGCAACGCTTCAAGCAACTTGCGCAACGGTTCACACTGTTCGTGCTTTGCCACTAAAGGCAGAGTCAGAAGAATTTCATCTTCAACGAAATCCTGTATAAATAGCCGTTCGTCCTCGATCAACCAAGCCTCTAAGCCTTCTTGTTCGGGGCGTTCATCCGACTCAAACGTTGTCAGTGCTACTTGCAGTGGCGCATCAAGGGGGAACGTCACCGGTTGCATACAGCGTTGGCATTCCAACACAATATTGCCCCGGATATGCCCTTTGATCATCGGGCGACCACCGACACTGCGGGTGAAGTCCAATGTGACTGCCATATCCTCTGTACCCGCTAAGGCGATTTCCGCTAAACGCGGCAGTTGCTGCAACGGCACAACACCGGTTAGGCATCTTGCTTGCTCAACCAGTTTAAAGGGATTAACGTCTACGGGTAGTCTGTTCAACATAAGCGCGGGATTATATGAATCTAGCCTATGATGTGTAAAGGAATTTCTAGCCTTTTTACTTGGGTAATGCGTATATCTTGCGTATCATGCGCTACTTTCCTACCAGATAGGCGATAGCAGGCTTAATCATGACCCGACGACTGATCCTTGGCTCGACCTCCCCGTATCGGCGCGAATTAATGCAGCGCTTGGCGATTCCCTTTGAAGCTGCCGCACCGGATATTGACGAAACCCGTTATGATGGCGAAAGCGCCCGTGACATGGTATTACGCTTATCCTTACAAAAAGCCCAGGCGGTCGCTGCACAATACCCCGACGCGCTGATTATTGGCTCGGATCAATGCGCGGTGTTGCATGAGCATGTCATTGGCAAACCCGGCAGCCATGACAATGCCGTCAAACAATTGCAAAACGCCTCAGGGCAAACCGTCGCCTTCCTGACAGGTTTGTGCCTGTATGACAGCCGTGATGGGTCGTATCAGTTGGATGTTGTGCCGTTTGCGGTGGATTTTCGCGAGTTGAATGCTGCGGAAATTGATGCCTATCTACACAAAGATCAGCCGTATCATTGCGCAGGCAGTTTTCGTTCGGAAAGTTTGGGGATTACCCTGTTCAAACGTATGCATGGCGACGACCCCACAGCATTAATGGGGTTGCCACTGATTCGCTTGAGTCAAATGCTTAAACAAGCTGGCATGGATTTACTGGCGGCTTAATTCGTCACGCAATTGCGCTAATACCGGCGCGGTATCAGGGCGCACACCACGCCAGATAAGGAACGCTTCAGCCGCTTGCTCCACCAACATGCCCAAACCATCCAAGGCTTGAGCAGCACCTTGCGCCCTGCCCCATGCCACAAATGCCGTGGGCTTGGCGCTGTACATCATGTCATACGTGCAGCCATTCTCTGCTAAACAACCATCAGGTAGCGGCGGTAACTCTCCCTGCAAACTGGCAGCCGTGCCATTGATAATCAGGTCAAACTGCCCGCTGATGTCCGCAAAGCCACCGCCGGAAACGTTCCCGAACTCGGCGAAATCCTGCGCCAGTTCCAGCGCTTTCGCCGCAGTACGGTTGGCAATAAATAGGCTGGCAGGTTGCGTTTCCAGCAAGGGTTGCAAGACGCCTCGTACCGCCCCGCCTGCCCCTAACAACAGAATGCGCTTACCCTGCAAAGCGATACCGTGGTTGTGCTGTAAATCACGCACGATACCGATGCCATCGGTGTTGTAGCCGACCATCGTGCCATCGTCGCGGAATGCCAGCGTATTTACGGCTTTGGCACAGGCGGCGTAATCACTGAGTTCGTCCGCCAGCTCCCACGCCTCCTGCTTGAAGGGCACGGTGATATTGCAGCCTTTGCCGCCTGCTACGAGGAACAGCATGACGTCTTGGGCGAATTCTTCCTGCTCGGCACAAATTGCGCCGTATTCCACCGCTTCGCCGGTTTGTGCGCCGAATAGGGCGTGGATGCGCGGGGATTTGCTGTGGGCAATGGGGTTGCCGAAGACGGCGTAGTTATCGGTCATGCTTCAACCACTCGGCAACCTGCTTGGCGTAATACGTCAGAATGCCATCTGCCCCCGCCCGCTTCATCCCCAGCAAGGCTTCCAGCACACATGCTTTTTCATTGATCCAGCCATTCATGCCTGCTGCCTTCAACATCGCGTATTCGCCGCTGACTTGGTAGACGTAGGTAGGCGCTTTGAACTCTTCCTTGATACGACGCACGATGTCGAGGTACGGCATTCCCGGCTTGATCATTACCATATCCGCGCCTTCTTGCAGGTCGAGCGCAACTTCCCACAGGGCTTCGTCAGAATTAGCAGGATCCATCTGGTAGCTGTATTTATTGCCGCCCTTCAGATTGGCTGCTGAACCGACCGCATCGCGGAACGGACCATAAAAGCTGGAGGCGTATTTTGCGGAATACGCCAGAATGCGGGTATTCAAATGCCCGTGCTGTTCCAATACGTCGCGGATTTCACCGATACGCCCATCCATCATATCCGACGGTGCAACCACATCCGCGCCCGCTTCGGCATGGGAAAGTGCCTGCTTGGTCAACGCCGCCACGGTTTCATCGTTGAGGATGTAACCATTCTCATCCATCAAACCGTCTTGCCCGTGCGAGGTGAATGGGTCGAGCGCCACATCAGTAATCACGCCCAATTCCGGCACTGCCGCCTTAATCGCCCGCACGGCGCGTTGCGCTAAACCGTCAGGATTCCAAGCCTCTTCCGCTTTATCGGTTTTCGCCTCTTGCGGGGTCACAGGGAAAATCGCCATTGCCGGAATGCCTAGTTTGAATGCCGCTTCCGCTTCTTTCACCAACAGATCAATGCTGATGCGCTCCACACCGGGCATAGAAGCGATGGCTTCGCGCTGATTATCGCCTTCCATCACGAACACCGGCCAAATCAAATCGTTGGCGGTCAGCATGTTTTCGCGCATTAAACGGCGGGAAAAATCATCACGGCGCATCCTGCGCATACGGGTGTAAGGGTACATTCCGGGGTAAATAGCCATTGCAAGCCCTGTCAGTGAATAAAAGGTGGCTTATTTTGCCCGTTTGTCGGGGGAATGCCAACCGTTGGCGGCTACATCCACCAGCAAACAAGCATCCTCCCGCACCGCGATTGCAATCGGCAAACACTCACCATTACGCCATTGTGCCAGTGCTTCAGCCTTACCCACCCCCGTCACCAGCACCAATTGCTGCCGACACGCCTGCAACGCTGTCACACTCAAACTCACCCGCTCTGGCGGCGGCTTCGGCGCATCAAACACTGCCTGCGTTAAGGCAGCAGGATCATCCACAAATCCCGGAAACAAACTTGCCGTATGCCCGTCTTCCCCCATCCCCAACAGCACCACATCAAACGGTAATTTCTCACGAATCGTCTGTGCATAAGCCACGGCTGCCACCTCCGCCCCCAACTCTGCTGGAATCGGAAACCGTCGGGCTGGAGGCAAGCTTATCCGTGAATTACGCCCCACATGCTCAACCGGCAAGCAACGCTCGTCCCCCCAGAAAATCTCCCACTGATCCCAATCCTGCACCGTTTTTGCCAGCAAGTCATACGCCCGCTGCGGCGTACCACCGCCTGCTAAAACCAAACGAAACACGCTACGTTCCCGAATGGCTGCCTGCGCCGCTGCCATAATCCATTCACACGCCCGTTGTGCTACTGCTTCTGAATCGGCTAATACGTGCGTATCGCTGGGTAACATTACTCACCCCCATTGCACGACAAGGTGTGCCGCCAAGCTCGATCCGAATCCCCAAAAATCTTTTCCGCCGCTTTTGGTCCCCAACCACCTGCGGGGTATTGCAACGGTAATTGCTCGTCATCTGCCCAACGCTGCATCACCGGGTCAACCACCGTCCACGCCGCTTTCACCTCGTCATAACGCAAAAACAACGAACGATCGCCCCTGATCACATCCAGCAACAATTCCTCATACGCTTCCGCCTTGCGCTCACCCGGTGTACTCACTGACGCATCCATCACAATCTGGCGGGTACGCATTTCTAACCCCGGCACTTTCGCGGAAATTTCCATGCGCACCGCGTCTTCCGGCTGTATCCCAATCAGCAACCAATTCGGATGCGGCTGATACACCCCGCTGCCTTTAAACAACTGCATCGGCGGCTGTTTAAAACGCACCGCCACCAGCGACCGTCGCTCTTTCAAGCGCTTGCCCGTGCGCAAATAAAACGGCACATCCTTCCACCGCCAATTGTCGATATACAGCTTCATTGCCGCGTAAGATTCGGTATGGCTACCCGCTGCTACCCCTGTTTCCTGCAAATAACCGGGAACCGCTTCACCTTTCACCTCGCCCGCTGCGTATTGCCCACGAATCGCATAGGTCGCCAGTTGCTCCACATCCACCGGACGAATGGATTGCAACACCTTGACCTTTTCATTGCGCAAGGCTTCCGCCTCCAGCGACACAGGCGGTTCCATTGCCAGCAACGCCATCACTTGCAGCAAATGGCTTTGGATCATGTCACGCACCGCCCCACCGCTCTTGTCGTAATAGCTGGCACGCCCATCCACCCCAACCGTTTCCGCGTGAGTAATCTGAATATGGTCAATGTGATAACGATTCCACAACGGCTCTAAAATCAGGTTAGCAAACCGCAGTACCAGCAAATTCTGCACCGCCTCCTTGCCCACGTAATGGTCAATGCGGTAAATCTGCTCTTCCTTGAGGTGGTCGCTGAGGCTGTGCTGCAATTGCCGCGCTGATGCCAAATCGTGACCAAACGGCTTTTCGATCACCATACGCCGGAAACCTTGTGACTCATCCAGCAATTGCGCCGCCGCCAACCCTTCGGTGACAGTCACGTACAAATCCGGGCTGACCGAGAGGTAGAAAATCACATTATTGGCGCATTCGTTATCACGCTGAATCCACGCGCCCAAGGCTTGGTAAAACGTCGCCTCGGTCAAACTGCCTGCCAAGTAATCCAAACGTTGAATGAAGCCCTCCAACACCGCATCGTCCGCCATGCCGCGTGTCACCAATTGTTGGCGTACTTCTGCCTGCCACGATACCGGTGTGAACGTGGTACGTCCACAGCCGAGGATTTCCACATCATCCGCCAAATGCCCCATGCCATGCAGTTGGTAGAGTGCGGGCAATAACTTATGCACCGCCAGATTACCCGTCGCGCCAAAAATAACGTAAGTGTGTGAAATCCCCGCGCAACCACGACTCATAACTGCTCCTCCGCACCCTGTGCGCTGAGCGAAGTCGAAGCACCCCAATGCGTGTGGAAACGCAGCGCAGGGTCACGATCCACCCGCTGATAACCATGCGCCCCAAAGAAATCGCGTTGTGCTTGCAGAATATTTGCCGAACCGTCCGCACAACGGTAGCCGTCAAAAAATGCCAATGCCGACGACAGCGCAGGCGCAGGCAAACCTTGCATCACCGCCAACGCGACTGCCCTACGCCAGCCTGCATCCACCTGTTTGAGTTCCCCCGCAAAATACGGGTCTTGCAACAAGCTTTGCGGCACTGGCTCACGTTCAAAACTGGCTTTAATGTCGCCAAGAAAACGACTGCGGATAATGCAACCCGCCCGCCACAGTAAGGCAATGTCGCCATAAGGTAAGTGCCAACCGTATTGTTGCGCAGCGGTTTGCATCAACATAAAACCTTGCGCATAGGACACCAGTTTCGCCGCATACAGCGCGTCATGAATCGCATTCAGATAAGCTTGCCGTTGTTCGATGGGGACAGGAGCTTGCAAGCCACCCAAGAGGTTGGATGCAGCCACGCGCTCTTCTTTACGCGCCGACAACATCCGCGCATGAACCGCTTCACCAATCAGCGTCAGCGGCACAGCATGTTCAAGCGCATCTTGCGCCGTCCACAATCCCGTACCTTTTTGCCCAGCACGATCAAGGATTTTAGTCACCAGCGGGCTACCATCCACGTCTTTCTGGCGCAAAATCTGGCTGGTAATGTCGATCAGATACGATTCGAGCTTACCCTGATTCCAGGTCGCAAACGTATCCGCGATTGCATCGAAATCCATTCCCAACGCGTGTTGCATCAAATGGCAGGCTTCGGCAATCAATTGCATGTCGCCGTATTCGATGCCGTTGTGCACCATTTTGACGTAATGCCCAGAACCACCTTCCCCCAACCATTGGCAGCAAGAGACACCATCCACTTTGGCGGCAACAGCTTGAAACATCTCACGAATGGCAGGCCATGCTTCCACCGCGCCACCGGGCATCAAGGAAGGGCCATGCCGTGCGCCCTCTTCCCCACCGGATACGCCCATGCCGACAAAATGAATGCCCTTTGCGGTGAGTTCCTGCCAGCGGCGCGTGGTGTCTTTGTAGTTGGAGTTACCGCCGTCGATAATGATGTCGTTGGGGTTAAGCAGCGGGAGCAATTGTGCGATCACCGCATCCACCGCCAGCCCTGCTGTGACCATCAGCATAATGATGCGTGGTTGGGCAAGCTGGTTGACGAATTCGGGTAAGGTTTGCGCGGCTTGAATCGTGCGACCCTGTGCCTGTTGCGCCATGAATTGTTCGGTGAGGGTGTAAGTGCGGTTGTAAACGCTGAGCGAATAACCGTGGTCATTCAGGTTTAGCGCGAGGTTTGACCCCATGACGCCAAGACCGATTAAGCCGATATTGCTGGGAGTGGTGTCCATGCCTACCTCGTTGTCATGTTAAGTATCGTGATGGGTAGGCGTAGGATAACAGAGCGGGGAAAGGATGCCCACCAAGTGCGGTAGGCATCCGTGTTCCTCGGTAGGACTATTGAGTAGTGCTCTTGAACGCAGCTTTAACTTTACCGACAGTAACAGTCGTGGTCACTGATTTCTTGGCACTTCTGGAACTCACATGCCGTACTCGCAAAATATCCCCAGCTTTGAGCGTTCCTTTGGCTTTGGTATAAGCACCACCATTAATGCTGTATTCCCCGCCACTAATACTCACGGCAGTGGGTACGTTAATACCGGCAATGGTCACAGAGTCAGACTCCACCACCGTGTTCAACGCTACGGCGGTCTTCGCTGCAAAACTGAAGGCATCGGGTACGGTATCAATCACCAGCGTGGTACTTTTGAATGTCAGCGTTTGCGTTCCCAGCTTAACCGCTGTTGTAACCGCCGTTTGAGATCTGCTGGATGACATATGACGTACCACCAACGAATCACCATTTTGCACCATACTTTTAGCTTTCGTGTAAGCAGCATTGTTCTTACTGTACTCACCACCCCTAATACTCAGTGTCACAGGTGCTGTCAGCCCATTAACAGTAATGCTGTTGGAAGTCATCAACGTGCTAGGTAACACATTGGTCTGCTCACTGAAAATCATAGGAATGGGTTCAACCACTGTCGTACTGCTGAACGTACTGCTAACACCACCGATTGTCAGGATTGTATCCACTTTGGTGGCGTAATTCGCAGAAGATGTGTGACGAACCCTTAGTGTTTGTCCATTGCTGACCAGCCCCGGACTCGTAGTAAACGCCCCACCATTAATGCTGTAACTACCATTGGTCACACTAACTGCGGCTGCGGTGTTGATACCACTCACCGTAATATTGTTGGAGGTCATTTCGCTGGAGCGTGCTACGTTAGTTTGTGCCGTAAAGCTGAACGCATCCGGGGTGGTATCAACATTGCTATCAGCCGCTTCCGCGTAAAATAATGGTCCCCATTCCAAACCGGGATAACCGACCCAAGGAATAACCCGTGCCGCCAGTGCATACTGCTTACCATTGACAGGGGTAAATGCAAAGCTGGTATTGCTACCCGTATTTTGAGTGGAATTCGTCACCACCTGCTTGGCGTTGGTTACTTGCACATTATCTAGCAAGAAACTCACACTTGTTCCTGTCCCTGTATAATGATACCCCGTATGACGATATTCCGCTCTTAGCTTCACCAGTTTATTAGCATAAGCGCTTAGTGACACGGTTTTTGTGGAAAATATATTTTCCTCCACGCTGCCGTTACCTGACCCTGTTTTGCTATAAACATCTTGCCAACTTGTACCACCATCTACACTGACTTGTAGAGCTGCTGTCTGCTCATCAGTCGCGTAGCCCAGTTTGGAATCAAACGTCAGAACACTACCTTGCGAAGGAATATAAGTGGTAGAAAATTCGACCACTTCAGATGATGTAGCAGGTGCTAAGCGATAAACGTTTGTACCATTGCTACCTGAGCCTGAATAGACCAGCGTGTAAGAGCTATCCGTACCATCGGTTACACCGGGGCTATTGCTTTCTGCATTGTAAGTTCCACTGGCTGCTGCAATCTCAGCGACATAGGCTTCATACTGTTGCGCAATCGATACGGCATTAAAACTATACGTTGCTGGCGTTCCCGACGCGGGTGATGCGCTACCACTAATTACTGCTTGCTGTTCTGCTGACCCTACCGTTTGTGGATCAATAATCGTCACAGGGTAGTTAAAACTGCGACTTTGCCCACCCACTACAACATTGCTAATATTCACTTGGTAAGTAGTATCACTACTAGGCTTAGGCCAGTTTTGATCGGCAGTAAGATTATTAGGACGCCACACGATCGTAGACTCACCCATATTACTAGCCAGCGGTTCAGGTGTTAATGGCACCGAGACGCCACCCTGTGTCATTGTCACAGTGGCATTCGTGAAATTCGCCCCAGGATAAGAGAACGACCAACGTACCGGTACAACCTGATACGGGTTAAACCCTTTCGTTGGCCAAGCAACAAAATCATCACGCGTGTTTGGGCGAGCCGCAAAGGTATTGCCATCAAACACCCAGACAGCGTTAGCTGGACTAAATGAACCTGATGCCGGAACATCGCCCGTACCCATGCGTTGGGTTTGTGGCAATAGTAACCAACGACGATGCCCTACTGCGGTATTGTTTGAACCGTTATCACGCATCTGTCCGCCAACCGCATCCCAGCCGTTGTGTCCTAAAGAAATATTGGAACTTTCCGCTGCGGCTCGACCATCTGTGGTATAACAATTCCAAGAGGAGGGAGGGTAATGACTCAAGTTATTGTTCGCACTCATCATTAAAGCAGCTTGCTGTGCTTTAGCATTATAGGTGCTGTCTAGCGTGATATTCGCTGGCACACCAGCCATTGCCCGGAAATAATTGATGCGAGCCAATACAGAATTTTTGAAATCACTGCTGGTGGTTCCGGCAACACAGCCTGCATGATTACCTGTCCAACCAATCGGTGTATTCAATGATGCTGAATAGACACTGTTATAAAATGCCCGTGCTAATTGCCGATTGGTGGTATTAACACTCCACCCACCTGTATTGGAAGATGGCACACGCCAAGCATACTGCGGCTCACCCTCTGCCTCATATATTACCGTATCAGAAAGAACAGGCGGTTGACCCAATAGTGGCTCCGTTACCTGAACTGCTAATGGCTTTGCCATATCCTGATAAAGTGCTATCCCTTGATGGGAGACAAGCTCTCCCTCTTGACATGCTGTCAATAACAGCGACGCAGTAACGCCGGTCATAGCGAAACGCCTAATGTGAGAAAATACCTGCATATTCAGGCCCTCTGTTTGCAGATCGACACACACCACGAGCAACCTTGCATCACTCGCAGTATATTAAGTAAACATTAGGTCATAATACAGATAAGCTCAAGTTATTTGAATAAATTAATTTTTTAGGATGCTCTGAATCGCCGAAGTTTCAAGTGGACTGTAATTTACCCCGTAACGCTGCCAGCTTATCACGAATCTTAATCTCTAGCCCCCGCTCAACCGGCTCGTAATAACGCCTCCGTTATTTTGAACTTATACGAACCTGAACATCGTCAGATTTGCAGTCAAATTCC
>CAYQTB010000039.1:0-23205 GCA_964420315.1 uncultured Thiothrix sp. | reverse complement strand
AAAGCCTAAAACTTAGGACTTTGTAAAACAAAATATTTTTAATGCGATTGCCCTACATCCACAAAGCTGATTCCCGTCTGCTCGCCACGCCGCCCCATCAGGTAAACACAGAGCGGGATCAAGGTGGTGGGCATCAGGTAAACGAACCGGGAGTAACTGATCAGGTCCGGGAAAGCAGAATGCAGCCACGCCCGGTTATACAGGTAGTAATGCTTGAAGCAGCGGTAGCTAGCGGTGGAAGTACACCAGAATCGCCATACTTTCGCTCAACGTCAGTCGTTTTGCCCGCTGACGCTGGCATTCGCCGCTCTCCAGTTGGCGCCGGTTCCACTCCGGGACGAACCGTTGGCAAAAATCATCTAGGTCGCAGAATAATTCCAGTAAACTGTCTTCCATGGCTTCCGTTCCTTTGGCTGTTTGGTGGCGTAGGAACCTCAAACATACATCTTGGGATGGAAGCCTGCTTACTTAAACAAAACTCAGGTTAAATAACTTACAGCAAAAAGGCTGCACAAGGCAGCCTTTTTGTTTTTGCGGATGCGTCGAAACTCAGTGACCGCGAATCTTGCCGATCCGGTGCAGCATTTCGATCTGCGCCTTCGCCGCTTCCAGCTCAGCCTGGATCGCCTCATAGTCGAGGTCTTCCGGGTCTTTGCCTTGCAGCGCGTCTTGGGCTTGCTTCATCGCTTCACGGGCGGCTGCCTCATCGAGGTCTTCCGCACGCATCCCGGTATCAGCCAATACCGTCACCACGTGTGGCTGAATTTCCAGTACACCGCCGGAGACGAATAGCGATGCCATCGCGCCTTCGGTGGTTTTGTACTGCAATTCGCCTGCACGCAGTTTAGAAATCAACTGCGAGTGACGCGGCATAATGCCTAAGTCACCCATGATGCCCGGTGCAATCACTTCTTCGACTGTGCCGGAGAACAGTTGTTGTTCTGCCGTCACCACGTCCAAATGAAATGTCATCGCCATGATGCCCCCTTAGAGCTTCGTAGCTTTTTCAACAACTTCGTCGATACCGCCGACCATGTAGAACGCTTGTTCTGGCAAGTGGTCGTATTCACCGTTCAGGATTGCCTTGAAGCTGCTCAACGTGTCTTTCAGGGTAACGTATTTACCCGGTGAACCCGTGAACACTTCCGCTACGAAGAACGGCTGGGACAGGAAGCGTTGGATACGACGCGCACGACCGACGACTTGTTTGTCTTCGTCAGAGAGTTCGTCCATACCCAAGATCGCGATGATGTCCTTGAGTTCTTTGTAACGTTGCAGGATACCTTGTACGCCACGCGCCACGCTGTAGTGTTCTTGACCAACCACCAGCGGGTCAAGCTGGCGCGAGGTGGAGTCAAGCGGGTCTACCGCTGGGTAAATACCCAGTTCCGCGATGTTACGTGATAATACCAGTGTCGCATCCAAGTGGGCAAACGTGGTGGCTGGAGATGGGTCAGTTAAGTCATCCGCAGGCACGTAAACCGCTTGGAAGGACGTGATCGAGCCAGTCTTGGTGGACGTGATACGCTCTTGCAGTGCGCCCATTTCTTCCGCCAGTGTTGGCTGATAACCTACCGCCGATGGCATACGACCCAACAGTGCCGATACTTCCGTACCCGCCAGGGTATAACGGTAGATGTTGTCAACGAACATCAGCACGTCACGACCTTCGTCACGGAAGTATTCCGCCATCGTCAGACCTGTCAACGCCACGCGCAAACGGTTGCCGGGTGGTTCATTCATCTGACCGTAAACCAGTGCTACCTTGTCGATAACGCCGCCTTCAGTCATTTCGTGGTAGAAGTCGTTACCTTCACGAGTCCGCTCACCAACGCCCGCAAACACGGACAAACCGCTGTGTTGCTTGGCGATGTTGTTGATCAACTCCATCAGCGTTACGGTCTTACCGACACCCGCACCACCGAACAGACCGATTTTACCACCCTTGGCGATGGGCATGATCAGGTCGATAACCTTGATGCCCGTTTCCAGAATGTCGATACCGGATGACAATTCATCATACGCCGGCGGCGCACGGTGGATTGGCATTTTCTTTTCGCAAGCAACTTCGCCTGCGTTGTCTACCGGTTCACCTAGAACGTTCATTACACGTCCCAATGTACCCGGTCCCACAGGCACAGAAATCGGTGCGCCTGTATTGACTGCTTGCATACCGCGCTTAAGGCCATCAGATGCCCCCATCGCGATGGTGCGTACAACGCCGTCGCCCAACTGCTGCTGGACTTCCAAGGTCAAACCTTGGTCGGCTACTGTTAACGCATCGTAGACCGCTGGCACGGCAGTGCGTGGGAATTCCACGTCAACAACCGCGCCGATGACTTGAACGATGTTTCCAGTACTCATTATTCAGTACCTCATTAAAATTTAAAATCGTGAATCCGATCAGCCTTAGACAGCCGCAGCACCTGCAACGATCTCGGAAATTTCCTGCGTGATTGCCGCCTGACGCGCCTTGTTGTAGATCAGCTTCAAATCACTGATCATCTTACCCGCGTTGTCGGAGGCGCTCTTCATCGCCACCATCCGCGCTGCCATTTCACAGGCAACGTTTTCAACCGCACCTTGGTAGATGAGTGATTCAATGTAACGCTGCATCAACGCATCAATGACTTCTTTCGACTCAGGCTCGTAGAGATAGTCCCAATGGTGCTTGATTGAATCCGTGCCAGAAGCAACCAACGGGATGAGCTGTGTCACCTGCGGGCGTTGCGTCATGCTGTTGACGAATTCATTCTCAACCAAGAACAGGCGATCAATGCGACCTTCTTCGTAAGCATCCAGCATCACCTTAATCGTGCCGACCATATCCGCCACTTTGGGCGCATCGCCCATGTGGGTTTTCTGGGCAACAATCCCATAACGGCGGAAAGCCGCAGAAGCCTTGGCACCGAAAACGCAAATATCGACTTCGACATCCTGCTTTTTCCATTCAGCAATGCTCTGCAACGCTTTTTTGAACAGGTTGACGTTCAAACCACCACACAGCCCCCGGTCAGAGGACATAATGATGTAGCCAACCCGTTTCACCGTTTCGCGTTCTTGGGTATAAGGGTGTTTATACTCAAGATGACCATGCGCAAGGTGGTTAACCACTTGGCGCATTTTATCAGCATAAGGACGGCTGGCTTTCATCCGGTCTTGCGCACGGCGCATTTTGGACGCTGCCACCATCTCCATTGCCTTGGTGATCTTCTTGGTATTGCCGATACTCTTGATCTGGGTCAGTATTTCTTTACCAACTGCCATAGTAATGACCTCCCATTACCAGGTGTTAGTCGACTTGAATGTTTCCAGTGCTTTTTTCATTGCACCAGCAATCTCGTCGTTGAAATCACCTTTCGCGTTGATCTTGTCCAGCAGTTCCTTTTGGGAAGAGCGCAGGTAGCTCAGCATCGCGGCTTCAAAATCCACCACTTTCTTCGCGTCCACGTCATCGAGGAAACCCTCGTTGGCAGCAAACAGGGAGAACGCCATTTCTGCCACGGACAGCGGGGAGAATTGCGGCTGTTTCATCAGTTCGGTAACGCGCTGACCACGGGCGAGAGACTTGCGGGTGCCTTCGTCAAGGTCGGATGCGAATTGTGAGAACGCTGCCAATTCACGGTACTGCGCCAATGCCAGACGCACACCACCACCGAGTTTCTTGATGATCTTGGTTTGTGCAGAACCACCGACACGCGATACCGACAGACCCGCGTTGATCGCAGGGCGGATACCGGCGTTGAACAAGTCGCTTTCCAAGAAGATCTGGCCATCAGTGATCGAGATAACGTTGGTCGGAACGAAGGCAGAAACGTCACCGCCTTGGGTTTCGATGATCGGCAGCGCGGTCAATGAACCGGTTTGACCTTTCACTGCACCTTTGGTGAAGGCTTCAACGTAATCAGCGTTCACACGGGCTGCACGTTCCAGCAAGCGGGAGTGCAGGTAGAAAACGTCGCCCGGATATGCTTCACGACCCGGTGGGCGGCGCAGCAACAGGGACACTTGACGGTAAGCCCAAGCCTGCTTGGTCAAATCGTCATACACGATCAGGGCATCTTCGCCACGGTCACGGAAGTATTCACCCATCGTGCAACCCGCGTAAGGCGCGAGGTATTGCATGGAAGCCGGGTCAGCCGCTGTTGCTGCTACCACAATGGTGTATTCCAGTGCGCCGTATTCTTCCAGCTTGCGAACCACGTTGGCAACGGAAGAGGCCTTTTGACCGACAGCCACGTAAATACATTTTACGCCTTTGCCTTTCTGGTTGATGATCGCGTCAACCGCTACCGCAGTTTTACCCGTTTGGCGGTCGCCGATGATCAATTCACGTTGACCACGACCGATGGGAACCATCGCATCCAGTGCTTTCACACCGGTTTGCAGTGGCTGGTCAACCGATTTACGTTCGATAACGCCCGGTGCCATACGCTCAATCGGTGCGAAACCGTCGCTTTCAACCGGACCTTTACCGTCGATCGGGTTGCCCAGTGCGTCAACGACGCGACCCAGCAAACCACGACCGTGGGGTACTTCCAAAATACGCCCAGTACATTTTACGGTGTCGCCTTCAGTGATACCTTTGTAATCACCTAGGACAACCGCACCGACAGAATCGCGCTCCAGATTCAATGCCAGACCGTAAGAACCGTTAGAGAATTCGATCATCTCACCGGACATTACATCGCCAAGCCCGTGCAGGCGGACGATACCATCCGTGACGGAGACAACTGTACCCTCAGTGCGGGCTTCAGCGCCGGATTCAAAGCTGCTGATGCGCTTTTTAATCAGATCACTGATTTCAGTTGGGTTAAGTTGCATATGCTATTCCTCAATGTTCGGCTGGGCTTAACGCGCCAACGCCGCCTTCATATCTTTGAGTTTGCTTTGGATTGAGCCATCAATCACCAAGTCACCAGTGCGGATAATCGCGCCGCCCATCAGGGCGGGGTCAATTTTAGTGACGAGCTTAATCTCACGTCCCAAGCGTTTTTGGAGTGCCGCAGCAAGGGTCTGCTGCTGGTCATCGCTCATTTCCTGTGCAGAAATAATTTCCGCTTCAATCGCCCCTTCCGCTTCCGCCTTCATTTGTTCAAAAATGACGGAAATTTCCGGTAACAAGGTGAAACGGTCATTCTCTGCCAGCGCCTTGAGCAGATTACGGCCTTGAGCGTCGAGTGCATCACCTGCAATCTCGGCGAACACGTCCGCTTTCTGTTCTTTGGTCATACGAGGATGAGCCAACAAGGCAGATGAACCTTCAGCCGCGACTACCGCAGACATGGCTGCCAGTTGCGCTGACCATTCGGTCAGTTTCCCGGCTTCCTGCGCCATCTCAAACACCGCACGGGCGTAAGGACGGGCAGCGGTTGTCAAATCAGACATGGTTCACCACCTTAAATTTGCGCAGCCAATTCATCCAATGCTTTGGCGTGGGCTTTGGCATCAATTTCCTTACCAAGAATTTTCTCCGCACCCGCGACTGCCAAAGCAGACACTTGGCTACGCAGTGTTTCACGGGCGCGTGACACTTCCTGTTCGATGTCAGCTTGGGCAGCGATTTTCACGCGACCGGCTTCTTCGACAGCAGCATTTTTGGATTCGTCAATGATTTCCGCCGCACGCTTTTGCGCTTGTGCAACGATTTCCGCCGCTTCGGCCTTGGCTTTTTTCAGCTCATCCAAAGCGTGTTTGCGGGCCAATTCTTCTTCGTGCTTGCCTTTTTCGGCAGCAGCAAGACCATCGGCGATACGCGCCTTACGGTCTTCCAGCACTTTCAGCATCGGTTCCCACAGCACGCTCTTGACGAACCAGATTAAGATCGAAAAAACGATCATCTGACCAATCAGGGTTGCAGTTACGTTCATGTTAACCTCCGAATGTTAGTAACAACGCTTAACAGTCGGAAAATTAACCAGCACCCATTGCGGCTTTAGCAGCACCGATGAACGGGTTAGCAAAGATGAACCACATGGAGATACCCAGAGCAATCATTGGGAATGCTTCCATCAAACCGCCGGAAAACAACATTTGACCTGTCAATTGCGCACGCATTTCAGGTTGGCGTGCGATGCCTTCGATGAATTTGGAACAGATCATACCCCAGCCCAGTGCTGAACCAAAACTAGCAGCCGCGAGGATAATGCCAACGACGATAGCCGTATTGGAATAGATCATTGCAACAGAATTTGCATCCATTATATAAATCTCCGAAAAATTAAAAAACAAACAATAAAGTCAAAAAATCTTAATGGTGTTCGCCATGCTGGCTTGCCAAACCCAAGTACATGATGGTCAGCAGCATAAAGATAAACGCCTGCAATGGTACAACTAACATGTGGAAGATTGCCCATAAAGTACCCAGTGCAATCTGTGCAGGCATTGCCCAAACTGAGAATGCCAACAGCGCAATCAACAAGAACAGCAGCTCACCCGCGAACATGTTTCCGAACAAACGCAGACCGAGACTGACAGGTTTCGCGATCTCTTCAATCAACGTCATCATGAAATTGATTGGCGCAAGAATAATCTTGACGATCACATTTTTGGCAGAAAACGGATGAAAGAAGAAGGAAGTCAGATAGCCGACTAAACCTTTACTCTTGATATTGTAGAAAATAATCAAGCCGAAGACGCTCAATGCCAAACCAAAGGTGGTATCCAAGTTGGTAGTTGGAACAACTTTCAAATAAACATGGTGTGGGTCAACACCAAACAAACCGGCAATGCCGCCCGCCAAGGCAGGTAACAAGTCAACGGGGATAAGATCCATCGCGTTCATCAACAGCACCCAGACAAAAATGGTCAGTGCCAGCGGCCCTATCAGACGGTCAGCATTCGGAAAAATGTCTTTGACCTGTTGGTTAACAAACTCAACCAAGGTTTCAACGACATTCTGCGCCCCGGTGGGCGTATCAGGATTCAGATTTTTACCGACTTTCCAAGCAAAGTAAGCAAACAAACCTGCGAGTAGCGTACTAAACAACAAAACATCAATGTGCAACACGCTGAAGTCAACAATTTTGACTTGCTCACCGTGCTCAACGCCAATGCTCCAGTTGGTCAGATGGTGCTGGATGTACTCGACAGGATTTGAGATTGCTGGCGCATTAGAATCGCTCACAATTCACCCCGTACACTAAAGTTAAAAAACCGTTGGCTGACATCACCCGCCTTGGCGGGTTTCCATCAGCATGTAAGCCAGTTGCGACACCATAAACGTGCCTAACAAAGGAACGGGGGACAACATCAAGTAGCCCAAACCCAACCCTAACGCAACTAACACAAATACAAATCGTTGTACCACACCAAAATACAAAACGTTCACGCTTTGCTGTGGACTGATTTTTGCTATCTCACCCGCCTGAGCCACACGCCGTGACAACAGCAAAGTGTTAGCGAGTGCAATCGCACCACCGTAAAATGCAGGCAACAGAGCTGAATCACCTTGATACGACCAAGACACGGCAACACCGCCCAGCATCAGGATGAATTGAATAATAAGTATGCTTCGCATCTGCTCCTCTGAGTGAGGCTAAATTACAGCCTGCTCTCGTCTAAATCCCGACGGAGTATAAATACATACTAATATACGGTCAACCACTAGGGTTTACCCTGACCACATCGGGCAACAGCTGGGCATTGTATATCCCTTTCGGCATATCCCGCTACAACAAAATACCCTACTATTTTGCCCATAGAGTTAATCAATGATAGCGGCTTATCTTTAGGAGAAATTTCATGCGCACAAACCCACACCTCGCGACAAAGTGCCTGCTGACCCTCGCACTATGGATAGCCTCACTGACACCAGCAGCATTTGCCGAAGCCCTCATACCTGAAGCAATCGACTTTCAAGCACTGCAAAAAGAAATGCAAAGCAAGGGACTGCCGTTGCTATTAGCTGTTCGCGCCGATTACTGCGGATTTTGCCGACGGCTCGAGACCGAACACTTGGAACCCATGCTACGCAGCGGTGAATACGATTCACGGATTTTGATTCGTCGGTTTGATTTAGGCAGCGAGCAAACGGTTGTCGATTTCACCGGTGAGCGAATGGCGGCTGATGAGTTTGCCGCACGGCATCAAGCGTCATTAACCCCAACACTACTGTTTTTGGACGCGCAAGGCAAAGAAGTGGCGGAACGCCTGCTTGGTTACAATAGCCCAGACTTTTACGGTGCTTACTTAGAGGATGCGATTACCAAAGCACAACGTGCACTTCATTAATCGTAAAAAATAGGGGCGTGATGTGTTCACGCCCCAAACAGGAGAAATTAACGGTTGCGCACAAAGCGACGCACTTCAGCCAGATGACGGCGGCTCACTTCCAGTTGGTCATTAACGTTATCCAGTACAATCTGGGTACGCCCGACAGAAGATTTGGACAGCCCCGCAATCGCACTTTTAGAGACCAATGCATTGCGGTGGATACGGATAAAACGGTCAGCTAAATCCGTTTCCAGTGACTTCAGCGACTCTTCGATAATGACCTCGCCTTTTTTATGACGCACGGTTACGTATTTTTGATCGGCTTGGAAGTACACCACATCCTCAATCGGAATCAACTCAAGGTTTCCCCGCATTCGCGCACAAATATGCTTACGTGACAGCAGATTACGCCCCTCGCGGTTTTCCAGCGCCTCCATACGTTGTGCACGGTTCAATGAACGGGCTTGTTCCAGACTTTGTAATAATTGTTCTTGTCTAATAGGCTTCATAAGATACCCTGTTGCTTTTGTTGAAAAGGCTTCTAAAGCATACTCACCATACGCTGTGGTGAATATGACGGCTGGTGGGCTATCCATGCCCGAAATGTGCCGCGCCGCTTCCAACCCATCCATACCTGGCATGGAAATATCCATGAGCACGATGTCAGGTTGATAACGTTCGGTCATAATCACTGCATCCACCCCGTTTTCGGCTTCTGCAAAAACTGTATAATCGACTTGACTTGCCAATAACCCTTTAATGCGGGCGCGGGCATATTCTTCATCGTCGACGACTAAAACTTTCAATGTCATAATTTTCTACTCCTTGGGGATGGAAAACGAAACCCGGTATTGTTGTACATTTTTCTGGATTTTCAGGTTGGCACGGTCGCCATAAGCAAGATGCAAACGCTTCACCATATTTTCCTGGGCAATGTGATTCCCCTTGGTATGGGTGCTCATACCAGAAGGTGGCAATGGATTCGTCACACTGACATCTAGCCGATCACCTGCATCGTAAAGACTGAGCGTCACCAAACCACCGTCTTGACGCGGCTGCACACCGTGATAAACGGCATTTTCCACCAAGGGCTGCAATAAAAACGGCGGAATATCCATATCCAAGGGCAAACTGTTTTGATCCATATCGAGCTTGATGTGCAACCGTTTCTCACCCAAGCGCAAACTTTCCATACGCAAATACGCCAGTGTTAACTCTAACTCTTCTTTGAGTGCAATCCGCGACCGCTTGTCGAGTGTAAGGCGCATAATATCGGCTAAGTCCAATAACGCCGCCTCCGCCTTGTTCGGATCAATGTGCACTAGGTGCGCAATGGTATTCAGGCTATTGAATAAAAAATGCGGGCGCATCCGTGCTTGCAAGGCATCGTACTTGGCGGCCGAATCGGCTTCGACCGTTTCCTCCCACTGCCCGTGGATATAAAAATACCGCAATAGCACCACGGTAATGAGCAGGCTGATGACCAAATTTTTAAATACAAACAAGATGCTGCCTAGCGTGTCATTATTGCCAGACATCAACAAACCCAACACGGAAGCCAGCAAGGTAAAACCAGCAATGGTAGCCAGTACAATCACAGAGGCGTGAAAAACCGTTGGTTTTGTCAAAAAACGGCTCACGAAACACAGGGTAAAAATGGAAGCCAGCGTCACCCACAGCACAAACAGCGAGTGCAGCCCTAAACTGACAAAAAAGCCGCGCAAATCCGTTGCCACTACCAAAGCCAGCACCATAGCCAGCAATTCGGCAGCCAACACAGCACGCAACAATGCCTGAGGAGCACAAAGATTGGGCAGATAACTTAAGGTTTTTCCATTGCATGATGGCATTTTTTACTCTCAAATCGGAAACATCACGCACAACAAAGCTATTGCGACGCGTTAATCCCGACCCAGTTACAGTGTTTATATTTTTTATAATTCCCTGACCCGCCGTAGCAGGTTGAGCATTTCCTTGTATACTACGTGGCAACCCATGTTGCACGAAATACCACACCAAGAATTGCGTTTTTTATTCTTCCACAATGTGATAATGTTTGGCAACTTTTTTTAGCAACTTGATGAAAATTCAACATTAACTCATGACCCAACAACAATCAGACAACGCCAAGGACAAACCTTGGGGCGGACGCTTCAGCGAATCTACTGATGCCTTCGTTGAAGCCTTCACCGCATCCATTCCCTTTGATAAGCGCCTGTACCGACACGACATCCAAGGTTCCCGTGCCCATGCCCGCATGTTGGGAAAAACAGGCTTATTAAATACCATTGAAGTTGAACAAATCCTGAGTGGGTTGGATAAAATCGAACAATCCATCGAAACAGGCGAATTGGAGTGGGAAATTTCGCTGGAAGACGTTCACATGAATATCGAAGCCCGCCTGACCGACCGTATTGGCATTGCTGGCAAGAAACTACACACAGGTCGTTCCCGCAATGACCAAGTAGCCACCGACGTGCGCCTGTGGCTGCGCGATCAGGTTGACAGCATCAGTCACGAATTGCGCCGCCTGCAACACGCCTTGGTCGACCTTGCTGAGCGCGAAGCCGACACCATCCTTCCCGGCTTCACCCACTTGCAAGTGGCGCAACCGATCACCTTCGGGCATCACATGCTCGCATGGTTTGAAATGCTGCAACGCGATTTCGAGCGCCTGCAAGATTGCCGCAAACGCATCAATGTCATGCCCTTAGGTGCAGCCGCGTTAGCAGGCACAACCTACCCCATCGACCGTGTTTACACTGCCGAATTACTCGGTTTTGATTACCCTGCACGTAATTCGCTGGATGCCGTCAGCGACCGTGATTTCGCCATCGAATTCACCTCAGCCGCTGCCCTGATCATGATGCATTTGTCACGCTTCTCCGAAGAATTAGTATTATGGACATCCGCGCAATTTGATTTCATTCGCCTGCCGGATCGTTTCTGCACCGGCTCATCCATCATGCCACAAAAGAAAAATCCAGACGTACCGGAATTAGTGCGTGGCAAAAGCGGGCGTGTTTTTGGGCATTTATTCGCTCTGCTAACCCTAATGAAAAGCCAACCTTTAGCATACAATAAGGACAATCAGGAAGACAAAGAACCACTGTTTGACACCGTGGATACTCTGCTGGGTAGCTTGCGTGCCTTCGCTGACATGATGCCGCACGTACAACCCAAGCCGGAAAAAATGCGCAAAGCAGCAATGCAGGGCTTCTCCACAGCAACCGATTTAGCGGATTACCTAGTACACAAAGGCTTACCCTTCCGCGATGCGCACGAAGTTGTCGGCAAAGCAGTCGCGCTAGGCGTCGAAACCGAACGTGATTTAAGCGAAATGCGGCTGGAAGAATTGCAAGCGTTCTCCGACACCATCGGCAATGATGTATTTGCCGTCCTGACGTTGGAAGGTTCGGTTGCTGCTCGCAATCATCTGGGTGGCACGGCTCCGGCGCAAGTGAAACAACAGGTTAAGGTTGCGCGTGCATTGATTGCTTGATACTCGTAGGGGCGCACCCCTGTGTGCGCCCTCTTCAGATTCTTACTCGATCTGGTCTGAGGCAAACAAACTCAAAAACACCAGCAAAATCGCCCCACAGGTAATCGCTATATCAGCCACATTAAAAATGGCAAAATGGTAATTATCCATCACAAAGGGAATATCAAAATACACATCAATGAAGTCAATAACCTTGCCGTATAGCAAGCGATCAATCAGGTTGCCAATAGCACCACCTAAGACCAGGGTTAAGCCCACTGCCGCCCAAATCTGCGTTTTTTTCAGCTTACGCAGCCAGTTGACAATAAAAACACTCACCACTATGGCTAATACCGCAAACAACCAACGCTGGATGCCGCCCAAATCGGACAAAAAGCTAAACGCTGCACCCGTATTGTACGCAAGTGTCATATTCAAATGCGGAATTACCGCAAACGGCTCCCCCATTTCCAAATTGGCTTCTGCCATCCACTTGGTTAGCTGATCGATAGCAACCACCACAGCCGCTAACCACAACCAGCCTAACATGCCGGTATCAGCGGAAAGGGAACGAAAACTACGCATATTCGCGCACCTCCCCAGCACCTTCAACGTTATCAATGCAACGCCCGCACAATTCCGGGTGCGCGGCATGACTACCCACATCCTCACGGTGATGCCAGCAACGGGTACATTTGCCATGCGCAGAACGGGAAACTTGTACAAATACCTGTTCCAAGATTTCCACCGCATCGGCTGGCACGGCTGCCAAATCGTGCAAATGCACCGCAGACGTAATCAGCACAAAGCGCAATTCATCACCCAATGTCAGCAAGGGATCGGCGTTCACTTCCGGGCTGCCTTTGCGGTAATAAATAGCCACCTCAGCATCCAAGCTTGCACCGATCTGACCGGCAACCCGCACGGCTTCCAGTTGCTTGCTAATCAGTTCCCGCAGGGCAAAGACATAACGCCATTCACTGGCGGACAGCTTATCGTTAGCATCCAGCCTAAACAGCCCGTCATACCACTGGGTAAACAACACAAACTCCTCAGTTTTTTCCCCCGGCATACTCTGCCAGATTTCTTCAGCCGTAAAACTCAACACAGGGTACAGCCAACGCACCATCGCATTCAAAATATGCCAAGCGGCGGTTTGCGCCGAACGCCGTCCAAGGCTACCCGCCTGCATGGTGTACTGACGGTCTTTGGTAATATCGAGGAACAAACTGCCCAATTCCACCGTACAGAAGTTAAGCACCTCCTGTGCAATCAGGTGAAAATGGAAGTTATCGTAAGCCGTCAGCACCTTATCCTGCACTTGTGCCGCCTGATCCACCGCCCAACGGTCTAACGGCAGCATCTCGGAAGCTGTAACCAAATCGGTTGCTGGATTAAAGTCGTTCAAATTTGCCAGCAAGAAACGCGCGGTGTTACGGATACGGCGATACGCATCCGCCGTGCGTTTGAGGATTTCATCGGAAACCGACATTTCCCGGCTGTAATCGGTCGCCGCCACCCACAAACGCAGAATATCCGCGCCCAAGGAATCCGTCACCTTTTGCGGCACGACGACATTGCCCTTGGATTTGGACATTTTCTCGCCCTTACCATCCACCACGAAACCGTGAGTCAAGACCGTGCGAAAAGGGGCCGCGCCGCGTGTCCCAATCGCCGTCAGCAAGGATGACTGAAACCAGCCACGGTGCTGGTCAGAGCCTTCCAAATACACATCGGCGGGGAATTGTAGGTCGGCACGGCGTTCGAGTACCGCTGCATGGGTGACGCCCGAATCGAACCACACATCCAGCGTATCGCTGACTTTATCGTAGTGCAAGGCATCGTTACCCAACAATTCCTCGGTGCTCAGACTGAACCACGCATCAATGCCGTGTTGCTCAATCCGCTGCGCTACTGCCTCAATCAGCATCGGCGTTTGCGGGTGCAATGCGCCGGTTTCCTTGTGGATAAACAAGGCAATCGGTACGCCCCAAGTACGCTGGCGTGAAATACACCAATCAGGGCGATTTTGCACCATACCCTCGATCCGCGCTTTACCCCAATCGGGCATCCACTTCACCCCTTGAATGGCTGTCATTGCTTGTGTGCGCAACCCATTCTGCTCAAGGCTGATAAACCACTGCGGGGTGGCTCGGAAAATCAACGGGGTTTTGTGCCGCCAGCAATGCGGGTAACTGTGACGCAATTTTTCCGCTTTCAGCAACTTACCGCGCTCGGTCAGCACTTCCAATACGTGCGGATTAGCCTTATGAACCGACTCCCCCGCAAACAATTCGGTATTCGGCAAGAAACAACCATCGTTGCCCACGGGGTTATCCACCGGCAAACCGTATTTCAACCCCACCACAAAGTCTTCCTGACCATGACCGGGCGCGGTATGCACCGCACCTGTACCTGCGTCGGTGGTCACGTGATCACCCAAAATCACGGGGACTTGCCGTGCGTAAAACGGGTGTTGCAACCGCAAACCTTCCAGCTTATCGCCGGTACAGCGAGCAATAATGGTGTATTCGCTGATGTCAGCACGTTGCAGCACAGACTCATGCAAGGCATCAGCCACCAGCAAACGCTCAGTAGGCGTCTGCAATACCACGTATTCCAGCTCAGGGTTCAATGCCACCGCTTGGTTGGCGGGCAACGTCCAAGGCGTGGTTGTCCAAATCACCACCGACAAATCCCCCTGCCCCGTCGCGTCGGGCAAACGTTTCAGCACTTCAGCCTCATCCGCCACCTTAAAACGCACATCAATCGAGAACGAGGTTTTATCCGCGTACTCCACTTCCGCCTCCGCCAACGCTGAGCCACAATCGGTACACCAATGCACCGGCTTTGCCCCTTTGTGCAAATGCCCGTTAGCCGCAATCCGCCCCAAGGCACGTACAATGTCCGCTTCGGTTTGAAAATCCATCGTCAGATAGGGGTTTTCCCAATCCCCCAACACGCCCAGCCGTTTGAAATCCTTGCGTTGCAGGTCGATTTGCTCAGCAGCGTATTCACGGCACGCCTTGCGGAAGGCAAACGCATCCACCTTGTCGCCCGCCTTACCGAGTTTTTCTTCCACTTTTAATTCAATCGGCAAGCCGTGGCAGTCCCACCCCGGCACATAGGGCGCATCAAAACCGCTCAGGGTTTTACTTTTAACAATAATATCTTTGAGAATTTTATTAACAGCATGACCCATGTGAATCGTACCGTTCGCGTACGGCGGACCATCGTGCAGAATGAATTGAGGGCGACCTTGGGCTGTTTCACGCAATTGCTGGTAAAGCTGGCGATTTTCCCAGTTTGCCAGCATTCCCGGCTCACGTTTTGCCAAGTCGCCGCGCATCGGAAACAAGGTGTTCGGCAGGTTGAGAGTGTGCTTGTAGTCCGTCATCATTCGATCCTAATTGTCTTCTTGAGGCGTATGCCATGCGATAAGTGCCGAAGAATACCAAGTTTTACCCTAAAAACCGATAGATTACCGTCAGATTAAAGTGTTTTCACTCGACCGACGGATACGCTATAGTCCTTTAATTATTTATGCCTCTCGCTTTGGGCTGTTATTATTTTCAACATGGGACTCCAAAAAATGCGCCAAACAACGCTTATTACTAGCACATTCCTATGCCTTGGCTTAGCTATCTCACCTAGCTTACTCGCTGAAATCAGCCTTAACCCACCGGTTTCCCCCCCTGCTACCCAAGCCGTAACGCCTGCACCTGCGCCAGCGGCTCCAGATACCGCGACGCCACAAACACCCGCACCGGCTGCCAGCTCAGTTGAAACCCGTTCCAATACAGCCCCACTCGAAGACGCAGTCATCACCGCGCCAGATGGCTCTGATCCGCGAGCTAAAATCAAAGACGCCGTTGTCAAAGTCCATGTTGTGCAACACACTTACGATACGTTAGCCCCTTGGAACTCCGATTCGCAAAAAGGTTCTGGCTCCGGCTTGATCATTGCTGACAACCTGATTTTAACCAATGCCCACGTTGCCTCTGACGCCACTTTCTTGGAAGTTCAACGCCATAGCGAAACCGAGCGCTATGAAGCCGAAGTCGTCCATATTTCGCATGAGTCCGACCTAGCGATTTTGCGCACCAAAGACGCCACTGCTTACCAAAATGTTACCCCGCTGGAACTGGGCGACCTGCCTAAAATGCAACAATCCGTAGAAGTTTACGGTTTCCCCATTGGCGGCAATACCCTGAGTGTGACCCGTGGGGTGGTGTCACGTATCGAAAAGCAGAATTACGTGCATACCGGTGAAAACCTGATTGCCGTACAAGTCGATGCCGCGATTAACTTCGGCAATAGCGGTGGTCCGGTCATCTCCGATGGCAAAGTCGTCGGGGTAGCCATGCAATCGGGGTTTCTAACCGAAAATATCGGTTACATGATCCCCACCCCGATTATTCGCCATGTATTAACCGATGTGAAAGATGGCAAAGTGGATGGCTACGGCTTTCACGGCTTCCTCGCCCAGTCGATGGAAAACCCAGCGATGCGCCGTAAATACGGTCTAGGTGACAACCAAACCGGTATGTTGGTGTACAAGGTTTACAAGAATTCCCCGGCGGATGGCAAAGTGCAAATCGGTGACATCATGACCGAAATTGACGGGCACAAAGTCGAAAACAATGGCACTGTCGAATTCCGCCCCGGCGAATTCATCGACCACACGCACTACATTGACATGCACCAGATCGGCGAAAATATTACCTTCAAAATCTTGCGGAATGCTCAAGAGCAAGTCATTAGCCTGCCACTCGACAAACCGGGCAAGGAATACTTACTGGTAAAACCCAACCAGTACGGCAAACAACCCACCTACTTCATTTTCGGTGGGCTGGTATTCATGCCGCTGAACCAAGACGTGATTGATAGCATGGACGGCACGCCTGCACGTATCGGCGCACTCACCTACGAATCACCGGATGAAAAACGCAGCGAAGCCGTCATTCTCACCAAAGTATTACCGGCGGACATCAACAAAGACTACCACCACGACAGCAATTTGCTGATTGAAAAAGTCAACGGCGAAAGCGTCCGCGACTTCAACGATTTCTACCAAAAAATACAAAGCGCCACCACCGACTACATCACGCTGGAAACGCCAGACCACTATCAGTTGGTGATTGACCGTAAAGAGGCGATTGAACGTCAGCCGACGATTTTGGCGCAATACGGCGTGAATGCCGACCGCTCCAAAGACTTGTCAGCCATCGTTCAAGCACCAGCAGCGCCTGTATCCGAAGCAGTGCCACCGGCAGCAGCAGTGCCACCAGTAGCGACGCCCGCCCCGGCAGCACCAGTGACAGAAGCTGTGGTAAAACCAGCACCTGTTACCGTACCAACCACACCCGCTGTCACAACACCCCCGATTGCCACGACACCAGCGCCCATCGCTGTGCCACCACAGCCAATGATGCCACAACCCGTGCTCCCGCGACCGGTACTCCCACCGCCAGTGGCACCGCAAACATCACCAGCCGCTGGCAATACCCAACCTTAATGCCAATACGCCCGCTTCCTGCCCACCTCATCAACCAAATCGCCGCTGGCGAGGTAGTTGAGCGCCCCGCGTCGGTGGTTAAGGAATTGCTGGAAAACGCGCTCGATGCGGGATCGACCCGTATCGAGATCGACATCGAACAGGGTGGCAGCAAACGTATCCGCATCCGCGACAATGGCAGCGGTATTCCGCATGAGGAATTACCCTTAGCGCTAAGTCGACACGCCACCAGCAAAATTGCCAGCCTTGACGATCTGGAGCACGTACGCAGCCTCGGTTTTCGTGGAGAAGCCCTGCCCAGCATTGCCTCGGTTTCACGCTTAATACTGAGTTCCCGCCACACTGATGCAACCCAAGGTTGGCAACTGTTCGGGGATGGTCAGGAGGTTTTCGACGCGCCTAAACCCGTTGCACACGCCACCGGTACGACGGTCGATGTAGTCGACCTATTTTTCAACACCCCCGCACGGCGCAAATTTCTCAAAACCGAAAAAACCGAATTCGGGCATATCGAAGACACGGTGCGTAAAATCGCCCTCAGCCGCTTCGATGTGAGTTTTGAACTCAACCACAACCAAAAAAACACCCTACGCTTACGCCCAGCGGAAGATCGCAGCGGCGCAGAACGGCGCATTGCCGAAGTTTGCGGCAGTACGTTTGTCGAGCAAAGCGTGTATCTGGACTACGAAGCGGCAGGTTTGCGCTTGTGGGGCTGGGTTAGCTTGCCCACGTTTTCACGCTCGCAAGCAGACCTGCAATACTTCTACGTCAATGCCCGCCATGTGCGTGACAAACTGATTACCCATGCGGTGAAACAAGCGTATCAAGACGTGATGTACCACGGGCGACACCCCGCTTTTGTACTATTTCTGGAACTGAATCCGCAATGGGTGGATGTGAATGCGCACCCCACCAAGCAAGAAGTGCGCTTCCGGGAAGGGCGTTTGGTGCATGATTTTTTGTTTCGTACTCTGCATCAGGCGTTAGCGGATATTCGACCGGGAAATGAGGGAACCTCCCCCCCCACCTCCCTCTCCCCCTCATCTTCCCCATCTTTCGCCCCCTCGCCTGTCAAAGAGAGGAGGTCGGGGGGTGAGGTTCCGCGTGGCGACTACGCCACTTATCAGCCGCGACTACAGATGCCGGTGCGGGAACAGATGGCAGCTTATCAGCAGTTGTATCAACCAGTTACGCCATTGGAAAGCGCGGATGAAACTGATGACATGCCGCCTCTTGGCTACGCTATCGCGCAACTCCACGGCATTTACATCCTCGCGCAGAATGCCAGCGGTTTGGTAATAGTGGATATGCACGCCGCGCATGAACGCATTACCTACGAATACCTCAAGCAAAGCATGGCAGCCGATGCACTACGTTCCCAACCGCTGCTCGTGCCTACCGGTCTTAATGTGAGCCGCAAGGAAGCCGATTACGCCGAGCAACACGCCGACACCCTCCGTACCCTAGGCTTTGAGCTGGATCGCATGGGGCAGGAAAAGCTCACCATCCGTGCTGTCCCCAGTCTGCTAAAAGACTCTGATACCGAAGCACTGGTACGCGATGTACTCGCCGACTTGATTACGCACGGCGCAAGCAATCGCATTCAGAATGCCATGAATGAAATCCTCGCGACGATGGCATGCCACGGCTCAGTCCGCGCCAACCGCAAACTCAATATTCCCGAAATGAATGCCCTGTTGCGTGACATGGAGCGCACCGAACGCAGTGGGCAATGCAACCACGGTCGCCCGACTTGGACACAAATGTCGCTAGAGCAAATCGACAAACTGTTTCTGCGAGGTCGCTGATGCACAAAGCGATCTGTATTATGGGACCAACGGGTACAGGCAAAACCGACCTCGCAGTAGCATTGCGCCAACATTTTCCTGTCGAAATCATCAGCGTCGATTCCGCCCTCGTGTATAAAGGCATGGATATTGGCAGCGCCAAACCCGATGCCGTCACCCTAGCAGAAGCACCACACCGCTTGATCGACTTTCTTGACCCTGCACAACCCTATTCCGCCGCCGAATTTCGCGCCGATGCGTTGCGTGAAATGGCAGACATTACCGCAGCCGGACGTATTCCTCTGCTGGTAGGCGGCACAATGCTCTATTTCCGCGCTCTCGAATACGGTCTGTCGGCATTGCCAGAAGCCGACCCTGCCATTCGCGCCCGGCTGGAAGCGGAAGCCGCCACTCATGGCTGGCAAGCGCTGCACGACCGTTTAGCCCGCATTGACCCCGTGGCAGCGCAACGTATCCACCCCAACGACCCGCAACGCTTGCAACGCGCTCTGGAAGTTTTTGAACTGACAGGAAAGTCGTTAACCGAATTGCAACAAGCGGCTTGGCACGATGCCTGCCCTTATCAATTATTAAAAATTGCCTTGATCCCCGAAAATCGGGCATGGCTACACGCCCGCCTTGCACAACGCTTCGACCAGATGTTGACACACGGCGTGGTTGACGAAGTGCGCCAACTCTTGATGCGCGGCGACCTAAATACCCACCTGCCCGCTATAAGAGCCGTGGGTTATCGGCAAATTTGGGATTATTTAATTAATGAAATAGACTACAATCAAATGCGCGATCGTGCTATTGTCGCCACACGGCAGCTTGCCAAACGTCAAATGACGTGGTTGCGTTCCGAGAAAGGCATTATTGGTTACGATCCCCAAGAACTTAACCTTTCATCGCTCATCAGCAACGTTTCAACGTTTATTGGCGGATGAACGGATACGTCCGACAAACTGGCATTCTGGTGAGACGATAGAACTGATAAGCTTTTAGGCGTCGAAGGAAACAAGCGACTGGCTCACAACCACCCCCCTAGCTTTAGGAGTGAGACCATAACAACCACAAACCCGAGAATATTTTTTAGGAGAAGCTCATGTCGAAAGGGCACACATTACAAGAACCCTTCCTTAATGCTCTGAGAAAGGAACGGATTCCTGTCTCGATTTACTTGGTCAACGGTATCAAATTACAGGGTCATGTTGAATCATTTGACCAATTTGTTGTTTTGCTGGGGAATACCGTCAGCCAATTAGTCTACAAACACGCTATTTCCACGATCGTGCCTGCTCGCCCGATCAAATTGGCATTAACACCAGAAGAATAAATCATTCTACTGAAATCACTAGGAAGGTTGCCGATTGGAACTGTTTGAACGCCCCGGCGGCGGTGAAAATGCCGTTCTCGTTCAAATCAGTTTCAATGCGGCAAAAACGGCACAAGATGAAAAGGAATTCATTGAATTAGCGGATTCGGCTGGCGCTCACGTGGTTGGGTTCGTTAACGGGTCGCGCCAACGACCTGACCCACGTTACTTTGTAGGCACTGGAAAAGCCGAAGAAATCCGGCAACTACTTGAATTGCGTGGCGCCAATCTGGTTGTTTTCGACCATTCCCTTTCCCCCGCCCAAGAACGTAACCTAGAAAAATTACTGGAATGCCGCGTCATTGACCGCACGGGTCTGATTCTGGATATTTTCGCTCAACGCGCCCGCAGCCATGAAGGTAAACTTCAGGTTGAGCTGGCGCAGCTCAACCACTTGTCTACCCGACTGGTACGCGGCTGGACGCACCTTGAGCGCCAAAAAGGCGGTATTGGGATGCGCGGCCCTGGTGAAACCCAGTTAGAAACTGACCGGCGTCTGATTGCCGAACGCATTAAACAAATCGACCGTCGCTTGGAAAAAGTCCGAAACCAACGCGAACAAGGTCGTCAATCACGCAAAAAAGCCGAAATCCCCACCGTTTCACTGGTTGGCTACACCAATGCGGGCAAATCCACCTTATTCAATGCACTGACCCACGCGGGCGTTTACGTGGCTGACCAACTGTTTGCCACACTTGATCCCACCTTGCGCCAAGTGCAACTGCCTAATCAACAGGAAATCATTCTCGCCGACACGGTAGGCTTCATTCGTCACCTGCCCCACGATTTAGTGGCGGCGTTCCGCTCGACGCTACAAGAAACCATTGACGCTGACTTACTGCTACACGTTATTGACAGCCACGACGAACAACTGGAGTTGTTCCGCGAACAAGTCAATAACGTCATCGCCGAAATTGGGGCAGAACATGTGCCACAAATCGAAGTCATGAACAAAATCGACCTCGGAGGCTTAAGCCCGCATATTGAGGAAAGCACCGGCACGAACCCTACCCGCATTTACGTATCTGCCCAAAATAATCTAGGGCTGGATACTCTACTGGAATACTTAGGGAATTACTTCGCCGGACACATGTTCCGAGGCGACTTGACACTCAAACCCCAACACGCCCGCTTACGCGCTAAGCTATACGCCGACAAAGCGATCCAGCAAGAAAACATCACAGATGATGGCAACTTCAGCCTGAAGGTACTGATCGACCAGCGCAGACTGGAACAATATTTGCGCGAAGAAGGGTTAACGTTAGACGATTTGTAACAGTCGTAGGGGCGGATCATGAACCGCCCCTACCGCTATTACCCGCGACGCATCACGTCAAAGAATTCACTATTCGTTTTGGTCTTGGAAAGCTTGTCGAACAGCAATTCCATCGCATCCAGATCATCCATACTGTGCAGGAATTTACGCAATACCCACAAGGTTTGCAGTTCGTCTTGCGTGGTCAGCAACTCTTCGCGACGCGTGCCGGAACGGTTAATGTTAATCGCTGGGAAGACACGCTTCTCAGAAATACGGCGATCCAGATGGATTTCCATATTGCCCGTACCCTTGAATTCTTCGTAGATAACCTCGTCCATTTTGGAACCGGTATCAATCAGCGCGGTGGCAATAATAGTCAAGCTACCGCCTTCTTCAATATTACGCGCCGCACCGAAGAAGCGTTTAGGGCGATGCAAGGCATTCGCATCCACACCACCCGTTAATACCTTGCCAGAAGACGGTACCACCGTATTGTAAGCCCGTGCTAAGCGGGTAATGGAGTCCAGCAAAATCACCACATCGCGTTTGTGTTCGACTAAGCGCTTGGCTTTTTCGATGACCATTTCAGCAACCTGGACATGACGTGCCGCCGGTTCATCGAAGGTTGAAGACACCACTTCGCCCTGCACCATGCGTGACATTTCTGTCACCTCTTCTGGGCGTTCGTCGATCAAGAGCACGATCAGGTAACTTTCCGGGTAATTTGAGGCAATACTCTGCGCAATGTTTTGCAGCATAATGGTTTTACCGGCCTTCGGCGGTGCGATAATTAAACCACGCTGACCTTTACCAAACGGCGTTACGATGTCGATAACACGGGCAGTAATGTCTTCACGGCTGCCGTTACCACGCTCCATGCGCATCCGTTTATCGGCGTGTAGCGGGGTCAGGTTTTCAAAGGCAATTTTGTTACGCGCACTTTCTGGCGGCTCGAAGTTAATGGTATCAACTTTCAGAAGGGCAAAGTAACGCTCACTGTCCTTCGGCGGACGAATCTTACCCGATACCGTATCACCAGTACGCAGGCCAAAGCGACGAATTTGGCTGGGGGAAACGTAAATATCATCCGCCCCAGCCAAATAGCTGGAATCATCAGAACGCAGGAAACCAAAACCGTCTTGTAGGATTTCCAGCACGCCATCCCCGTGGATGTCAACGTTGTTGGCTGCATTGGCTTTCAGCAAGGCAAAAATGATGTCTTGTTTGCGGGTACGAGAAATGCTCTCGATTCCCATGGCTTGAGCCATTTCAAAGACCTCGGCGGCAGATTTCTTTTTGAGTTCAGACAGGTTCATATAGTGATGAATTTGATGGGATAGTTAGGTGTAAACAATCAGGAAGCCCCTGCTCGTGCTGTATTTCTCAATCGGAAAGCGTGGCTGAATGCCTTACCTTTGCCGTAATCGAAGCTATCGCCCGTTACAGTCTGCGCAGAAATCTAGTGATTAAGAAAACGAGACAGGATTTTCAGGAATGAATCTGGACACAGACTCAAGTGGAATTAAACTAGCACGTCGGTTCCAGAGAGTCCAGCAAAATAATCCCCGCAAG
>CAYQTB010000038.1:0-23421 GCA_964420315.1 uncultured Thiothrix sp. | reverse complement strand
CAAGCGCTATTCCAAAAGCCCCGTTAACAGTTTTTGTTGCGGGGCTTTTTTTATGCCCCAACGTTATTAGCGTAATCCACGTAACATCCACAATCCGCCCGCTAGAAACACTAACAAAGGCAAGGTGGCGGCGAGTAATGGTGGAATGCCATACACAATCCCTATGCTTGCAAACATACGGTTGAACAGGAAAAATGTAATACCAATCAGAATGCCGATAAATACCCGTTGTCCTGCCCCCGCATTGCGTTGAAAACTGAATACAAACGGTGCAGCAATAATTAACATCACCAGTGTGGATAGCGGCGTGGTGAAATGTTGCCAGAAAGCCTGTTCAAAACGTTCACTGCTTAGGTCATTTTCGCGTTGATGACGAATAAAGTCAGCTAACTCACTAGCCGCTAACTGATTGGGTTTAACCGCAGCAATGGTGAGTATTTGTTCTGGAATAAGTCTGCTGACATGTTCTTGTGCCAAGTTTTCTTGTGTAACACCCTCGGTTTTAATGTGTTTGCGTTTGATTTCATAGAGCATCCAACCGTCATTGTCGCGTTCCGCACTGGTCGCATGGGTAATCCTGTCGATGCGTCCCGCCTCAGGGTTAACCTCGTAAATTGCGATACCTTCCAGCTTTTTTTCTGACCACAGCTTGGCAATATTGAGAATACGGTTGCCGTCTTTTACCCAAATACCTTGATTACCGATAGCGAGTTGCTTTTGCTGCATCCGCAATTTAAAGCTATTGGCACTAAGTTCTGTGTGCGGTGCTACCCATTCTCCTAAGGTAAAGACCACTATCACCAAAACTAGCCCCAATTTTAAGGTCATCATGACGATTTGTTTGATGGAAATACCCGCTGCCCGCATGGCTGTGAGTTCGCTATTAGCGGCAAGATTGCCTAAGCCCAGCAAACTGCCAATCAAGGTCGCGGTAGGGAAGTAGTCGTACAAGACTCGCGGTGTGCCGAGTAAAATGTAGTAAAGCGCTTGCAGATTACCGTATTGGGTTTCAGGATTTACATCGCTGAATTCACCCAGCAGCGCAAAAAATCGGTCAAGTAATGCCAGCGACAACCACGTAATAAGGATGCTCGACAAGACACTTTTCCACAGGTGGCGTTCTAACAGATTCATGAGGGTTTTCCGTAATATTTGCGCAGGAGCCACATGGATAAACCCAGCACCAGTAGATGTATCCACCACAGACCGAGCAGTGGCGGGAAATCACCACGCGCTATCATGCCGCGCACCGTGCCAAGCACACTCACATAAACAGCATAAATCAAGATCGCCACCGCAATTTTGCTGTAGCGTCCCTGACGAGGAGCAGTGTAACTCAAGGGGAAGGCCAGTAATGCCAGTAAGGGTGCGGAGAGAATAATGGCAATACGCCATTGCCATTCTGCTTGAGATTCATTGTCGGTTCGTTGCCACAATTCCAGTGTGGGCGTGGCTGCCAAACTGTCCGTTACACTGCGATTTTTCAGCGGGATGCGAATGCTGTGTTCCCCAAACCGGATAACAGTCATGCCCCCCTGTTCGGGATTGGATTCGTAGCGGTAGCCATCGCTGATTTGCAATACCCGTTCACCGCTTCCAGAATCAATGAAGAGTATCGCTGATTTTGCCCAAATAAGCACTTCGCTGCTGCCGCTTTGTACGCGAATGAAGAAGCGTTCCATCACCGTGCGACTAGGGTCAATGCTTTCGGCAAGCGCAGTGTAATTACGTTCGGCTGAACCGGAGCTAACGAATTCACCAGGAGGAATGCCCGCCGCTTCCGGGCGTTCAGTGATTTCGCTGCGTAATTTGGCGGTATTACTTTCTAACCAAGGTGAAACACCGACAACCAGCACCGCGAGTAATAAGGTGAGCGGCACTACAAAGCTGAAAATCGCACGGTAAAAGTGATGCGGGGCGACACCTGCCGCCCGTAATGCTGACATTTCCGAATCACGATACAAACGGCTGAAAGCCAACATCATGCCAATCAGCAAGGCAACGGGAATCAGGCGAATCAGTTGTTTCGATGAGCCGTACACCAATAAGCTCCCGACTAAATCGGTAGGCAAGTTACCGGTACTCGCATCTGCCAACAAGCGCACAAACGTATTGCCGACAATAATCAGCGTCAGCACTAATAAGGTAGCAGTAAAACTGAGGGCGATTTCTTGAACTAGATAACGATTGATGATGCTCATGGATATTCAGGCACCAGATTTGCGCCAAATTTGCCAACTGTGTGTCAATATGGCTAGCGTAGCACTGGTGGCGATGAGTATCTGTAATTCCCATGCCTGCGGATAATTCGTATCCAGCCAAAATAGCATGAGAGCAAACACTAAAAATAAGCCAGCTAATAAGCGTTGCCCGGTGATAGTGGTAGCCCCGTGCCAATGTGCTGCCAGTTTCCAACCCGCCCACGCAGAAAACCAGCCTAATGCAGCACCGACTGCAACATCCATCGGCCAATGCGCCCCGACCGCAATGCGGCTAACGCCGACTAGCAATGCCAAACAAAACAGACCAGCACTTAAGCGATTACTGCGTATCGCCAGTGTCACTAAGCCTGCCAACGCAAAGGCTGCCGCTGTATGCCCAGAAGGAAAGCTAGAGTTGTGCAGTTCGAGACTGCCAATGAAATGCACTTGGTCCCCCAATACCAGTAGCGGGCGATCCATTGTTGTTAAGGCTTTCAGTGTACGTGTAAAACCAGTCGCAATCAGCCCTGCGAGCAAGCCTGCCGCTAATAGTTGCGGGTAACGCAGCACTAACAAATTTAATAATGCCAACGAAACGAGCGCATCACCCACAATCGTCACGTTTGCCCAAAAGCTATCGGGCAATAATCGAAACACCTGATTTAAGCCATCAAAGAGCAGTAAATTGAGGTCAAACACCGCGATCGTTGCTGCTAATAATCCTGTGATAAGTATGGGAACAGCAACGGTTTCAGCTTCATCTCTCATGGTTTAACGATCCGTTTAGCCAGCACCAATCCACCTTGACGAAACACCACCACGTATTCATCGACGGGTTGCAGATGCCCGTCTTTAGAAAACACGTATTCCCCCGGTTGTGGCGCCCGTTTTGGGGTTATGGCTTCACGATAAACGGTAAAACTCGGCATATTGACTCCATCCATCACCACGGTAGAGCCAGTGATATGGTGACGGGCAAAACGTGCCGCATCCTTCACCGCACCTTGTTGGGTATACGCCACCACAGGAATCAATACACTGACCAGAAATAACGTTTGTAACACTGCCACGCCAATCAAACGCCAATAATGTTGCACCCTAGGCCAGAACAGCAACGCAAGTAAGGCGCACAAATAAATTCCCGCAGCGGCGCGATAAGTTGTTCCGGTTACTTTTTGCGATTGCGCTAACAAGCCTTGCCAATACGGTGATGGGTTATTAGCCACGGCGTTTGCCAGCAATTCCGGCAAAAATAGCAACACCGCCGCGATTAACGTAGCGGGTAACACCGCCAACCAACGCTGCGGATTCGCCCCAGTGTGTTGTGCCAGTAATAGCAATAACGGCGTAATACCGTATAACAGGTAGTGCGGCAATTGCGTGCTAGAAAACGAGAACAACACCAATACCAACACAAACCACACCCCCAGAAAACGCGAAAGCTGATCACCCGCAGGAAATAATGCCATTTTTTTACCCAGCAACTGCACCAGCAAGCCACCGAAAGGCATAACAATGAACGGTAATGCTACTAGGTAATACCATAGGTAGCCACCGTGTCCTTCCATCGTCTCTGCAAAGCGGCTGACATTGTGTTTTAGAAAGAACCCATCAATGAATGCTTGCCCTTGCGCCAAGTATTCGAGGATATACCAAGGTGCAGCGACCGCCAGAAACACGCTTAACCCATAAGGATGGAATACCGTTTGCAACCAGCACCGCCATTGCCCATTGCTGATATACAAAAATGCACTCACTAGAAAAGGAATCACCACTGCAATTGGCCCTTTACACAAAAAGCCCAAGCCTAGCCAGAAAAACACCCGAAAGTGCCGCATTCGCGTTGGCTGTTCCCAATGGCGCCAGATGTCGAAGAGTGCCAGCGCAATTAATAAATTGAGTACCGCATCCGCTGTTGCCGCTCGCCCAATAATCACAATCATCGCGGAGGTCGCCACCATCACTGCCGCGAGTATCGCTTGCCGACGTGGCATTCGAGGTTTAGCGAAATAATATGTTGCAATGACCCAGGTACTGGCGGCTAACGCAGAGGGCAAACGCAATGTCCATTCGTGCAAGCCGAATGTGAAAACACTCAGCGCTTGCAGCCAGTAAATCAGGATGGGCTTGTCAAAACGCGGCTCACCATTCAAAAAGGTGGTAATGAAATCACCACGCTGAAGCATTTCCCACGTTGCCGCGCTGAATGCGCCTTCATCAAGATCAAACAGGGCGGGTGTACCCAATTGCCAGAAAAACGCCAAAATCACTAACGGTAGCAGGAAGCCATCCCCGCTGTGCAGCAACCAGTGCCGCAGGCTTGCCGCGACGCGCATCAGGTAGGTTTGTGCCAGCCGTATTCCGGCTCAGCTTTACGTGGTGGGCGAATGACGTAAGCATTGCGGCTGGACGATTCAAAATAAATCCGTGCCAGCAATTCCGCAATAATGCCCGTGGTCATGAATTGAATAGAGGTAATCACCAACATCACACCCGCCATTAACAAAGGGCGCTCCCCAATGTCATTGCCCATAATGAATTTGTCGATACCCAGCCAAGTGAGGATCAATGTTCCCAGCAAGCCAAACACCAGCCCAATCGTGCCAAATAAATGCCCCGGACGGGCGCGGAAACGCATAAAGAACCACATAAATAGCAAGTCAATAATGACGCGGAACGTGCGGGAAATGCCGTATTTCGATTCCCCACTCAAGCGCTCTTCGTGGTTAACAACACGCTCGCCAATCCGCGAAGACGGCACAGCGGTGGCAACCCATGCGGGAATGAAGCGGTGCATTTCCCCGTAAAGGCGCACTTTCTCCATGACTGAGGCGCGGTATACTTTGAGGCTACATCCGTAATCGTGCAGGTAAACTCCCGTCACTTGGCGGATCAATTGGTTAGCAATGCGCGAGGGAATTTTGCGCATCAGCAGCGTGTCTTTGCGGTTTTTGCGCCAGCCAACCAACAGGTCGAGATCACGTTCCTGCAATTCTTGGATCATGCCGGGAATGTCAGCAGGGTCATTTTGCAAGTCGCCATCCAGCGTTACCAATAGTGTACCGCGTGCTTGGTCGATACCGGCTTGCATGGCGGCGGTTTGCCCAAAGTTGCGTTGCAATTCGACAACGTGGAGATGATTGCCAAACGTTTCAGCAGCTTTGCGCAAGCGTCTGAGGGTTTGGTCGGAACTGCCATCGTCCACTAACACCAACTCCCACGGGTGTTCAAAGTCTGCTAATGCTTGACTGACACGTTCCACCAAGGGCATGACGTTACCTTCTTCATTATAGAACGGCACGATGATGCTGATACTGTCGTTAAAATTTGTCATTAAACTGCGACCTGCTTCGACTACAATGGGACTGAATTATACTGGAAAGCGAGTGCATGATGACAGAACAAAGCAATACATCCAGTCAACGTTGGCATTTGGTGGCGTCGTGGTTGGTGTTGGTGCTGTTCGTGGTGGGCGTACAGTACTGGATTGGTTGGCAAAGTGTGTTAACCCCTTGGGCCGGTTTTAGCTGGACACAAGGCGTGATTGCCTTGGCATTACTCATTTTGAGTTATGCATTGCGGGCGTGGCGTATGTACGATTACTTCCCCCAATTTTTGAGCGGGCAGTGGTTGCAAACTTGGCGGCTGATGTTGATTCACAATGCGGTGAATAATGTGTTGCCAGCCCGCCTGGGGGAGCTGAGTTTTCCGGTGCTGATGCGCCGTTATTTTGGGGTGGGCTACGCGCATTCGGTATCGTCATTGCTGTGGTTTCGAACGCTGGACTTGCATACCATTTTGGCGCTTGCGGTGTTCCCGCTAATGATTTCGACGCGCTTACGGGTGTTGGTGTGGCCGCTGTTGTTTATCTGGATGTCGTTGCCGATTTGGGCGTATTTGTTGCGCAATCAATTGAAGGTACGATTAGCAGGCAAGGATGGCAGCTTCAGCATTTTTATGCAGAAGGCTTTGCATGGTTTGCCGGATAGTTGGTGGGCGTTCTGGCGCAGTTGGGCAATGACGTGGGCAAACTGGGTGGTGAAATTGCTGACTTTGGCGTGGTTATTGGGTCAGTTTGTGCCGGATGTGAATTGGAATTTGTTGTTAACCAGTGTGGTCACGGGGGAATTAACCAGTGTGTTGCCGATTCATGCGCCCGGTGGTTTTGGTACGTATGAGGCGGGGGTTATCGCGCCGCTATCGCGTATGGTGGATGCCAAAGTCGCACTGACAGCAGCGGTGAATTTGCACTTGTTTGTGTTGGGGGCTTCATTAATTGGGGCGTTAATTGGTTGGTTAATTCCATTGAAAACTAAGTCCAATGTTTGAGCGTCATAGCGGGTTTGCCTTGCTGTTGCTCCTCCTAGGGGTAACAGCGTACCGGGCGTGGGTGGTGGCGACCAATGGGTTGAATCTGTACGTGGATGAGGCACAATATTGGTATTGGGCGCAACAATTGGATTGGGGCTTTTATTCCAAACCGCCAGTGATTGCGGCAGTAATCGCGGCAACTACTGGGGTGTGTGGCGACAGTGAATTCTGTGTGCGTTCGGGGAGTTTGCTGCTGTACCCCTTGAGTGCGTGGTTATTGTTTTTGCTAACACGCCAGTTGTTTAATGCTCACGTTGCCTTGTTGGCGGCGGCACTGTTTATCACGCTGCCTGCGGTAAGTTTGTCTTCTACGTTGATTTCAACCGATGTGGCGCTGTTCTTTTTTTGGACATTGGCACTGTATGCGTTCGTGTTCGCGTTGGATAGTGATGCGTGGGATGACTGGATTTTACTCGGCGTTGCCTTGGGGTTGGGCATGTTGAGTAAGTACACGATGGGTATTTTTCTGGTGTCGGCATTGGTGTATGTGGTGGCAGCTCGGCGCTTCGATTTGTTGCGCAATCCGCGTGCATGGTTGGCGGTGGCGGTGATGCTACTGATTTTCTTGCCTAATGTATGGTGGAATTGGCAACACGGGTTTCCGACTTTTCAACATACGGCGGATATTGCAGCAGGCAGTACGCAAGAAGTATGGCATTGGGATGAGCTTGGGGAATTTCTCGGCGGGCAGTTTGGGGTGTTTGGTATCGTGTTGTTCCCGCTGCTGTTATGGGTGGTTGGGTGGGGGCGTGTAGCACACAAAACCTTGTTGCTGAGTTTTGCTTTGCCATTTTTGCTGATCATTGTGGCGCAAGCGTTGTTCGGGCGAGCCAACGCCAATTGGGCTGCACCGACTTACGTGGCGGCAACCGTGTTAATGGCGGCGTGGTTGTACGCCAAGTGGAAAACAGTGATGTTGGTCTTGCTGTCGAATCTGGCATTGGGATTGCTTGTTTATCACCCGATGCCACTTAACCAGTTGCTGAATACCGATTTTCACAAGCGCCTCAAGGGTTGGGATGTGATCGGGGTACAATACCGTGAGATTCAGCAACATTACCCTGATGCGTTGTTATTAGCCGAAGGGCGCGATGTATTGAGCAGTCTGGCTTACTATGCCAAACCGGAAGGTTTGCGTGGGGTCAGTTGGAACCCGCAGCACCAGATGCGTCATCATTATGATTTGGTGACACGTTTGGACGACAAGCAAGGTAAGGATTTTTTATTGGTGATAGCCGATACGCTACCCGTGGGCATGGAACAGTATTTCGATGATGTTCAGCCGGTGGGGCAGTTACAAACTGTCGTCCACTCGACATGGAAGCTCCATTATAACGTATATTTTTTGAAAAATTTCAGAGGGTTAAGTACACCATGAACGTTTGGCAGCGCTATCCGCAAACTTGGCGATGGTTTAATATTGTGCTGGCTTCGACATTGGTCTTTTGGTTATCTGATTGGGATTTGCGGATTGCACAATTATTCCGACTTGGGGAGCATTGGTTACTGGATTATTTTCCGTTGTGGAAAACTGTGTTTTATGACGGTGTGCCGTTCATTGTTATGGCGGTGCTATTTGGTAGTATTTTGACCCTATTGATCAGCAGTTTACGTCGACAATACCAGCTACGGCTAGCAGCAATGTATGTGCTACTGGTGTTTTTATTGGGACCGGGTTTGTTGGTCAATACCGTATTCAAAGATCAGTGGGGCAGACCACGCCCCGTGCAGGTCGTGGAGTTGGGTGGGCAGGAACGTTATGTGCCACCGGGCTATTTTGTGGCGAATGGTAAGGGGCGCTCGTTTCCTAGTGGACATAGCTCTGTTGGGTTTGCTTTTGTGGCGTTTTGGTTTTTGTGGCGTGAGCGCAAACCGCAATGGGCAAAAGGCGCATTGTGGGGTGCGTTGTTGCTAGGTATTGCTATCGGTATCACACGCATGGCTGCCGGTGGGCATTTTCTGTCGGATGTTGTCTGGTCGGCATGGCTTACTTTATTTGTCGCTTGGCTGCTGTACCACTTTATGCTAATTAATCCTTCAAAAACAATTGCATGACCACATTCAGGAATTGCCAGCCGGTCGCTGTTGGGCGGATGTAGTCGCCGTTAAATTCCAACAAACCGCGCTGCAATGCCTGCTCCAGCCCCGCCTTGAAGTGTTCAGTTGTCAGACCAGTGCGCTCGGTAAACAGACTTAAGGAAAACCCTTCCCGCAACCGCAATGCATTTAGCATGAATTCAAAGCTTAAATCCGTTGAAGTAAGCGCTTGCTCGCCGTTGCGTGATTTACCCAGCACGGCTTGCTGCATGTAGTAGGCAGGTTGACGGTGGTTGTGGTAGCGGGTAATCGTGCCGTGCGCGGGTTGGGTTATTTTCCCGTGTGCGCCTGCACCAATTGCCACGTAATCACCGAATTCCCAGTAGTTTCTGTTGTGCCGACATTCAAAGCCCTGTCTGGCGTAGGCGGAAACTTCGTACTGAGTATACCATGACGATTTGATTAATTGATGCCCCATCTCCTGAATGTCCGCGACTAAATCATCGTCCGGCAGTGGGGGGCGTTGTTGGTAAAATAAGGTGTTGGGTTCAAGCGTCAGTTGATACCAAGACACATGCGTGGGTTGCAGGTCGAGGGCTTGTTGTAAGTCGTCGAGTGCTTCTGCTAAGGTTTGTTGGGGCAAGCCGAACATTAAGTCTAGGTTGAAATTGTCGAATCCGGCGGTACGTGCAATGTCGGCAGCGCGTAAAGCTTCGTCACGGTTGTGGACGCGCCCTAGGGCTTGCAAGTGCTGGGCGTTGAAACTTTGGATGCCGACCGACAGGCGATTAATGCCCGCTTCGCGAAACCCTCGGAATTTATCTTGTTCAAATGTGCCGGGGTTGGCTTCCAGCGTGACTTCGATATTGGGGCGAAACGGGAGTAGGGCGCGAATACCACACAGTAATTCGTCGATGCTTGCTGCTGAGAACAGGCTGGGCGTACCGCCGCCGATGAAAATGGATTCGAGCTTGCGTCCCCAAATGTGCGGGAGTTCGTTGGTAAGGTTGGCGAGCAGAGCTTGTACGTAGGCTTTTTCTGGTAAGCCGCTAGAACCACTAGGGGCGGCGTGGGAATTGAAGTCGCAGTACGGGCATTTGCGGATACACCAAGGGATGTGGATGTAGAGGGATAGGGGGATGTGGGTCATGGGGTAGCTTGCTTGGGACGTTGCATAATAACGTTGAACTGGTTGCCTTTGGGTGTGTTTTGATTGTAGCGGATAGCCCGCACTTTTGACACGCCAACCCGAACCCCGCAGAATCTACTGCCAAGATTCATCACGAAAAGGTCGCCGTATGTGGAAAACCTTCCTTGCCATCGCCATTGGCGCAGCACTCGGTGCATGGTTACGTTGGTTGCTGGGCTTGAAACTCAACACGGTGTTACCCCATTTGGCAGTCGGCACGCTCACTGCGAACTTGTTGGGGGCGTACATCATCGGTTTGGCGATTGCGTTTTTCTCCAGCACTAATCTGTCACCAGAGTGGAAATTGCTGATCATTACCGGTTTTTGCGGCAGTTTAACGACATTTTCAACGTTTTCGGCGGAAGTGGTAGTGCTATTTGAGCATGGACGTTTGGGTTGGGCAGCAGGGGTGATCGGTGCGCATCTTGCCGGTTCATTGCTCATGATCTTGGCGGGTATGCTCACATGGCAGTGGTTGACGTTCCGTTGAAAATCCATGCACTTTTATGCCGAAAATTAGCATTAACCATTGAATCAATAAGATTTTAACGATGCTAGTATCCATTCGTGAATCATTCAATACGATAGCTTTTACAGAATGCGCCGGTATCCGCGAGTGAGTTGCTACGTCGTCTGAATTGGCAGCAAGTGGCGGATGCGCCGCAGCCTGATACCGGTTTCATACCCATCGCGGAACAAGTCTGGCAAGGGCGTGATTAAAAGTGTGGTATGACCAACTATTACACTCCGAACATCCCCCCTCCCTAACCCTCCCCCCGCAAGGGGTGGAGGGAATAAGAGATCATCTTATTGTTTTTCTTAGCCCCCTTCACCCCTTGCGGGGGAAGGGCTGGGGATGGGGGGAAGTTCGGAGTGCAGATGTTGAAACAAAGCCACACTTTTAATCACACCCGTCTGGCAACGCTTGAATGCTATTCGGCAGCGATTGGGTTAAGATTCCACGATGCAACGTGCCTACCACATTCTCAACCATACCTACGGCTACGCCGATTTTCGCCTGAATCAGCGCGATATTATCGGTTCATTGCTGCAAGGGCGTGATGTCCTCGCGCTGATGCCTACGGGAGGCGGCAAATCGCTGTGTTACCAGATTCCGGCGTTGGTGCGCGATGGCGTGGGTATTATCGTGTCGCCGCTGATTGCGTTGATGCAGGATCAGGTCGATGCTTTGCTGCAACTCGGCATTCGCGCCGCTTACCTCAATTCCACGCTCAACTACGGTGCGGTGCAGCGGGTGGAGCGCGATTTGCTGGCGGGTAATATCGACCTGCTGTATGTCGCGCCGGAACGCTTGCTCAGCGAAAAAATGCTGCCGTTGCTGGCACGTTTGCAGGAAACCATCGGTATCAGCCTGTTTGCGATTGACGAAGCACATTGTGTGTCGCAATGGGGGCATGATTTTCGCCCGGAATACCAGCAATTATCCATGTTGGCAGAACGTTTCCCCGGTGTGCCGCGCATTGCGTTGACGGCGACGGCGGATCAGCGTACTCGTCAGGAAATCATTGAGCAGTTGCGTTTGCAACGGGCTGATATTTACGTCAACAGTTTTGACCGCCCCAATATTCACTACACCATCCAGCAGGGGCAAAACGCACGGCAACCATTGTGGCAGTTTATCGACGCGAACCATTCGCAGGATGCGGGGATTGTGTACTGCCTGTCGCGCAAAAAGGTGGAAGACACCGCTGCCTGGTTAACGCAACAGGGGCGTACCGCGTTACCGTATCATGCGGGGATGGATGCGGATACGCGCCGTCACCACCAGCAACGTTTCCTGCGCGAAGAGGGCGTGATCATCGTTGCCACCATCGCGTTCGGTATGGGGATTGACAAGCCGGATGTGCGGTTTGTGGCGCATTTGAGTTTGCCGAAAAGCATCGAAGCCTATTATCAGGAAACCGGGCGGGCGGGGCGTGACGGTTTGCCCGCGAATGCGTGGATGGCGTATGGCTTGCAAGATGTCATTACCTTGCGCCAGATGATGCAGGAATCCACCGCCAGCGAGCAGCAAAAGCGCGTCGAACACCACAAGCTGCAAGCCATGTTGGGCTTGTGCGAAATGACGACCTGCCGCCGCCAAGCCTTGTTGAGCTACTTCGGCGAACCGACTCCCGAACCGTGTGGTAATTGTGATAATTGCCGGAATCCGCCGGAAGTGTGGGAAGCTGCTGTTGCCGCGCAAAAGGCGTTGTCGTGCGTGTACCGCACCGGGCAGCGTTTCGGGGTGAATTACGTTATCGAGGTGTTGCTGGGCAAGGATGATTTGCGCATCCGCCAGTTTCGCCACGAGCAGCTTTCCACCTTTGGGATTGGTAAGGAACATTCGGAGGCGGAATGGCGCAATATTTTCCGCCAATTGATTGCGCTGGGGTATTTGACGGTGGATGTGGACGGGCATGGCGGCTTGCGTTTGACCGATAACGCCCGCCCGTTATTGCGCGGGGAAATCGCTTTGCAGTTGCGTAAGGAGCAGAAGCGCGAACGGGTACGGCGTGAGCGTGTGCGGGGTGATCCTGCTCCCAAACCACGGTTTAATCGCGATACCATGCCCATTGAGGTGGAAGCCTTGTGGGAAGCGTTGCGTGCGCTGCGACTACGCTTGGCACAGGAACAGGGTGTGCCGCCGTATGTCATTTTCCACGATTCCACCTTGTTGCAAATGGCGGATGAACGCCCGCAAACGCTGGAGGCGCTGCGGGGTATTACGGGGATTGGGGAGCGCAAACTGACGCAGTATGGGCAGGCGTTTTTGGATGTGTTGTTAGCAAATTCGCCAAATTAACAAAATCCTCGACCGATAGCGTTTCCGCACGGCGCACCGAATCTATCCCCACACTCTCCATCTGTTCCACCGTCAGCAAGCTTTTCAGCGTATTGCGTAAGGTTTTGCGCCGTTGCGAAAACGCTTGCTGCACCAATTTGCCGAACTGTTCTTCGTCATTGGCTACATACGGCGGCGTTGCCCACGGCTTCAAATAGACCACCGCCGAATCCACTTTAGGCTGCGGGGTAAATGCGCCGGGGCCAATTTTCAGCAAATAATGCGGCTCGCAATAGTATTGCACCATCACTGAGAGTCGCCCGTAATCGGAACTGTCCGGCTCGGCAGTGAGGCGATCCACCACTTCCTTTTGCAGCATGAACAGCATGTCGCGGATGTGTGCCCGATGTTCCAGAAAGTGGAAAATCAGCGGCGTGGAAATGTTGTACGGCAGGTTGCCAATAATCCGTAATGTGTCGCCGTCGCCGTCGCCGTCGCCGTCGCCGTCGCCGCGCAAGCCGGGAATGTCCAGCTTGAGCGCGTCTTGGGCGTGGATGTGCAGTTTACCTGCGGCTTGCGGCTGTTGTTGCCACCAGGCAATCACGTCGCGGTCGATTTCGACCACATCCAGACGCGGCAGCAATTCCAGTAGCGGAAAGGTGAGTGCGCCGGGACCGGGGCCGATTTCGACCACATGATCCGTGGGTTGCAAGTTGACGGCACGCAGCATGTTGTCGATGACGTTGCGGTCATGCAGAAAATGCTGACCGAAACGTTTTTTCGCTTGTTGTTGGTACTGGCTCACTATTGTCCCAATATTTTCAGTTCAACGCGGCGGTTTTGCGCTTTGCCGTCGGGGGTGGCGTTGTCCGCAATTGGGGCGTTGGGGCCGTAGCCTTTGGCACTGAGCAAGTCGGCTTTTGCGCCTTTTTCCACGAGGTATTTCATGACGGCTTCAGCGCGGGACTGGGAGAGCTTTTCGTTGGCTACTTTGTCGCCGCTGCTGTCGGTGTGACCGCCTACCTCGATTTTTAGGTCGGGGTATTTTTTTAGGGTGGCGGCGGCTTCATCCAGAATTGGCAGGGATGCGGCGGTAAGAATGGCGGAGCCGGTTTCAAAGTTGACACCTTTTAGGTTGATGTTTTCGGTTTTGGAACAGCCAACTTGGTTGACTTCAGTATCAGAGGCGGTGTCGGGGCAGAGGTCATCAGCGTCGGCAACACCATCTTTATCAGCGTCAGGAATCGCATCACAGCCGGTTTCATCAACTTTCACGCCGTCTTTGGTGTCGAGGCATTTATCAGCTTCGTCAGGAACGCCGTCTTTATCACCATCAGGTGGTGGCAGGTCGCAGCCTTTGTCGTCGACTTTTGCACCTGCTTTGGTGTCAGGGCATTTATCAGCTTCGTCAGGAACGCCGTCTTTGTCGCCGTCGGGTGGGGGTAAATCGCAACCAAGTGCGTCGACTTTGATGCCTTGTTTGGTGTCGAGGCACTGATCGGCATCGTCAGGAACACCGTCTTTATCGCCGTCAGGGGGCAGTAAGTCACAGCCATTTTCATCAACTTCAACGCCCGCAGCCGTGGTGGGGCAGCGGTCTTTCTCATCAATAACACCATCATTATCCGCGTCTTTGGGCGGCTCACAGCCGCTGGCATCGACTTTAACCCCTAGGGCGCTATTCGGGCATTTATCGAGTTTGTCGGGAATACCATCAGCATCAGTGTCTTTGGTTTCGCTTTCCAGCGCACTCACTAATTGCTGCTTTTCGGTTTCCAGCGTGGCAAAGTTTTGGCGCAACTGGGCGAACTGTTGTGAGACCTCGGCAATTGCTGACACTTTTTGGTTCATGTCAGTTATTTTACCTGCTAATTCGTCTTTTTCGGCTTTACAGCTTTCGAGCTCGGCTTTCTTGACGCTTTCTGCGAGTTCGCCCCTCAAGGTGGTCAGTTGGCTTTCGAGGATGCCTTTGCCTTGGTTGGCTTCTTCGAGTTGTTTGCGCAAATCGACAATCGTTTTTTCTTGAGCTGACAGGGTTTCTTGCGTTTTACTTTCTAGCTCAGTTTGTTGTTGACGCAGGTTGCTGAGGTTTTGGTTTAGCGTGTCAGGCTGTTGGGTATTGGATGTTTGAGTCGCGCTGGTTTGTGCCGTGTTTTGGGTGTTGGCAGTGTTGCTTGACCAATAACTGTAAGGGGTTACGCTGCTATTATAGCCATAGCCCATGCTAGGCCATCTAAAGCTGGGGATAGGCGGCATCATCATTGGCGGTAGCGCAGGTGGTGTTAACATCGGGCTAGGCAAGAAATATTGCGCGGGGTCGTAGGAATGTGGTTGGGTATAGTTATAACTGTTACCCCAGCCACTGACCGCTTGGGTTTGAGGGTAGGTGTAGCCATAAGTAGTCGTGGTGGTTGGGCTGACTGCGGTACTGGTTGCGGTCGTATTGCGGGTATCTTCTTGTGGATAAACGTAAATGCCCGCTGCACTATTACCGGTAGTGGTACTTGTCGCATTGGTTGATGGGTAAACGTAAGTGCCAGTGGTGCCGAGATGGGTTGTTGTGACACTATCCGAAGTCACGCTGGTGTCAGGGGGGAGTATATTAGGGTCAGGAAATTGTGGAACGTCGGCATAAGCACTGACGGACAAGGTGGAAAGCATAGTCAAGCGGGCAATAAGTGTGTGCATGAACGACTCTCTCTCAACAATACTTGATGTATTATGACTTAAATAATTACCTTCCACCAATCGCTAGATCACGACGTGCGGCTGAAATGGTGATGGTGAAACCGGCTATGACATCCAAGAATGCCATGCCCGTCAAAATCAGAAAGACGGAATTGCCTGCCCAAGGGTAAATCAGCCAAGCAGTCAGGTAAAAAATCAGTACAAATGTTGATAGCAAGTGATCGACGATAGTAGTTTCTGAGGTGCGGGTAGATTTGAATAATTCAATGTACAGGCAAAGCACACCCAGCAACACCATCATGTCCCCCCAAGTGGGTTTCCATAGCGTACCGGATGGTAAGCGCAAGTGAAATAAAACGTGGTTCAATCCCTCAGGGAATAAGTTGGTTTTGACTGCCAGCCAGTAGATGAGCAGTACGATGCCGAAAAATGGAACGACTTGTATTATTTTTAACATAGTATCCTTGAGACTCTAGTTTCATTCTTAGTGTGAGGAGTATAGACGAAGGACTTTTCAGCGTCAGTCATAAAACTTAAAATCAATGGAGTTTCAGTCTGTTGACAAAAGCCCCAACAACGGCGAGGCGCGTTTAATTTGATGTTTCTGACTTTTTAAATCACTTTAAAATCAATAGATTGATTACTGTTAAGGCATAGGCACATTGATTATATCTCGTTGATTAATAATAGTTTAAAGCTTATATGCGCTTGCCGTGCAACATGACCAAACCACAACCGTTTTCACCACCACGAGACACATGCTTCATGAGCGTTATGGCAATTATCGGCAACAAAGGCGGCGTTGGCAAAACCACGTTAGCGATTAACCTTGCAACCTTGTTGAGTGAGCAAGCTGCCACTTGCTTGCTGGATGCCGATCCGCAGGGTTCCATTTTGCATTGGGCGGCAATGGTCGATAATGCCAACATGCCCGCCGTTTTTGATGCTACCGCTAATGTTGGTAACGCAGTGGCGCAATACCGCGATGATTACCAATATATTCTGATCGACTGCCCACCCCAGTTACAATCCGAGCAGACACAAGCTGCCCTTGAGTCGGCGGATGTCGTTGTTATTCCCGTGTTGCCCTCCCCATTGGATTTGTGGGCGACAGTGGCGGTAAACGAAGGCATTGCCAGCGCACGGGAAAGCAACCCTGACCTCAAGGCACTCTTGGTGATCAACCAGATGGAGCCAAGCACCAAACTCTCCAAGCTGATTCGGGATGTCATTCAGGAACTGGGAATACCCGCTGCCACCACCACCCTGAACCGGCGTGTGGTTTACCGTTCCAGTGTTTTACAAGGCAAAAGCGTCAGCCAAATGGGGCGTACCGGCGCGTTTGCTGCCGACGAAATGAGAAATTTACTAGCGGAGATATTAGCAATATGAGTGATTTAGATAAAACCGGCGCACAGTTAATCCATTCCATCCGCAAGACTAAAGCCGCGCCTGCTACGGCGGCGACCACGGCTTCCAAGGAAAAACACACCACGCCCAAAGCCGCTACTGCCCCGCAACCTGTGCAATTGCCAGCAGCAACACCTTACCCCGATGGCAGCACGGTGTGGCCGGATTAATCATGCGTTACCGACGACGGTACTGCAAACATCCCTAACTGCTCCAACACCACCGTGGCATACGCCCCTGCTGGTAAAGCAAAGGTCAGGCGTAAGGTGCTATGATCCATCACCTCAAACCCCACCGTACCCACATTGACACGCAAGGCACGGCGTTCCTGCTTCAGCCCTTGCTTTTCCAGCCCGGCGCAAAAGATCGGGAAACGCGCCGCCTGTTCGGCTTCCAAGTCGCGTGCTTCGACTGCGGTGGGCAATTCACCCCGCCCCCACAAGACGCCAGTCGGGTGGATGGCTTGCGTCGCCAAGCGTGCAGGCAATTCCGCACTGGCGTCGTCAGCAAACCACGCGCTACCGCCCTCAAACATAAACACATCACCCGGCACGCGCTGATTCCAAGTTCCATCTGCGACCCGTTGTGCCAACACATGATTGAAAATCCACGAACGTGCTGCTGACAAATACAAGCTGCGCTGGCTACGCTGTTTCGGCTCCACACCCTGCGCAAACCAGCGTTCTGCCTTGCACAAATTGCCGAAGTTATGCCCGAAACGCTGGTCGCCGTAGTAATTGGGAACCCCGTGCTGGCTTATTTGTTCGCAAATCGCCGCCGCTGTGGTGAAATCACCGCTGCACTGCCGCAAGGTGAGGCTGAAACGGTTGGCTTTCAACGCGCCGCGTCGCAGCTTTTTGTCATGCCGCTGCTGCTGGAGGATTTCGATTTCAGCAGGCAGAGCAGAAAAATTCGGGTCAGCCATGCCGGGTAATTGCAGGCTAAACCATTGCGTGGTGATAGCATGACGGTCTTTTAGCCCCGCGTAACCGACTTCCTTGGCAGGTACACCCGCACAGCGAGCCAGTTGCCCCGCCACCCAGTCGGTATTCGCGCCGGTTTTGCGGACTTGCACCCACAAATGTTCACCACTGCCAGTGAGGGCAATTTCCATTTGCTCATCGACGATAAAATCTTCCGGCAAACTGCGGAACTCACCGCGTAACGGGGCGGCATAAGCGCGGGCAAAGCCGCTGGTATCAAAGGTAGTTGGGTTCATGTGCGAACTATACCAGCCATAACGCCCCTGACAACAGCACGCCGTGCAATACCGCGCTACCAAACAGAAAAAGCGCTGTCATGAAAAGGTCAGCTTTTTTTCGACCAACGCAGTGTTATCCTCGCCAACTAACGGTTTTGCAAGTATTTCATTCACGGGTAATTTAGCCTGACCGTTTGGAAGTTGTCCACATCATAACCTTACGTTCATAGTTGCACTTGGTTTGTCAAGCGTAGTGCAAAAAATAATTTAAATGATTGATAATGCTGAATAAAATTAAATTGATTTATTTTTAATCAAGCCGCATAAATGCTTATTTGACAAGGCGTAGCGGCACATGTCCGCAGTTCTTCCACAGAGTTATCCACAGGTTCTGTGCATAACCGGAATTTCCGCTTATGCAGCAAGTAGTTGTTAAGGTTTCCGCAAGCTTCTCCCCAAATTAGGTGGTAAACGCCGACGCGCATTCCACGCAATTCGGCTAAACTTCCCGCCATGAATCAAACCGCCTACACCCTCCAGATTGCAGTGCCTCGCCCGCTACGCACCTTACTGAGTTACGCCCACAGCGCCAATGCAGCGCCGCCAGTGGGGACGCGGGTTCTCGTTCCCTTGGGCAAGCAACAGTCGGTTGGCTTGGTGATCCGTGCCGAACGTGCGCCAGAGATCAACAACGCCGATACCCCATTCACCCTTAAGCCAGTAGAGGCAGTGCTGGATGAGACAGCCCTGCCCGATGCGCACTTGCTGGAATTATTGCAATGGGCGGCACGTTATTACCACCACCCCGTGGGCGAAGTCATTTTTTCTGCCTTGCCCGTCGCGCTACGCAAACCAAAACCACTCTCCACCCGTTTGCAAAAATTGCTGCTGTCGTCAGCACCGACCACTACAACACCACCCGACACTACCCGCTTGCAACTCACGGACGAACAACAACACTGCCTGCAAGACATCCAGCAATGGAATGCACAAACCCCGCGTCGCCCAATTCTATTGCACGGCATTACCGGCAGCGGCAAAACCGAAATTTACCTGCGCCTGATTGCGCCACTGTTTGCGGCGGGAAAACAAGTGCTGGTCATCGTGCCTGAAATCGGCTTGACCCCACAATTGCTGCTGCGTTTTGCCCACTTTTTTGGTGATACCCCGCTGGCATGTCTGCATTCTGGTTTGAGTGATGGCGAACGCCTCAAAGCGTGGTTGCAAGCGCGTAGCGGCGCGGCGCAAATCATTATCGGTACCCGCTCGGCGATTTTCACCCCAGCACCGCAGCTTGCGCTGATTGTGATTGACGAAGAACATGATGCTTCCCTCAAGCAACAGGAAGGTTTCCGCTACCACGCCCGCGATTTGGCGATTAAACGCGCCCACATGCTGGATATTCCCATCGTCATGGGAACTGCCACCCCGTCGTTGGAGGCACTATACAACGCTCAAACGTCACGCTTTCATTACGCTCGGCTGGAGCGTCGCCCCGGCACAACGCGCAAACCCGATTTGCAAATTCAGGATACGCGCCCGTTTGAATTACAAGCCGGGTTAACCCCGCACAGTTTACAAGCCATTCGCGCCACCTTAGCGCGTGGCGAACAAAGCATGGTATTTCTGAATCGGCGTGGGTTCGCTCCGGCATTGTTCTGCCCTTCCTGCGGCTGGCACGCCAGTTGCGACCATTGCAGCGTGAATATGACTTGGCACGCCCGACGTAATCGCTTGGTTTGCCACCATTGCGGCGCAGAACAAGCCACGCCATTGCAATGCCCGGTGTGTAAAAATCCCCAGCTCACCACCCAAGGTCAAGGCACGGAACGGTTAGAACTCACCCTGCAAACCACGTTTCCCGATGCCCTAGTCGTGCGCATTGACCGCGACAGCACCAGCCGCAAAGGTCAACTCGAAGACAAGCTCAGCACGGTGCGCAGCAATGACCCACTGATTCTGGTCGGCACGCAAATGCTGGCAAAAGGTCACGACTTCCCCAATCTCACCTTGGTGGTGATTCTTGATATTGACCAATCGCTGTTCAGCACCGATTACCGCGCACTGGAACGCTTGGGGCAATTGCTGGTGCAAGTCGCGGGGCGTGCCGGGCGTGCCGACAAGCCGGGGCGGGTAATTTTGCAAACCAGCCAACCGGATCACCCCTTATTGCACCAACTGGTTGGGCATGGTTACACCCCGTTTGCACGGCAGTTATTGGAAGATCGCAAACGCTGGAATTTCCCGCCCTTCGGCTACCAAGCCTTGATTCGTGCCAGCAGCACCGCGAGTATGGAAAAAGCCCTGCAATTTTTGGAACACGTCAGCCACCGTTTACTGGCGGTGGATGGTGCGGCGGTTCAACGTTTGGGGCCGATTCCCGCACCGCTGGAAAAACGTGCCAACCGTTACCGGGCGCAATTGCTATTGGGGAGTCAGCAACGGGCTGCGCTGCACAACGCCTTACACCAATTGCTGCAACAAGCTGCCAGCTTGCCGGGGCGTTCGGGGGTACGTTGGTCGATTGATATTGATCCGCTTGAATTCGGCTAAGCGTTCACTATTGAAAGTTGATTGGCAGGGAAACTTCTTGCCCATTGCGGGTAATATTGAGGTTAACTTGGTTGGCAGTGGCGGCTTCTTGAAGTACGCGCATGGCAACGGCTGGATTTTCCAGCGCCGTACCATTCACGGCGGTCACAATATCGCCCGATTGCAAGCCCAATTGGTTGAACAGCGCCACATTGCTACCGGGGCTTAATTGGAACCCTAGAAATTTTCCATCACGCTCATAAGGCTGGGGGCTGGCAACTTCCAATAAGCGCATATTATTGTTCATCACCGACTGACGAAATTCACTCAGATTGGGGGCAGCCTCTGCTGCACCCTGTGGTTCCATTGGTGGCATTTCTTCCGGTGGCGGTGGCACCGCCCCTTCGCTAGGGGTGAACATTTCCGGTGGTGGCATGATGTCAGGAGCAGGTGGAGTCGTGAAGTCTACGACAGGCATATCCATCGGCATGTTATCGCCCACATTTGCCGCAGCTACATTGCCGCCACCGCTTAATTCGGGTTTGGGTAGTGCCAACTTTTCCAGCAAGCCATTGCGGCGTAACAGCACATGATCCGCCAGAATCTGTTCTAACACTGCCCCGGAATTCCCAATAGCCTCACCTGCCGCGTAGGCTTTTTGCTGGGCATTTTCTTCAATCACTGCGTAACCGCGGTTATTGGGTGGCGCATAGACTCCCTGAAGTTTGAGCGCCAATTGGGTGTTTTGAATATTCGTCGGTGTGGACTTGCCGTTATCCGCTTGATACACACCAAACAAGTGGTAGTTTGCCAAGGTATCGCCAAGATTGGGTTGTGCTTGGGTGACGTTGTTTACCTGACCGCTATCATTGCTGGTGAGTAAGGGGCGCTGATCGGTGGGAAATAACCCCCACAGCAAACGTGCCAGCATAAAGCCTGCAAGAATCACCAGCACGAAACTGGCGTAGTCCGGGGCGCGGTTTAGCAGTTGCTCAACAAAACGCGCACGTTGCGTACCTTGCATGGGAAAGCCTCATCGGTTAATAGCAGTCAATGATTCAAACCTGATAATACTCACGATACCACTGCACAAAGCGGCGCGTCCCTTCGTCAACCGACATGCTAGGGCGATAACCGACATCTTGCACCAGTGCATCCACATCCGCGTAAGTATCCGGCACGTCGCCCGGTTGCAGCGGCAATAAATTCAGCTCGGCTTTCATGCCCAGTGCATCTTCAATGGCACGAATATAGTCCATCAATTCCACTGGATTCTGATTACCGATATTGTAAACACGCCACGGAGCTTTGCTCGTGCCGGGGTCGGGTTGCATCCCGCTCCACGCCGCATTGCCTGTCGCCGTACAATCCAGTGTGCGAATCACGCCTTCCACAATATCGTCGATGTAGGTGAAATCGCGGCGGTGTTTGCCGTAGTTAAACACATCAATCGGCTTGCCCGCCAGAATCGCTTTGGTGAATTTGAACATTGCCATATCAGGGCGACTCCACGGCCCATACACCGTGAAAAAGCGTAACCCCGTGGTTGGCAAACCGTATAAATGCGAATACGTATGCGCCATCAGCTCATTGGCTTTTTTAGAAGCGGCGTAAAGTGACAGCGGGTGATCCACGTTGTCATGCACCGAAAACGGCATGGATTCATTGGCGCCATACACTGAACTGGAGGACGCATACACCAAATGCTTCACACCGTTATGGCGGCAGCCCTCCAGAATATGCCCAAATCCGACCAAATTGCTGTCGATGTAAGCCAGCGGATTGTCGATGGAATAACGCACGCCCGCTTGTGCGGCGAGGTTTACCACGGCATCCACACCTTGTTCCGCAAACAGTTTCGCCATGCCTGTGCGGTCGGCTAAATCCAAACGCATAAATGTGAATTTGCCCGCAGTATCCGCGTCGATCACCCGTTGCAAACGGCGTTCTTTCAGTGTGACATCGTAATAGTCGTTGAAATTGTCGATACCGACGACTTCATCGCCGCGCTCTAAGAGCCGTAACGCCAAATGCATTCCGATAAAACCGGCTACCCCTGTGATTAATACACGCATTTTCTATCCTTTTATTGTTCAAGCGGTGCTGAGCATACCACAGTTTTTAGCACATCGGCTGTGCTAAAATGTCAAGACCTGTGTGATCAAAGTGGTACGGCAAGAAACCGGAATTATTCAATAAGCGAGTCTATGATCACATGAGTCTTGACAATTCGCCACCTTTTCATTTTTAGGATGACATACCGCTATGAAAGACGAACTAGACCAAGCCGCCCTCGATTACCACCGCTTCCCGCAACCGGGCAAACTCGAAGTCATCCCCACCAAAAACATGGCAAACCAGCGCGATTTAGCACTGGCGTATTCCCCCGGCGTGGCGGCGGCAAGCCTTGCGATTGCGGCTGACCCTGCGTGTGCGGCGGATTACACCTCACGCGGCAATCTGGTGGCAGTCATTTCCAACGGCACAGCGGTGCTGGGCTTGGGTTCCATCGGCGCACTCGCCTCCAAACCCGTGATGGAAGGCAAGGCGGTCTTGTTTAAGAAATTCGCAGGCGTGAATGCTTTCGACATTGAAATGGACACGCTCGACGTAGACCGTTTGGTGGATGCCATCAGCCTGCTCGAACCCACCTTCGGCGGTATCAATCTCGAAGACATCAAAGCCCCAGAATGTTTTGAGGTGGAAAAACGCCTGAAAGCCATCATGAAAATTCCGGTGTTCCACGACGACCAGCACGGCACGGCGATTTGCGTGGCAGCGGCAATCCGTAACGGTTTGCGCGTCGCGGGCAAGAACATTGAAGACGTGAAACTGGTGTGTTCCGGTGCAGGGGCGGCGGCGATTGCCTGCCTGAATTTGCTGGTCGAAATGGGCTTAAAGAAAGAAAACATCACCGTTAACGACCGTTTCGGCATTATCTACCAAGGTCGGGTTGAGGAAATGAACCCCTACAATGCGGCTTACGCCATCGACACCGACGCTCGCA
>CAYQTB010000037.1:0-23695 GCA_964420315.1 uncultured Thiothrix sp. | reverse complement strand
AACCCCCAACAACAAGCCGCCGTCACTCACCTCGGCTCTCCCCTCCTCGTCCTCGCGGGCGCTGGCAGTGGTAAAACCCGCGTCATCACCCAGAAAATTGCGTGGATGATTCGCAAAGGCGTGCATTCTGCCGACCAAATCGCGGCGATCACCTTCACCAACAAAGCCGCCCGTGAAATGCGCGAACGCGCCACGCAACTCTTGACCAAAGAAGAAGCCAAAGGCTTGATCGTTTCCACCTTCCACACCCTTGGTTTAAACATCATCAAGCGCGAAGCCAAACGCTTAGACTACAAAGCCAATTTCAGCATCCTTGACGCGCAAGACAGCGAAGCCATCCTCAAAGAACTCGCGCACAAAGAAGATGTGGAAGAAGCCGACAACCTGCGCTGGATTATTTCACGCTGGAAAAACGACTTCATCTCGGTCGAACAAGCCGCTTTACTGGCAAATACCACCGATGAAAAACTCGCCGCGATTTTATACGAAAAATACCAACGCCAAATCAAAGCCTACAACGCTGTCGATTTCGACGACCTCATCGTTTTACCTGTGCAACTCTTCGAGCAACACCCCGACGCCCTGCAACACTGGCAACACAAACTGCGCTACTTATTGGTCGACGAATACCAAGACACTAACGCCTGCCAATACCGCCTAATCCGCTTGCTAGCAGGCATTCGCGGCGCACTCACGGCGGTTGGCGATGACGATCAATCCATCTACGCATGGCGCGGCGCACGCCCCGAAAACATTGCGCAATTGCAAACCGATTACCCCACGCTCAAAGTCATCAAGCTGGAACAAAACTACCGTTCCACCAGCCGTATTTTGCAAAGTGCTAATAAACTCATCGGTAACAACCCGCATTTATTTGAAAAAAATCTGTGGAGTACTCTCGGCGAAGGCGACCCAATCCGCATTATACCCGCCCGCACCCCCGAACACGAAGCCGAAAAAGTCATCGGGGAAATCCTCAAAGCCCGTTTCCGTGACCGCGCCGACTTCAAAGATTTTGCGATTTTGTACCGTGGCAACCACCAAAGCCGTTTATTTGAAAAAGCCCTGCGCGAGAACAATATTCCCTACAAAATCAGCGGCGGCACTTCGTTTTTCTCCCGCGCTGAAGTCAAGGACATCCTCGGCTACCTGCGCCTCATCGCTAACCCTGACGACGACGCCGCTTTCCTGCGCATTATCAACACCCCAAAACGCGAAATCGGCACGTCGACCCTAGAAAAGCTCGGCGAATACGCCCACGAACGCCATACCAGTCTATTCACCGCCGCCCAAGAACTCGGCTTTGCCCAACGCATTTCCGCTAAAGCCCAACAGCGAGTGGAAACCTTCGGCTTCTGGCTACACGAAATGATCCGCGCCGCTGAAAACGCCGACCCCACACAAATTGTTAAACAAGTCATCAACGATACCGGCTACGAAGATTGGCTCAAAAATACTTGCAACACCCCCAAACAAGCCGAATCCCGCATGAAAAATGTCTGGGAAATTGTTGAATGGGTACGCAAACTCCACGATGACGGCGCAGGCAAAGAAACCCTCAGTGACATCATTGCCCACATGAGTTTGGTTGATATGCTGGAACGCAATAGCGAAGAAAAAGCACAAGATGCGGTGGCGCTGATGACGTTGCACGCTGCCAAAGGCTTAGAATTTCCCAACGTATTCTTGGTCGGCATGGAAGAAGAATTGCTCCCACACGCCAATAGCCTCGACGAACACAGTATCCAAGAAGAACGCCGTCTCGCTTATGTAGGCATTACCCGCGCTCAGAAAAACCTCACCATCAGCTACGCCAAAGTGCGCTCACGCTACGGCGATGCCTCCACCGTTGAACCCAGCCGCTTCCTCGACGAACTCCCCCCCGAACATCTCGAATGGGAAGACAAAAAAGTCGTGTCACCCGAAGAACGCCAAGAAACAGCGCGGGCTTATATTTCCAACTTGCAGGCTTTACTGGGGGATTAAAGCAAGCATTATTGAGAAAGAGCACTCCACTCCACCCACTTTTCCACCCGTTTTTTACCCTCAAAACGCACTAAAAACCACTCCACGCCGTCATCTCCCTCGCGATGATCCAGCAGCGTTACCTTGTCACCTTTGATCAGGTACATCTTGGTTTGCGTTTTGGCATCCGGCTTATTGTGTAAAACTGCTTTGTCGATGGTGATTTTACGGGTAGCTGCGGGGGTTTTCGCTGTCACATCAGAGGAGTCTTGCGTATCAGCAATCACTTTTTTCAACAATTTCCCGGCTGAATCGTAGATTTTGACGAAATACAAATCGCCATCCGTACCCACCATCGCACCTTCTGACCATACATAGGGTTTGCCTTGGGTGAAGCGGTAATCCGTACTGTACCAACGTGATCCTGAGCGTTGCGCCGTGCTCAGGGTTTTGGTTTCTGGGGTCAAGGTAGGGTTACTGATTGGCTCTTTGTATTCCTGAAATTTACCCTGCGCCTTATTCCACAAGTGCAAGCGGTAAAACAGATTGACACCGCCATAACCCACGCCTTCCAGCACCGCCACATCACCGTAACCGTCAAAGTTGAAATCGGCTTGCAGCAATAAACCGTCAACGGTTTGGCTACCTTCGGGGACATCGGGCATCTCCCCCAATGTTTGTGTTTTGCCCTTAGGAAGGTTGGCAATAATGGTACTGCCTTGCTGCTCCACTGCCACGTTCACCTTAGCTTCGGGAGAAAACGTGATGGGCAATTTGGCATGACCTTGGGGCTCAGTGAATGCCGCAGCATTCAGGGCAAACAGGCTTGCGCCCAATAAAAACAACCCTGCTGGGATGGGCTTGTGCATGGTTTTACCTCGCTGATTTAAACATTTACACCTTAGACCTTTATACCAGATTTCGTTCGGATTAGTCTGGATAAAGTGCCGCAAGCTCTGAGGTTTTTACCGCTGCCTGCCCGGTGGATAACGTAAATCCTTGCAAGGCTTGCCACAAACCTGCGCCGCGCCAGCCACCGCTGCTACGACCATAGAGCACGGCATTGAGCGCATCAATTTCAGCCTGCAATACCGGCGGCGCTTGCTCACGGAAATTTGCCAGCAAAGCAGGTCGTAAGTGCAGCCCGACCTCCATCCATTGCAGTAAGGCATCGTGGGCAGCTTGCGCTTGGTTTTGCTGACAAGCTTGTTCCAGCCGTTGCCAGGCTGTTTTGGCATCTGGTTTACAGACTTGTGGCGGGATACTGGCGATTTTAGCCGATTTATTAAGAGCCGTTTGGGATTTTTTCCAGAAATACCACAGCAACCACCCGACCGATAATACCCCCCAAATGATCAGCAATGCAGTGGCATACCAGTCCCACGAAAACCAAGCAAACCAACCAGCGGAGACTATTGGTGTATCCGAGTTTTTAACAGGTTGCGGCGTTTGGGGTGCTGCCTGCGCCGGTTCCGCTGTGGTGGGTGCATTCGCAGTAGCGGGTGCTACCTGTCCGCCAGTCACCACGAGTTTCACTGGGTCAAGTGTGGTCGTTTCCTGTTTACCCGTGGCGGCATTCCACCAATCAATACTCAAGCCGGGAAATTCGTACTCGCCATTGTAAGGGGCAACCACCACCCACTTTTCCTGACGCACACCCACAATGCCGTTGCTACCGGGGTCGTTACGCAATTCGGGTTGATCGGTGTATGCCTTGATACCCGCAGGCGCTTGGATGTCGAGTTTGGGCAGTTGTTCAGCAGCCAAACCATCCGCCACAATCGCCAACGTCAACGTAACGGGTTCACCCGCTTTCAATTTATCAGCAGGTGTCTGCCAGTACGCATTCAAGGTAAGGCTGTTGGCAGGTAGCCATTGCTTACCGGTATAGCCGGGAGGCTGACCTTGCACTTGCAACGTCAATGGCTCGGAAAAACGCCGGATGCGTTTGCCACTCAAACCAAATGGGTCAAATGCATTGCTGTTTTTGTCAGCAACAATACCATCAAAGGTGGTGCGCCCTAAGGTTAGCGTGCCGCTTTGCTGCGGGGTAAGCGCGTAACGGCGCTCAATCACCTGATAGTTACGCCCATTGCGCATCAAAGTCGTGTTGCGGGTTTTGCCCAGTTGCTGAATATTGCCTTTGCCTGCTTCCACTTCAGGGTGACTGAGACTGGCTTGTGGTTGCAAGGGGGTAATGTGCAACATGCGTTGGGTAATCACGATTTGCTGCTGCACATACGGCTGCTGCGGTTCGGCGGTGAGTTCAATCAAAATATCGGGTACGCCCCCGGTGTTCGCCTGCGGGGGTGGCTGATCCATGACTTGCAAATCCAGCGCCTGACTTTGATCTGCGCCAAAAGCAATCGGGGGAATCGGCACAGTGCCGGTACGACGCGGGTATAAACGCAACTCCCACGCGGTAGTGATGGTACTGACACCGTTCACCATGCTAAAACTGTTGCTTTGCGAACGCCCGCGTATATCAAAGTCCTGTTCTAAAGGCGAAAAATCTGGCTCACCCGATACGATGCCATCCACCGTAAACGTGAGCACCACAGGATCACCCAATGCCACCGGATTGCGGTCAAGCTGTGCCATAATCGCAGCGGCTTGCGCCCCGAATGGCAACAGCCATAACCACGCTATCAGGAGTAACCTTACCATTCATCACCCCTTGTCTGCGCACCACGTTGTTGATATTGGTACTGAAACTTGCGCCGCCACAAACCTGACGGGTCATCAGGAATACGCCGCAACCATTGCTCGGTGGCTTGCTCCTGTTCACGCTGCTGCGGGTCGTCAGCAGCGGCTTCCGCTACTTGCTCTGACTTTTCACCGTCTTGCTCACCTTGTTTGGCTTGCTCTTCTTCCTCTTTCGCTTGTTTGTCAGCGGCTTGTTGTTGCGCCTGCTGCTGTTCATCCGGTGAAGAATTGGGTTGCGGCGTCTGTGAACCTTGCCCCTCCGCCCCTTGTTCCTGCTGCTGACCTCCACCTTGTTGATTTTGCTGCGGTTGCTCCTGAGGCTTTTTCTGAGAATTTTGTGGGTTCTGCTGTTCCTGCTCCTGCTGTTGCCGAAGTGCCTCTTCCACTATTTTCAGGTTATGACGCGCATCGTCATGCTTAGGGTCGGCGTCTAATACCCGCTTGTAGGCAATAATTGCCTCCTTAAACTGACCGGCTTTCGCTTGCGCATTGCCATAATTGTACTGTCCGGTAATGCTTTGTTGTGCGGCATACTGTTGTGCAGCGGTTTGGTAGTCCTTGTTTTTATACGCTGACGCCCCCTTCCATTCAGGGTGCTGAAAAAGCTCTGAAGCACGGGCGGGTTGCCCATTATCCAGTGCCTCTTGGGCTTGTTGATCGGGTGTCAGCCATAAATCATCCCAACTGAACGCCAAGGCAGTTTGTGGTTGGGGCAACAATATGCAGACCAATAACACCCCTAACCAGCCACGTCGAAACGCCAGCGCCGCCAGCGGCAATAGCAACAATACCAACCAATACCCCTCATTCACCCAAGCATCGGTTTGACGATCTTGGCTTTTGCTTAACTGCTGTTGGCTAAGTGACTGCCACTGCTGACTCAAGGTATTCACATCGGCATCACCCAACGCCGCTTGCGTGAAAACCCCGCCACCGGCTTTCGCAATACGTGCCAAATCGTCCAAATTCACGGTAGCAATCACGGTTTTGCCCGCACTGTCCAGCAAAAAACCACCGCCAGGGCGTGGTATCGGCACACCATTCGCCGTCCCTAATGACAATACGGATACGTTGTAACCCATCTCCCATGCATTACCCGCTGCGGCAATCGCGGCTTCCGTATCCGCCACACCGTCAGTCATCAGCAAAATACTACCGATGTTCATGCCCGCTTGTTGCAGCAATTCAACCGAGCGCTTAATCGCCGGAGTCAACAAACTGCCGGGGGCTGGCATAATTTCGGGTGAAAGGTTCTTCACCTGTTCTTGAATCGTTGCAATGTCATCCGTCAAGGGTGACACCACAAATGCATCCCCTGCAAACACCACCAACCCATTTTGCGCATCTTGACGCGCATTGAGAATGTCGAGCAATTTGAAACGCGCCAAGGTAATGCGGTTAGGTTTTTCATCATCGGCATACATCGAGGTAGAAAAATCCATCGCCACGACCAAGGCTTGTTGATCCCGAAACACCGGCACTTCGCGTTTCTCCCACGCGGGACCTGCCATTGCCACAATCGCCACCAGCAACGCCAGTGACAGCCAAGCCAACGGCAACCATCCCCAACTGCCCGCTGAGCCACTCAACACAAATGGCATCAACTGCTTATCGACAATGCGCTCCCAGCCACCTTGCTGACGCGCCTGCAACCATTTCATGCTCATAATCAGCGGCAGTACCAGCAATAACCATAGCCATTCCGGGTGGAGAAAATGCAGATTATCCAACATAACACCTTCACTCCCGCTCTATCCGCAACACGGCTGCTAACAGCGTCAGCGTCAATGCCGCCAGCAACGGCCAACGGAACAATTCTTGCTGTGGTCGCCACTGTTGCGCTTCTTTTTCCACGGGTTCAAGTCGATCCAATTCGGTATAAATTTTGTGGAACTCTTCGCTATCACGCGCCCGAAAATACATTCCACCCGTGCTAGTGGCAATCGCTTTCAACGTGCGCTCATCCAAATCCGCCGACGGATTCATCAATTGAAACCCAAACACGCCGCGCATTTGGTCGCTTTCCGAACCGATCCCCACCGTGTAAATTTTCAAACCCACGGCTGCTGCCATTTCCGCCGCTTCCAAGGGGCTGACACTGCCAGCGGTATTCGCGCCATCGGTCATCAGAATCAAGACGCGGTTTTTTTCAGGGCTATATTGCAAGCGTTTAAGCGCCAGCCCAATCGCATCGCCAATCGCGGTGCGTTCGCCTGCCAAACCAATTTGCGATTCATTCAACAAACGCAGCACGGTTTGACGGTCAAAGGTTAACGGCACTTGCAGGTACGCCTGATCACCGAACAGCACCAAACCGATACGGTCGCCGGTGCGTTTACGCACAAACTCTTCCGCTACGGCTTTGGTTGCCACCAAACGGTCAACCACCTGCCCATTCAGGATAAAATCTCGCTCTTGCATACTGCCCGATAAATCGACAGCCAGCATCAAATCGCGCCCTGATACCGGCATTGCCACCGTATCGCCCACCCACACCGGACGCGCTGCCGCCGCCACCAATAATATCCACGCAGCACTCGCCAGCAACAATGCCAACAAGCCGAACCACGAACGCCCCAATACTTTGCCACCCTGCTGAAAATCCTCCAAAAACGGGACTTTCAACGCGACCCCTTGCTTGGGTTCTACCGGTTTCAGCCACCAACGCACCACCAACGGCAAAGGTAGCAAAACAAACATCCACCACCAGAAGAATTCATACATGATCTTTCCCCCGTTGTAGCTTGATCCATTCACGGGTGGCTTGCAGCACGGCGTTGGTTTCGGCTTGCGTTTCCGGGCGATAGGGCACTTCGGTGAGTAAATGTGCCAACTGGCTGCCAAATAAGGGCTTACCTGCTGCGTCGTCCAAAAATTTGACCCAAGCCGCACCGGTCAGCCCCGCCACGGTTTGCCGCCCGTACCGACTCATCGCCACCCGACGTAATAACACAGAGAGTTCGCGCAATAAGGCTTTGGTATTCGTACCGTGTTGACGTTGTAAGCGTTCCAACTCCAGCAAGGCACTTTCCAAGCCTTGCTCAGCGCGTTTTTGCTGCCGCCAACGCCAAAATAACCAAGCAATCACCACCAACATTAACATCACTAACAGCCACCAGCCCGGTGCTGGTGGCCACCAGCCGATCGGGTCGGGCAAATGAATATCACGCAGTGGCAATGCTTCCGGGTTCATCGCAACCCCCGTGACAATTTCAGCAAGCGTTCATTATCGCTGTCAGCGGTGGACAATTGCACCAAGGGAATGCGGTAGCTGCGGCTGAATTCCTGCAAGGTTTTTGCCGCTTGCGCCACACGGTTGCTGTAACGTTCACGCCACAGCCGCAAACCCAAATTCAGTAACAAATGCCGTTTGCCATCGGTTAAACGCAAGTTGCCGTTATTAGGCAGTTTCTCTTCAAACGGATCATGAATTTCCACCAAGGTTAATTGCGAATGTTGCGCAATCATTGCCAATTGCCGCAACGCTGCCGGTGTCACTTGCCGAAAATCACTCAGAATAAACAGTTGACTACCCGGTTGCGTCACCCGCCGTAAGCGTGTCCAACTGGCTTTCAAATCGCTGTGATTGCGCTCAGCGACTGCCACACGAGTCATATCACTCAACTGGCGCAACAAATGCAAAGCAGAGGAACGGCTTCGCGATGGTTTAAATTCAGTATGCACGCCATTTTGCAAAATACCACCAATACGGTCGCCATCATCGAGGGTTTTCCATAGCAATAACGCCGCAATCTGTGCTGCTAACACCGATTTAAAACGCCCACGGGTGGCAAAAAACATCGACGGGCGGAAATCCACCCATAACAACACCGGCTTTTCGCGCTCTTCCTCAAACACCTTGGTATGCACTCGCCCGCTACGTGCCGTTACCCGCCAGTCAATGGTACGAATATCGTCACCGGGCTGGTACATGCGCGACTCCGCAAAATCCATACCACGCCCTTTGCGAACTGAACGGTACAAGCCCGCGTGACGCGCCCGAATATGCTTCTTCGCCAAATGCAAGGTGCGCACTTGCCCCTGCAAGCGCAACAAGGATTGCAGGGAACTAAACACAATCCCTTCGCCTGCTACCCCTGCCATCAAGGAACCGCCACCAATGCCAGTAATTCATCAATGATATGGTTGGCGGTCATGCCATCGGCTTCGGCTTCAAACGTCAGCAATAAACGGTGGCGCAACACGTCATGTGCCACCGCCTGCACGTCTTCAGGGCTGACAAAATCGCGCCCCGCCAACCATGCATGAGCGCGGGCGCACCGATCCAGTGACAAGGTAGCACGCGGGCTGCCGCCATAGGCAATACTGCCCGCCAAGGATTTGCCGTAACGTTCCGGGTTGCGGGTTGCCAACACCAATTGCAGCAAGTAGGTTTCCACCTTGTCTGTCATGTAAATATTCAGCACATCTTGCCGCGCTAACGCCACGTCATTCCGACTCACCAGCGGCGCGACGGCTTCTTTCTCATGGCGCACTTGCTGCATCGCTTCTTTGCGCCCCAAATGCAGAATGACTTTTTCTTCGGCAGGCGTTGGGTAATCAACAATCACATGCATGAGGAAACGGTCAAGTTGCGCTTCCGGCAAACGGTAGGTGCCTTCCTGCTCAATCGGGTTTTGGGTCGCCATCACCAAAAACGGTTCGGGCAGTTTCCAAGTCGTGCCCGCAACGGTAATCTGGCGTTCTGCCATCGCCTCCAACAGCGCCGATTGCACTTTGGCAGGCGCACGGTTAATTTCATCCGCGAGGATCAAATTGTGAAACAACGGGCCTTTCTGGAAATGGAACGAGCCGTCATTGGAGTGAAACACTTCCGTGCCGGTAATATCCGCTGGCAATAGATCCGGCGTGAACTGCACGCGGTGAAAATCGCCTTCAATTCCCTGCCCTAATACCTGAATGGCACGGGTTTTCGCCAAACCCGGCGCACCTTCCACCAGTAAATGCCCATCTGCCAGCAACGCGATTATCAGACGATTGATCAGGGATTTTTGCCCAATGATTTTGCTTTGCAAATACTGGGACAACTTGTCAAAATTTTCTTTTTGGTTCATGTTCACAGCCAGTTATGTGGGTGTATGGCGGAATATACGCGCCCCAATCCCGTGATTTCAAGTTAATCATCGTTAATTCAAGTGTGGAGAGTATGAACATCCGAACCCAAATTGAACAGAAAATCCAGCAGGCACTGCAACCTGACTTTCTCGAAGTCGTTAATGAAAGTCACATGCACAATGTGCCGCCTGGTTCAGAATCGCATTTTAAGGTGACGGTTGTGAGTGAACAGTTCAATGGAAAAATGCTGATTGCGCGCCATCGGCAGATTAATGGCATTTTGGCAGATGAATTAAATGGCAAGATTCACGCGCTGGCATTGCACACACTGACACCGGAAGAGTATTTCGCGAAAGCGGGCAAGGTGGCGGAATCACCGTTGTGTATGGGTGGTGGTAGCAAAACATAAAAAAAGCGGGGTTGCTGGCTCAGGACAACCCCGCTGGGAGATGCTGCCCTTAATATCGGAGGAGTGCGGACAGCAATGCGAAAACGTTAGTGTTATATCCTATCTTTCAAGCTACATAGCCATTTGCTGTCCCATGCTCGGTCTTAGTTGCCTTGCCGGAAACATTCTAGCAATTAAACTGGCGGTTTCACCCATCTGGTAGGTTTTACGCGGCAGTTCATGACCTTCCATCAAGCTATCCAGCGTAATGTCTTCCATGAAGCGGTAAAACTGACTGCTCAGGTCTAACCACATGCGTTGCACCAAATCCTGACCGCGCATTGCAGTGCTGTGCGCAGCATTCAGTTCTACAACGGCATCATCCTCAGCGGCTTGGACAATTTCTGCCAAGGTAATTTCATCCGCGTGGCGACTCAAACGGTAACCACCACCTGGACCACGAATGCCTTCGACCAAACCTTCGTGACGCAAGCGGGCGAATATCTGTTCTAAATAAGACAACGAAATCCCCTGCTGTGTTGCCAGATCACCCAAGCGCACAGCACCTTCGTCATCATGGATAGCCAAAGCCAGCATCGCCATAATCGCATGTTGACCCTGTGTGGATAGCTTCATGTCTGTCTCCTAGCTGAGTACTTGCCACCGTTCTTTCACACGCACTATACGGGGACACAACACTAAGAAAAAGTCGAAATTTTTAATTAAAAAGATCGAAAAAATCGAACCTTTCTTTTGAAAACATTACAATTATTTAACCTTTCCGTAACATCTCCAAATTACGTTGGGCATCGGCATTACCTTTAGCGGCCGCTTCATTGAATAATTTTTCTGCTTTTCTAGGATTTTTATTGACCCCTTTACCCAAGACCAATAGCACACCCAAATTGTTTTGCGCCTCAGCAAATCCCGCTTTAGCGGCTTTTTCATACCAGTAAGCGGCTTGCTTATCGTTTTGCGTGACACCTCGCCCATCTTCATACAATAATCCAAGGTTATATTGCGCTTTTGGGTAATTTTGCTTGGCAGCTTGTTCATACCAATACGCAGCTTCACGCAAATCCACTGGCAAGCCACCGATACCGTCTTCGTACATCGTCCCCAACATTAATTGCGCCTGTTTATCGCCTGACTCTGCTGACTGACGCAAGACTTCAGGTTCGATGCCAGTGAGATCCAGTTTATCCGATACCGGCTCCTCCTGATCGGCGGGTTGTGCCAGCATGGGCAAAGAGACGGGAGTGCTAACCGGTTCCGGGCGACTAGCAGGATCAACCACTGGAATCGGCGGCATGGCGACAGCCGCTGCTACTGGTGTTTCCATACGTTGTCGGGGTTCTTGCATTTTCAGGTTGTTGGAAGTGGCAATTGCTTGTGCAGGCGCACCATTATCCAGTGAAAGCAGCGCCAAGCGGGCAGCAACATGACCTTGTGATGCCGCCTGATCGAACCAGTAACGTGCCTGTTGGTCATCAGCAGGCACGTATTGCCCGTTTGCATATAATAAGCCCAGACCGTATTGGGCTTCCATGTACCCGGCTTTGGCGGCACGCTGTTGCCAGTCTAGCGATTGCTTAAGGTCGGCTTGTGGATTCTCCTCATTGCGATACAGCATGGCTAACTTGTATTGCGCCTTAGCATCGCCACGTTCAGCCGCCGCTTGTAATGCAGCCAATTCACCGCCAACGTTAGTCTCGGTTTTACGGCGGTTGCGATACCAGTTTTCCACGCTGGAACCCTTGGATGCCCCGTCTGTTTGCGGCATGGCTGCGGGCGCAGGAACGCTCCCATTCCAAGGTGGCGGAGCTTCAATCATATTAACTGGCTGTGCGGGCGCAATGTGAGGGTTAGCAGTGACAGAAAATGGCAAGATGGCACTCGCCGTCATCCCCAATAGCAAAACTTTTATTATTCTCATGGCAGCCCCGATGCATAATAGATTATTGTGATTATAAGTTGTTTATAACTAAAAATCATTTTACCACTCAGCAACCTAATCTCAAATGAATATTCTTCATTCTGCCACCGATTGCTATAGTACTCGGTTGACCCCCTTGAGATTAGGACTTGTAAATGGACGACGCGCACCTCCTCCGCTACAGCCGCCAGATACTGCTCCCTGAAGTAGACATCAGCGGGCAAGAACGCCTGTTAGCCTCAAAAGTGCTGATCATCGGCATGGGCGGATTAGGCGCACCCGTCACGCTTTATCTGACCGCTGCCGGTGTCGGGCAACTTACCTTGGTCGATTTTGACACCGTGGATTTAAGCAATTTACAACGCCAAGTGATTCACACTACCGCCACCATCGGGCATCCCAAAGTCGTGTCTGCCGCGCAAACCGCTCGCGCATTAAACCCAGGCATTCAGATTCACACCATTCAAAAGAAACTTGAATACAATGCATTGCTTAGTGCGGTTACTTCACACGATGCGGTAGTCGATTGCAGCGACAACTTTCCCACACGCTTTGCACTCAACCTTGCCTGCAAAACCGCAGCCAAACCGTTGATTTCAGGCGCAGTTATTCGCTTTGAAGGACAAATTACCACGTTTGATTTCCGCCAGCCGCATAGCGCCTGTTATCGTTGCCTTTACGATGAAGACGGCACGCAGGAAGACACCTGTAGCACCACTGGCATTCTTGCGCCACTCGCCGGTATTATTGGCAGTATGCAAGCCGCAGAGACACTCAAAACCTTGCTGGATTTACCTACCCTAAACGGGCGGCTATTACTGCTGGATGCGACGCAAATGCACTGGCGCGAAATGCGCTTAATCCCAGACCAACGCTGCCCAGTTTGTGCGCTCGGTCATAAACAATGACGCATTTATACCGAAATGCTTAAACATCGTCTGAAAATAATGGGTTCAAAAAACCCTTGGGATATATGCTATAAATGCTGAACCCGAATCACACTTATAGCGTCAAACAGACGGTTTTTTTAAAATATTGGAGGTAGGTATGAGCTTCGTCAGTGAATTCAAAGAGTTTGCCATGAAAGGCAATGTGGTCGATCTCGCCGTGGGTGTCATTATCGGTGCGGCATTCGGCAAAATCGTTTCCGCATTCGTGGATGGCATCGTTATGCCACTGTTGGGCTTGCTTGTCGGCGGCATCGACTTCAGCAAGGCGGCTATCATGCTGAAAGCAGGCGACCCGGCTGCGGTTCCCCCTATCCCCGATTTAGTGCTGGCGTATGGCACTTTCATCCAAACCATTTTTGATTTTGTAATCGTTGCCTTGGCGATTTTCGTGGCAATTAAAGCCATGAACAAGCTGAAGCGCAAAGAAGAAGCCGCTCCAGCACCGGAAGCACCGTCTAACCAAGAAGTGTTATTAGGCGAAATCCGTGACCTGTTGAAACAGAAATAAATCACCTGTTTTCACAAGGATGTGAACAAAACGCATGATTTGTTCACATCCAACCTTTCAGAATACGGTGTAATTGCCGTGACAAAGCCCGCCCTTCATTGCACAATGTTACCCGACTAAAAATTCAGTCTGGTAGATACATAAACGTAATGCATTTGAAACCTAAACACCTCGACTTACTTGCCGACAACAATATCCCCTCATCCGTCTTATTCAATGTCTTCGACACGGCAACGCTGGAGCGGGGTATCGACTATTACGACAACGGCAAAGTCACCAGTTTTCGCGCCGAAAAAAGCGGTAGTGGCAATGTCTCCATCACCGCCAAAGTACAAGGCAGCGGCAAAGAATCCTATGTTACCGTCATCAATTACAACGAACAAACACCGCGCTGGATCACTGGCGTTTGCACCTGCCCCGTCACCGTAGCCTGCAAACACACCGTCGCCGCTTTATTAGAATACCTCGAACACGCCCGCAAACAGAAAGCCAGAGAACCGCAACATAAGCCCGTGCCAGCGTTTACCGCCGCCACCATGCCCACCACTGCCAAAGCGGTCACGCGCTCCCCTATCGACGTATGGTTACAAGGCTTAAGAACAACAATCAGTGACACCACCGAAACTTCACCATTTAGCCCGGAAAACGATACCCTCAGCGCTGATTTGCTGTATTTTTTAGATACCGACGCTCACCAACAACCCACCTTGAGCTTATACAAAGCTAGTACCCTCAAAAAAGGCGGTTACGGCAAACCCTCGCACGTCCAACTCGAAGCCCTGCTGACCCCATACCGCGCCCGCAATTTTGCGTATGAACCCTTGGATTTAATGATTGCGCAGTTGCTTGCCATGCCCGGAATGCGCTTTTTGCATCACTGGAACAAGGGCAACCTGAGCGGCAAACACGGCGAACAAGCCCTGTTGGAAGTGCTAAAAACCGGACGCGCATTTTGGGCAACCGTCGACACTTGGCAACGTGAAGCCCAACCCTTACAACTCGGCACGACACTCGGCTTGCAATTCCTCTGGAAAACCAACGACAAGCAAGAATTTACCGTTGAATTGCAAACCAAGTGCCCCATCACTGCGCACTTTTGGCTCAACGGCAAACTCTGGTACATCGCCACCACTACCCGCACCTGTGGCTTACTGGAACACCCCGACCTCAGCCCTGCGCAAGTTGAAAAATTCCTGAATGCGCCACCGATTCCCGCCGCGCAAGCTGAAACTGTCAGCGAACGCTTGCTGGAAGCCTTGCCGGATGTGGATATTCCCGCGCCCTCGCCAAAAATCCGCCAACACATTGACGATTTACACGCCGAACCCACGCCGGATTTGTATTTACGCTGCACCCGCCTGCCAGATACAGGACGCGATACCCACATTGCCAGTTTGCGCTTTAATTATGCGGGGCATGTGTTGCAACCCGCGCAACACAAACCCAGCAGCTTGCACAAAGTTGGCGCAAAACGTTACCGCATTCACCGCAACCTCGCGACAGAACAGGACGCGCTCGACACGCTTGCCGATTACGGTTTTGAAAGCGTCAATACGCGCTTTAGCGATTTGCACCGCCTCGAATTGCTGATGCACCCTGATACCCCATCATTAACCGCGTTACGTTGGAACGATTTCCTTGATCATGGCGTGACCGCACTGCGCGATTCCGGCTGGAATGTCACGCTGGATGACAATTTCGACCTGCATTTCGACACCGTTGGCGATCTGGATGCGGCGTGGGAAGAGAGCGCAACCGGTAACGATTGGTTTGAAATCAGCCTCGGTTTTGAAGTCGATGGGCAACGCATCAATCTGTTGCCGCTTCTGGTGGAAATGCTGGGGCAAATGGAAAGCCCGCAAGCCTTGCGTGATTTGCTGGAACGCCAACCGTACATTTTCGTCCCGCTTTCCGGCAATCGCTGGGCAAAACTTGAATCACCCCGCCTCGCCGGAATCCTCGAAACGCTAGTAGAACTCTACGACCACCAACCCCTAAATGCCGATGGCAATTTAGAACTCAGCAAATACCAAGGCACGAATCTGAGCGCACTGCTCAACGCCCCTGGCATGAAGTGGAAAGGCGCAGAAGAATTGCTGGCGCTGACCCAAACGTTACGGGATTTCCAAGGGGTTCAAGCCGTTAATCTACCGGATGGGCTAAATGCCGACTTGCGTCATTACCAACACGAAGGTTTGAGCTGGCTGCAATTTTTACGCGAATACCATTTCAATGGCATCCTCGCCGATGACATGGGTTTAGGCAAAACCCTACAAACCCTCGCGCATGTACTCCTCGAAAAGCAAGCTGGGCGTTTAATCCAACCCGCGTTAGTCATCGCCCCTACCAGTTTAATGGGCAATTGGCGGCGCGAAGCGGCGCGTTTCACCCCTGATTTGCGGGTGCAAGTGATTCACGGCAATGACCGCCACCGGCATTTTGACAACTTGGACGAATACGACCTACTGCTCACCACTTATCCCTTGATTGTGCGTGACGAAGAGCAGTATTTGCGCCACAGCTTCCACTACCTGATTTTGGACGAAGCGCAAGCCATTAAAAATGCTGCATCACGCACCACCCAAGTCATCTACACCCTCAAAGCCAAGCACCGTTTGTGCCTGACAGGTACACCACTGGAAAACCATCTGGGGGAATTGTGGTCGATGTACCATTTCCTGATGCCCGGTTTTTTAGGTGCACACGACAAATTCACCCGTCTGTTCCGCAACCCCATTGAAAAACAAGGCGATGTAGGCAGGCAACAGCAATTACGCCAGCGCATCCTGCCCTTCATGTTGCGTCGTACCAAAGAACGGGTCGCCAGTGAATTGCCGCCGAAAAGTGAAATCATCCGCAGCGTGGCGCTTGAAGGCAAACAACGCGACCTTTACGAAACCGTGCGCTTGGCGATGGATACTAAATTACAAGAAGAAATCAGCAAAAACGGTTTCGCTCGCAGCCACATTATGATTTTGGATGCCTTACTGAAACTGCGCCAAGTGTGTTGCGACCCGCGTCTGGTCAAACTCGACAAAGCCAAAAACGTTGACCAATCCGCCAAGCTCGAATTGTTAATGACCTTGTTACCGGAAATGTTAGAAGAAGGTCGTAAGGTACTGTTATTCTCACAATTTACCTCGATGCTCACACTCATTGAGACCGAACTGGTTGCCGCCAATATCGTTTACACCAAACTCACCGGACAAACCAAAAACCGCGAAGACGCCATTGCCCACTTCCAAGAAGGTGAGGCGAAAGTGTTCCTGATTAGCCTCAAAGCCGGGGGTACAGGTCTGAATCTAACCGCTGCCGATACCGTGATTCACTACGATCCTTGGTGGAATCCCGCCGTAGAACAACAAGCGACTGACCGCGCTTATCGGATTGGGCAAGACAAACCCGTCTTCGTCTACAAGCTGATTACCGAGGACACGGTAGAAGAAAAGATTCTCAAATTGCAGGAAAAAAAGCAGATGCTCGCCAATGGTTTGTATTCAGAAACAAGCGCACAGGAAGGCGTGCGCTTCAGTTCCGAGGATTTGCTGGACTTGTTAAAGCCCCTGGAGCAATGATTGAGTAAACAATAGCTTGCCGACATATTTTGCCCCAGCAGGGGTTAAATGACCGCCGTCATACGACAATAATTCACCCGCATCATTGAACAAGCGGCAACGGTTACCCTCACCGCAAATCAAGCGTTGCTGGTCGATAAACACCCCATTGCCCAAAGTGTCGCGTAACGCTTGGTTGCTTGCCAGCGGTTTGGGATCAACCTTGTTACGCAATGCCAGCCGTTCATCAGCCGACAGTTTCAGGTAATTCCTAATGGAAATTTTGCCGAAATCTTTTGCCCCAATGACAATTAACCGCTGGTCTGCCCGTAGCTGCATTTGCTGGATCGTCTCCGGTAACAATTTTGCCGCCCACTCTTGCCAACGCGCCACCATAATAATGACATCCGCCTCGGCAATCTGCGCCGCTGCTTGCATCACATTATCGGATTTTGCACACAATGCCGTGTCTTTTGACTGAATAAACGCCGCGCCTTTATCGCCCCATACCATCTGGCAACGGGTTGGAATATAACGGGTACTGAGCTGATAATGGCTCAAATAACCATTTTCCAGCACGCCGTTGAAAAAATCTTGCGCGTGACTATCACCAATAATCAGCGCTTTTTTACGCGAATCTGCCGCATCAAACGGTTTTTTCTGCACGGCAAGAAAGCGCTGGCGGGTGTATTCACCACTGGCTTGGGTATCCGCTGCGGTGAGTAAATTGTCGGGTGCAGCATCTGCCCATACCGGCATCATGCCACCGATACACAGCAACCCCAGCAATAACGGCACATAAATTCTCATCGTAGCTCTCTATTAATCCGCAAAACGACCGGCAAAGCCGTCCATCAACACCAACGCGCCCCCCGCTGCCATGAACAGCACACTACCGATCAACGCCCCTGCAAATACTTGCTTACGGGTAAAACGCTGCCGATTGCGAAATGGTTTTTCCACAAAACGCCAACTAAACCACGCCAGCCCCAAACTCAACGCTATCAACGCAGCCATGACACTCGGACTCGGTTCGTCCAATGCTTGCATCCGCGCAAAGACGAATACCGGCTGATGCCACAAATACGCACTGTAGGAAATCAACCCTACCCACACCAAGGGCGCGAATGCCAGCAACTGACCAACCCACGTGGCGGGCGTTGCAAACACGATCAATAAAACCGCGCCAAGCGTCGGTACTAACGCATACAGGCTCGGAAACGGTATCCCCTCATCAAAGAACAATACCGCGTAAACCAACAGCGCCATACCGCATAGACTGCCGATTTGCGCCACAGTTCCTTGTGGAAACGGGTGTTTTTGCCAATAAAACGCCGTCAATGCCCCCATCAACAGCTCCCACGCACGACTGGGAATCAAATAAAAATTGGCTTCGACCGAACTGCGCCACAACCATTCCGACCAGCCCAAACTCAGTAACGCAATCACCGCCAGTAGACCCAACAACCAACGCTTACCCAAGCCCCACGCCAGCAACATGAACAGTGGGAATACCAGATAATACTGCTCCTCAACCGCCAAACTCCACGTATGCAATAACGGAATCTGCTCTGCCGTCGCCGCAAAATAGTCGGTTTGCAACCAAAACAGAATATTGGAGGCAAACACCATGACTGCCATCAGGCTTTCCCCGAAGGCGACTAACTCATGCGGTAATAGCAACCACCATGCAACAGGCAAACACGCCAGCAACACCAAGAATAACGCGGGCAAAATCCGCCGCGCCCGCCGCTCGTAAAAGCCCGCGAGGCTGAACGTCCCCGTCTCCAATTCCGCCAAAATAATTGACGTAATCAAATAACCACTGATGACAAAAAAGACATCCACTCCCACGAATCCACCACCAAAGGTGCTGAATCCGGCATGAAATAACATCACGGGCAGCACCGCTAGGGCGCGTAACCCGTCAATTTCCTTACGATAAATCACAGTTGTGTTTATTCCACTAAGCCTAATACGCCAGCGCCATGGTCTTCCGGCACGTCGGTAATACCACGCAATTGGCGACTGTCATCAATCAGGCTATGAATAATCGGCATTAATACCAGCTCAATCGCCATCAGCATCTTACTGCTTGGCACCACCAGCGTATTACGCCGTGACATAAATGCCCCCGGAATATCGTGCAGCAACGGGATGAAATCAGGCAGGAATTTCGGCGCAAACCGAATCACCAAATAACACTCGTCTGGGGTTGGCACGGGTTCTGCCCCAAACGGATCAGACGTATCCACCAAGGGAATAAGCTGGAAATTAATATGCGTGCGCATGAATTGCGGGGTAATGTGATGCACATAATCATGCAAACGATTCAATAGCGCGTTTTTTGCATCTTCTAACGCCACGCCTTTTTCTCTGATTTCGTACTGAATTTTTGCCATCCACTCCAGATTAGCATTCGGTGAAATCCCAATCGACAAATCAGGATATTGCGCAATATCAATATCATCCACTACCGCCGCGCCGTGCAAGCCACGGTATAACAATAAATCACTGTCAGGATCCATACGCTCCCACGGCGTAAAAGTACCAACCGCTTGCCCGTACTTAGCGGCTTGCCCCGATGTGTGCAAATAGTGGCGGTATAACCCCCTGCCCACGGCGGCATACTCGAAAAACAGGCTTTCCAATTTATCCAGATGATTGCCTTCAGGACCAAAATGCCCTAAAACACGCCCCTCCTCCTGCGCTTTACGCACTTCATCGCGCATTGTCGTGCGGTCATAACGCCGAAAAGCGCTACCGTCGATATACACAGCCTTGACCCGTTCACGGTAAAAAATCCTCCCTAATGCCTGAATAACCGACACAGAACCGGACTCCATCGCACCGGTAAGCGCTACAATCGGGTGTTTTGCTGACATGAAACCTCCTTTCTAAAACGTTGTGGCGTAGAGCATAACACCACCCCATTCCGTTGGGATAGTTACCCACGCAGTAGGGAAATCCACCAGAAGCCGTATCAGCTAACAATCAAAAATTGTCAGCTAAACCCGCTTCATCCTTGACGAATAGGATCTCAGCCACTTTGCCTGCTTCCAGCTTTACCACCGTGACATGGTTTTTCTGACGTGGCATGAATGCCGCTTCTTGCGCATCATACGCCAGCAAAATGTCATAGGGGCGTTCCTGCATTTTCGGAATCGCGAACATTTTAGTGATCATACTCGGCATCCCGCTAATATCCGCGAGGAAATAAGCCTTCTTGCTGGTCAAAAACGTTTTGTCTTGCTTGAGTAAATACTCATTCACCAAGTCAGAAGCCGGTTTTTCAATGGTAAACAACAAGGTTTGCGCATCTGCTGCGACAGTGATCGGCTTGTCGTGCTGATTTTTCAAAGTAATCGGGGGCAAGGCATCACCAACTTTGATTTCAGCCGCCCATACACTGGCATTCAAACCAAAACATAACAGAGTCAATAGCACGAGTTTCTTCAACATAAATCGCTCCCAATCATCAGGGGTTAGTGGTCATGGTGTTCATGCCCGCCATCCAGACTCCACTGGTATTGCAGCATGAACTGGTCAAAGGTTTTGTTAACGGCTTCGTTACGCCCATCGCCATTGATGTCTTCACCAATATCAACGTTGTTGTGCGCCGCTTCCAAACGCACTTGGTGTTGCTTGGCAGGCTGCCAAGTAACTGCAACTGTATTGCGCTTCATATCATTGAAATAGCTAGTCTGTGTCGGGAAAGGTGGCACACTAGGGCGACGCGCCTCATGTGTACCACCGACCCGTTCATGACGCAAACCTACCTGCCATTTTGGGGCTATTTGGTATTTAGCTTGTACCGCGTAGCCATCAACATGCAAGTCACGCGGCTGCCCCACCAGATTCGGTTTATCTTCGTGGAAGGTCAGGCTCAGGTCTTTGTTCTGGTACAAATATTCGGCTTTCACCCCAAAATCACCCACATTACCCGCCCGTTGCGCCGCGTGTTGATAGCCCGCGCTGGCACTCCACAAGGTCGCTTTACCGCTTAAACCGTGGTCAGCTTCGTTGATGCCGGGATGGTACTGGTGCAATTCCTGATGCTGACGCGATTTGAGGTAAGACAGATCGCCGCTAATGGCATATTTTTCGCCCAATTCTTTTTCAACCTTGACGTAAACATGGCTGACTTGCGGGAAATCAGGGTGTTCAGGGTAGCGGATATTGGCGGTTTTGCCCTTGCTGGTTTTATAGCCAGTAACGCTGTCTTCTTGTGCGGCAATGCCACGATTGCCGCCATCCAACAGTTCCACGCCGGTTTTTAAGTGCGTTCCGGCGATTTCCGGCTGCCATTCCAGTTGCACGCCTGTTTCGATCAAACCGCCGCCCAGCAGCATTTGCACTGGCAGGTTTTGCTGCACGAAGTCAGATTCGTGTGGGTGAATATTGTTCGCGCCGAATGCGCTCAACAGCTTGCCCGCTTTGACGCTGGTGTTGGCAGGCAAGCGGTAACGCGCCCATGCCTCTTCCAGTTCCGCCTCGCCATCTTCCGGCAAAATCACCCCCTTGATACGCCCGTCGAGCTTGTCGTTGGCTTGCCAATCCAGCCCCGCTTCGATGCTGCGAAGGTGTGCGCCCTGCTCCAAGCCACCGTGTGAGTGACCTTCATGCCCACCCGCGCCGTCACTGTGAACATTGTAAATACCCAGTGCTTCTCCGGCATAACGTCCGGCATCACCACCTTCCGAATCGCCGTAAATCACGGAATCGACGTACAACAGCGGTTCAACGTCCACCGCCAGCACATGACCAGACACCAACAATAGACCGAGTGCGATATTTCCCTTCATTTTCCCATTCTCAACTTGCAACAAAGTTGCAACTTATACCACAAGAAAACCGGGTTACTGCTTGAGATTCCGCAATCCACATCAGAGTTGGCGCGGTTTTAATACTTGGTGTTCAAACATAAAACTGCCGAAGGGGATGAAAGCGGCGAAAAATCCCATCCCTAACTGTGCCAAGCTCAAGTGTTTACCTGCAAAAAAAGTAATCAAAGTGACCACATAAACAATAAAAGCAGCACCATGAATAGAACCCATCAAGGTTACTGCTTCGGGGTAGCCCAGCAAACGTTTCGCGGGGACAGCTAAAAACAGCAGCAATAACAGCGTGCTACCTTCCAGAATCGCGATTTTACTTAACATGGGAGTTCTCGTTAGCCTTAATCAGGTAGCAAGGATGGGGCTTTTCCGAGTGTTTTGCTTTGATATTTATAAATACGCTTAAAATTTAACCTAAAAACACGGCAAACTTTGCGATTTCACAAAACATTCTAAATTAGAAATTAATAATATAGTTACATATTAACCTTTAGATGGAGAACATCGCTATGTTCAACTTACGTCACAAACTGAGGGATACCTATTCCCCCTTGTATTTCTTATCCGCATTAGGTGCAGGTGGCGCGGTTGTCACCTTTTTTATGTACCTGATGTTTATGACACCGCATAAAAACACTCCGATACCCACGTGGGAATCGCTGCAAGCCGTGCTGCAAGGCGATAACATTATGATGCAATTGCTGGTGAGTATCGCACTGTTGGGAATTATCGTGTTTTCCGTGCTGCATGTGCGCATGTTGGTGTGGAACGTGAATGAATTTCGTCACTTCCGTCAATCTGCCACCTTCCAAAAATTGTGCCAAAGCAACGGTGAGGTGCAGTTAATGGCGATTCCGCTAACCTTTGCCATGAGCATTAACGTCGGTTTTATTCTCGGTGCGTTGTTCGTGCCAGGCTTATGGAATGTGGTGGAATATTTGTTCCCTCTGGCAATCATGGCATTCGGCATTACCGGCTGGTTTGCAGCACGCATTTTCATTGGCTTTATGAGCCGGGTACTGGTCACTGGGCATTTCGATTGCAGCCGCAATAATAACCTGAGTCAGATGCTGGCAATCTTTGCGTTTGGCATGGTTGGGGTCGGTTTTTCAGCCGCTGCTGCCATGAGTAAAGTATCGCTGACATCTGGCATTGGCTTGGTGTTGTCGCTGCTATTCATTAGTACGGCAGGCTTGTTGGCTGTGACCAAGTTGATACTGGGTTTTCGCTCGATGTTGGAACACGGCATTGACCGTGAATCCTCGGTGTCGTTGTGGATCATTATCCCCATTATTACCGTCAGTGGGATTGCGCTGTACCGCATCTCAATGGCAATGCACCACAACTTTGGGCTGCATGTTGAGCCGATTGAAAACCTTGTGCTGCTGACCGTGCTGATCAGTGTGCAAATTTTGTTTGCAGTGCTCGGCTATGCGGTGATGAAAAAGCTCGGCTACTTTGATGCTTATGTGTATGGCAAGGAAAAAAGCGCCGGTTCCTTCGCACTGATTTGCCCCGGAGTCGCGGGCTACGTACTGGGCTTTTTCTTTATCCATATCGGGCTGGTGGGTACTGGCTTGCTGGAAAAGAATTCACTGGCGTATTTCTTCCTGCTCGTTCCACTGGTCGTGCTGCAAATTCAAACCTTGTGGGGCTTACTCCACCTGAACAAAAAGCTGTTGAGACAACAGTAAGAACCTGTGTTGGTAGCGGCATAATTACAGGTTAATTCCCGCCGCTTGACGTAATCCGGCAGCATCCAGTATCTGGATGT
>CAYQTB010000036.1:0-23761 GCA_964420315.1 uncultured Thiothrix sp. | reverse complement strand
TCAGTGTACACCAGCGAGCCTGCTGTCACCGTTTCCAAAATCAGCGGCTTGATCGTGGCCTGTTTCACATTCGCCAGCATACGGATCACCACTTCCCCGGAACGCTGGATCATGCCGAAAATGGGGGGGTTATCTTTCTCCAGCGTGCCACGCCCCGGCGCACCTTTCAGGGCACGGCGGCGGCCTTCACGACCTGCCTCGACCACTGCATCGGGGTTGCCCTTGTGTCCGGCCTTGACGTAAACCTCATCAAATTCAACGTTCTCAGACAGGCTTACAGGCGTTTTTTTTCTCGACACCGCGCCGCAACTGTTCCGTCATCGCCTGCGCATCATCCTTGTTCAGCCCCAGTTCGCGGGCGATTTGTTGGTTGGACAGGTTCAACGACATCAGGTACAGGCACAGCACCCACACTTTCAGCGGCTGGTGGTGGCCTTCAAACACCGTTCCCGTCAGGTCATCAAAACGCTTTTGGCAACCCTTGCACTGGTAACGCTGGCGTTCCAGGTGTGTGTCATCCTTGCCCCGACGAATGGTTTCCTGTGAACCGCAATGCGGGCACGTTACACCGTCAGGCCAGCGCACGGCGCGGACTTGCTGAAAACAGGCTGCATCACTGGTCAGGCTGGAAATGCTGATGAGCGGGTTCATGGAGCCTCTCCTTGGCTATCGGGAAATGACCAATTTTACCGCAGAGTTTGATGCTTGCAAGGGTGGGCAAGGCAAGACCCTGAAACGCATATTGAGCCTCCGCCAATATATCGAACAGCAGCGGACACCTCACTAAACACACGCCGATCATAGGGAGGCTTCGCCTCCCGCGCTATCCTCCCGCCCTGAAGGACGGGGCTTGCCGCGCAATCTGGTCAAATAGCTGGCGAGTTTGCTGTGTAACTTGCCGTGGGCGTGCAACAGCATTTCGCACACTTCACGCCCTGCACCCCGCCCGCCGTGGGTTTGTGTGACCCAATGCGCGTGTTGCTTGACGTAATAGTGCGCATCACCCACCGCGATAGCCAAGCCGACTTGCGCCATGACCGGCAAATCCACCACATCATCGCCGACATACGCAATGTTTTCCGGTTTTAACCCGGTTTTAGCCAGCAAATCTGCGAAGGCGGGGCGTTTGTCGCGGTAGCCTTGCCAAATACGGTCACGGGGAATTTTCAGATTATCCGCACGGTGTAACACCAGTTCGGACTGTCGCCCGGTAATCAGTGCCATTTCCAACCCGCTTTCCAGCAACATGCGGATGCCATGCCCATCTTTGGAGTTAAAGGCTTTGTATTCCTGACCGTCATCGCCGTAAAACAAGCTGCCGTCGGTCAATACCCCGTCAATGTCGAAAATCACCAATTGGGTGTGGCGGGCGCGTGTCAGCACGTCAGCGGATAGGTTGTCGAAAGTGGCTATCATCAAACAATTCCTGCGCGTAAGAGATCATGCATGTGGATAATACCGATAACCGCCTCATCCTGCACGACCGGCAACACGGTGATAGCGTGTTCTTGCATCAAATTGAGTGCATCGACCGCGAGGCTGTGCGCATCAATGCTGCGAAATGTGGTGGTCATCAGGGCGGAAATCGGTTGTTCGTGCAAATGTTGCCCTTTTTCAAACGAACGTCGTAAATCGCCGTCGGTGAAAATCCCCTGTAATTTGCCTGTTTCTGTGGTGATGGCGGTCATGCCGAGTTTTTTGCGGGTCATTTCCAAAATTGCTTGTTGCAAACTGGCATCCGGTCGAACCTGGGGAATGTCTGCGCCGGTATGCATAATGTCACGCACATGCACCAGCAGGCGCTTGCCTAAACGTCCACCGGGGTGGGAGCGGGCGAAATCATTGGCAGTAAAACCGCGTGCTTCCAAGAGTGCAACGGCAAGGGCGTCGCCCATGACTAACGTGGCGGTAGTGCTGGAAGTGGGCGCTAACCCTAAGGGGCAGGCTTCTTTGTCGACGCCGATATGGATGTGGAAATCGGCGGCTTCCGCCATTGGTGAATGCGGGTTGCCAGTCATGGCGATAATGCGCACGTCAAGGCGACGGATGATCGGCAAAATTGCAAGAATTTCAGCACTCGTACCGGAATTGGAGAGTGCAATAATCACATCACCGTTAACAATCATGCCAAGGTCTCCGTGGCTGGCTTCGCCGGGGTGCAGGAAAAACGCGGGAGTGCCAGTGCTGGCAAGCGTGGCAGCGATTTTGTTGCCGATATGCCCGGATTTGCCCATGCCCGTGATAATGACACGTCCCCGGCAAGCGAGGATGGCTTCGCAGGCGTGCAAAAAGTCATCGTCTAAGCGTGAGGGTAGAGCGGCGAGGGCGGCGATTTCAGTGTCGATAACGGCTTTCGCGAGAGCGAGTAGGTCTTTAGCGTGGTGTGACATGTTGTTAACCCCATGTGGAATGTGCGGGAGACGGGCACAAAAAAACCCGCTACTGGCGGGTTAGACGTTCTCACTTGTGCTTGGTTCGTCACGAGTGGTGCCGGGAGCGAGACTCGAACTCGCACAATGTTACCATCGGCGGATTTTGAATCCGCTGCGTCTACCGATTCCGCCATCCCGGCTAGGGTATGAAGGTTGCGAATTATACATAATTTTTCCGGTTTGTCGAAACATTTTTTACAGAATGCTATACTTTGACTCATGAAATTAAGTGACTTCCATTACGATCTCCCTCAGGCGCTGATTGCCTCCGAACCTTTGGCGGAACGGACAGCCAGTCGGCTATTGATTTTGAACGGTGACAGCGGTGAATGCCGTGACGGTCAGTTTACCGATGTGCTCGATTTGATCCAGCCCGAAGACTTGTTAGTATTTAACAATACCCGCGTGATTCCCGCTCGCTTGCATGGCGAAAAAGCCACAGGCGGCAAGGTTGAAGTGCTGATTGAGCGTATTACCGGTGAACACACCGCGCTTGCGCATATCCGTGCCAGCAAAGCGCCCAAGCTCGGCACGCACTTGCGTTTGGAGCAGGCGGTTGATGCGCAAGTAATCGGGCGGCGAGACGATTTGTTTGAACTGCAATTTTTGCATACAGATTCCGTGCTGCTGTTGTTGGAGCAATACGGGCATATTCCCCTGCCACCTTACATTGAGCGTGCGGATACGCCAGCCGATCGGGAGCGCTACCAAACAGTGTTTGCGCAACAACCGGGGGCGGTAGCAGCACCAACGGCTGGTTTGCATTTTGATCAGCCGCTACTGGATGCGTTGCGGCAAAAAGGGGTGCAAACCGCTGCGGTGACGTTGCATGTGGGGGCGGGTACATTCCAGCCAGTACGGGTACAGGATTTGTCACAGCATGTGATGCACGCGGAATATGCGGATGTTTCCCAAGACGTGTGTGACGCGGTGGCGGCTTGCCGTGGGCGCGGTGGGCGTGTAGTGGCCGTCGGCACAACATCGGTACGCAGCCTCGAAAGTGCTGCTCGCGATGGCACGTTAAAACCGTTTCAGGGGGATACCCGCTTGTTCATTACGCCCGGTTATCAATTCCGGGTGGTGGATGTCATGATCACCAATTTCCACCTGCCTGAATCTACCCTGCTGATGCTGGTGTCGGCGTTCGCGGGGTATGAAAACATTATGCAAGCCTACCAACATGCCGTTCGTCGGAAATACCGCTTCTTTAGTTACGGTGATGCAATGCTGATGACCTATAGGCAGAATAAATAGCTATTTCGTCTGTCAGGGTTGTGACTTTTTTGCAACTGTAAGATCATAATTATGTAGCGTAAATCTATGTTTATTAAAGATTAATCAAGTCTATGACTGATTTGTTTTTGGTCGAACTGGCAGCGTGTTTTATCCCCAACATCTGCTGTGCGATTTAACTTGTGAGATGATGCGCCCGTTGTCAGTCGGGAATGCGTCGGAGATTGATTATGAATAAAAAGAGTGTCTTCAAAAAAATGTCCTTGCCGTTGCTTGGTGGCTTTATGTGGTTAGCTGTGCCGGTGTTGGGTATCGCGGCGTTGCCGATGCCTGCTGATAATTCCCTGATTTACCGTGTTCATGGCTTGGATGCGGGTAATGTTTTAAAAATGTACAAAGAACCGGGTAAAGAAGTCATTGTAAACCTTCCTCACAATGCGACTTGGATTGCGCGGCGTAATGCGCAAATGACCATTGGTGACAAAGTGTGGGAAAAGGTAAGCTGGGACGACCAAACCGGTTGGGTATTATCCGATGCCTTGGAAGAAGATCCCAAGGCGACTGAAGCTGCGAACGCCCGTCGCCAGTGTTTGGTTGACCCTGCGGTAGCCGACAAGGAATGTTGCGGCTACCCGGAAGCAGCAAAAGGTGGGTTGTTCAAGTCCATCCCGGTGTATGCGGTGCGAGATCTGTCAGCGGGTGAAAGCCTGATGATGTACGTCGATCACGGTGAGGAGGCGATTGCGGTGGAGATTCCGCACAATGGAACTAATATCGTCAAGTTGGGGCAGCGGGCAGAAGCCGGTGCATTTGCGATGGAACGGGTGCGTTGGGCGGGGCAGAACGGCTGGGTAGATGCGTCTAAAATGTCCTTCGATGAGGTAAAAACCCAATCCAGTGATGCGAAACGCCAGAAGTGCGGCGGTGTTTCTGGTGGGGTAGACTTCAAACAATCTGAGGTGGTTTGTCTGCCAGCGCCCGTGATTCGCCGCTTGCAAGAATCCGGCGCGTTGGATGCCGAAACTGTCAAGAAGCTGTTGGAACAGGCTCCTAAGTAAGTGCGGGTAAGGGGCGAAATGTTTTTCGCCCCTACATTTAAAATGGATGTTTGGCACTCGCTTCCAGTGTGTTTTTCATCAGCATGGCGACCGTCATCGGTCCCACACCGCCCGGTACCGGCGTAATCCACGCGGCACGTTCAGCCACGCTGTCAAATTCCACATCCCCTGCCAGTGTGCCGTTTTCTAGCCGGTTGATGCCCACATCAATGACGGTTGCGCTTGGTTTAATCCAATCCCCTTTGATCAGCCCCGGTTTGCCCGCTGCGGCAATGACAATATCCGCTTGGCGTACCAAGTCGGGAGTCATACTGCCGCTGAATCGGTGGGTAACGGTGACAGTTGCACCCGCCAGCAATAGTTCCAACGCCATTGGACGACCGACAATATTGGATGCACCAACGATGACGGCATGACGACCTTTGTAGACTTCACCCGTACTATCCAGCAAGCGCATGACACCATAAGGCGTGCAAGGGCGCAGGCTGGGAATGCGTAACGTCAATCTGCCGACGTTGGTGGGGTGAAAGCCATCCACGTCTTTGCTGGGGTTGATTTGCTCAATGATCAGTGACGCATCCAGATGCGCGGGCAAGGGCAATTGCACCAGAATGCCATCAATCAGGTGGTCGTGGTTAAGTTCGTTAATTAACTCGACCAATTCGTGCTGGGTGGTTTGCGGGGGCAGGTCATACGAGCGCGACATAATGCCGACTTCATCGCAGGCTTTGCGTTTATGGTTGACGTAAACTTGTGAGGCAGGGTCGGAACCGATCAGGATGACGGCAAGACCGGGGCGGCGTTTGCCTTGTTGTGAACGGGCATCCACACCTAGTTTGACTTCGGTGCGGACTGTGGCGGCAATTTTTTTGCCATCAATCATCTGAGCTGTCATGGCATTCCTGCGGGGCTTGGAAAAGCGCACATTGTCGCACTGGACTCACTCCCCGTACAACTGCCGTTTCAACCCGCTGCGGTTCAAGATAGTCGTGGCAATCTCTTCAATCGAAATCGCTGTGGTATTGATGTAAGGAATATTTTCGCGGCGGTACAAGCTTTGCTGCCACTTCAGTTCCTGCTGGCATTGGCTTAAGGAGGCGTAACGGCTGTTGGGTTTGCGTTCTTGGCGGATGCGTTGCAATTGTTCCGCCGCAATCGTCAAGCCAAACAGCTTATGGCGGAAGGGATGCAGGATTTTCGGCAAGCCTGGTGCATCCATGTCTTCCTCGGTCAGCGGATAATTGGCAGCGTAAATGCCGTACTGCATCGCCAGATACAAACACGTCGGTGTTTTACCGGAGCGCGATACCCCGATCAGCATAATGTCAGCTTCGGCGAAATTTTTCGCACTGATGCCATCGTCATTGGCTTGCGCAAAATTAATCGCGGAAATCCGTTTGAAATACGACGCATCGTTGTGCAAGCCGTGCGAACGCCCGATAGCGTGGGAAGAGGGTTGCCCCAGTTCTTTTTCCATCGAGTCGATAAAGCTATCGAAGAAGTCGTAAATGGCGCAATCTGCCGCTTCGATGTGTTGGCGCACGATAGGATTGATTAGGGTGCTAAACACCAGCGGGCGGCAACCATCCTGTTGCGCCATCAGGTTGATTTGTTCAGCAGTTTCCCGTGCTTTTGTCTCAGAATCGAGAAACGGGATACTCACTTTGCGCCATTGGATGCCATCGAACTGGGTCAGCAGACTGTGACCCAGCGTCTCGACAGTGATCCCGGTGCGGTCAGATAGGTAAAATACTGTTCGCCGGTTTGACATTACTTGCCATCCAAGCTGGCTAAATGCAGCCAAGTGTCGACTACCGTATCCGGGTTCAACGACAAGCTGCTAACGCCTTGCTCGTGCAACCACACCGCGAAATCGGGGTAATCCGATGGCCCTTGCCCACAAATACCGATGTATTTGCCGTGCTTGTGGCAGGCATCAATCGCCATTTTCAGCAGCTTTTTCACCGCCGGGTTGCGCTCATCAAACAGGTGCGCAATCAAGCCGGAATCGCGATCCAGACCCAGCGTCAACTGCGTCATGTCGTTGGAGCCGATGGAGAAGCCGTCGAAGTATTCGAGGAATTCTTCGGCAAGCACCGCGTTGGAGGGGATTTCGCACATCATGATCAGGCGCAAACCGTTTTCACCGCGCTTTATGCCTTGGGTTGCCAGCAATTCGGTGACTTGCTGTGCTTCTTCTAGCGTGCGGCAGAACGGGATCATGATCTCAACGTTGGTCAAGCCCATGTCATTGCGGACTTTGCACAGCGCACGGCATTCCAGCTCGAAGCAATTGCGGAAATTGGCAGACAAATAGCGCGACACGCCACGGTAGCCGATCATCGGGTTTTCTTCGTGCGGCTCGTAACGGTCGCCTGCCATCAGATTGGCGTATTCGTTCGACTTGAAGTCGGACATACGCACGATGACTTGGTTGGGCGCGTAAGCAGCCGCCAGTGTCGCAATGCCTTCGACCAGTTTTTCCACGTAGAAATCGACCGGGCTGGCGTAACCCGCAATCTTCGCGCCGATGCTGGCTTTCAGATCAGCAGGCAGGTTGTCGAATTCCAGCAAGGCTTTCGGGTGGATGCCGATGGTGTTGTTGATGATGAATTCCAAGCGTGCCAAGCCCACACCGGCATTCGGTAGGCGCGAGAGGGCGAAGGCGCGGGAAGGGTTGCCCACGTTCATCATGATTTTCACCGATAAATCAGGCAGGTTGCCGGTGTCAGCGGTACGCACTGCAAACGGCAGCAAGCCGCTGTAGATGAAGCCGGTGTCACCTTCTGCGCAGGACACGGTGATTTCGTCGCCCGCGTTGACGCGCTCGGTGGCATCGCCACAGCCGACGACGGCAGGAATGCCCATTTCACGCGCAATGATCGCCGCGTGGCAGGTACGTCCGCCGCGATTGGTGACAATGGCGGAAGCGCGTTTCATGATCGGTTCCCAGTCGGGGTCGGTCATGTCTGTCACCAATACGTCGCCTTCCTTCACCTCGTTCATCTGGCTGATGCTCATGATGATCCGCGCTGGACCTTGACCGATTTTTTGACCGATGGCGCGACCTTCAGCAACCACCGTGCCTTTGGCTTTGAGCTGGTAGCGTTCGATAATGGTGGCAGAAGTGCGGCTTTCGACGGTTTCAGGGCGGGCTTGCACGATATAAAGCTTGCCGTCGCCGCCATCGAGTGCCCATTCAATGTCCATCGGGCGCTGGTAGTACTTTTCGATGATCATCGCTTGGCGGGCGAGCGATTCGACTTGCTCTTCGCTCAGGCAGAAACGTTCACGGCGGGCTACATCGACTTCACGAGTTAGCGTGGCTTTGTTATGTGCGTCGCCTGCGGTAGCGGCGTACACCATTTCAATCGCTTTACTACCCAAACGGCGTGACAAAATCGCCGGGCGACCCGCTTCGATATTGGGTTTGTAAACGTAGAATTCGTCGGGGTTGACCGCGCCTTGTACCACGGTTTCGCCCAAGCCATACGCGCCGGTAACAAATACGGCATCGCGGAAGCCGGATTCGGTGTCGAGGGTGAACAATACGCCGCTTGCACCGATGTCGCTGCGTACCATTTTTTGCACGCCAGCGGAGAGGAACACTTTGTCATGTTTAAAATGCTGGTGGACGCGGTAGGCAATCGCGCGGTCATTGTACAACGAGGCGAACACTTCCTTGATGGCGGCGATAACGTTATCTAGCCCACGCACATGGAGGAAGGTTTCCTGCTGACCGGCGAAGGATGCGTCTGGCAAGTCTTCAGCCGTGGCGGAAGAGCGCACTGCAAACGAGGCAGTATCGCCTGAATCCGCTGCCAGCGTGTCATAGGCTTCGCGTACGGTTTGCAATAATTTTTCGGGCAATGGCGTATCCATGACCCAACCGCGGATGGTTTTACCAGCATTGGTGAGGGCGTGGATGTCGTTTACGTCAAGGGAGTTGAGTAGTGCGTTGATGCGGTCAGCTAGACCGTCAGCGCGGATAAAATCTTGGTAAGCCGCTGTGGTGGTGGCAAAACCGTTCGGGACGCTAACGCCCGCATTTGCCAAGTTACTGATCATTTCCCCTAGGGAGGCATTTTTGCCGCCGACGATGTTAACATCGTGCATCCCCAATTGATCGAACCAAAGAATGTAATCTGCCATCGCGCGATCTCCATTTAGTCGAAGTTGGAAGTTTGGATCGTTATATTTTGGTTGGTTTAAGTTGAAAGGTTATTGTTTCATAGAGGGCGGGGGATAAAAAGAGCGGCGTTCTTGACCAACGCCGCAAGCACCACAGTTAACACAGATAAGCACCCGTGATGAATGCTTAGCTGCGGCGTAAGATACAGAAAATAAGGCATCGCAAAAAATCAATTGTTTCAATTATTACTATTGTATTGCACAATTGTGGTCTGATGGATGAGGGTAAATAACCTTGACAATGCACTACTACAAGCAAACACGCTACAAGTTACTGCGGACTTTTTGTGTGGTGGCGCAAAAGGAAAATATCACCCATGCGGCGGATCAGTTACATATCAGTCAGCCCACGGTTTCATTGCAAATTCAAGCGCTTGAGCGTGAAATGGGCGAGAAGTTGCTGGAGCGGCGTGGGCCTAGTGTACGTTTAACCCCAGAAGGTCGCATTCTCTACCAATTGGTGCAGCCGATTGCAGCGGGGATCGATTCCCTCAAGGAAACCTTTGCGGCGAGTTTGGGCAAGATGGAGCAAGGGGAGTTAAACATTGCGGCGGGTCAATCCACGGCTTTGTATGTATTGCCGAAATATTTGAAGTGCTTTTGTGCGGCTTACCCTGGTATCCGCATCAATTTGCATAATGTTGAAGGCCAGAGCGGCATGAAAAAACTGCTGGAAGATCAGGTGGATTTGGCAGTCGGGCCTTTATCGCAAATTCCTGAGACGATTGTTTATAAGCCGTTTGCTGCGTTTGGTTCGACCCTGATTACCCCGGAACATCATCCTTTGGCTGAGTTAAAGCGTAAGGTGACGCTGGGTGATATTAGCCCTTATGGTTTGATTTTGCCGCCGCGCCATATGAGTACTTGGCGGATGGTGGACACGGTGTTTCTTCAGCACGAAGTGCCGTATTCAGTGGCAATGGAAGCGGGTGGCTGGGAAATAGTCAAGCGCTACGTGGAAATGGGCTTGGGTATTTCGATCGTGACTGAAGTGTGTTTAACGGGTAATGAGAAAATTGTAGCGATTCCCCTTGGTGACTATTTTCCTTCGCGTAGTTATGGTTTGATTGTGCGACGGGGTAAGTTTTTTACCCCGCAGGCCAAGCGTTTTATCGAAATGTTTGACGAAAATTTCTTCATAGCAGAGGCGTGAATTCAAGTAATGCCTTGCTTGTTGAGGTAATCACGCACCTCGGCTGGTGAACCTGTGAACACCAGTCGATGCTGCTTCTTGCTGATCTGATAATCGTACATCGGGTCGTAGTAATCCAACAGGATGAAACGCACCCAATCGTAATGCGCGGTGGTGGACTGATCACGCGCTTGTTGTCGCAAAGCACGTTCCATCATTTCCCGCGCTTGTTGGTAACGTACCCCGCCTAAACGGCGTTGTAACTTGGTTAAACTGTTGATCAAATACGCACCGAATGCCGCAAGCCCCGCTTCTGCATCGCCGCCATGCACCGCAATGAAGGCAGCAATATTGTCCACGACGTATTCCTGGTAGCTGATTTCAACGCGCTCGGCATCGGGGACTTGCATCAACACCAGTGGGGCGGTGCGTAAGGTTTCAAAAAAAGTGTCGGGTAAATGCAGCGAGCCGATGGTGCGGCTTTCGTCTTCAAACAACAGCACCGTTTGCCCCTGATGAAATTTACGCAGCAATTGAATGGCAAGCGTATTTTCAAAACTGATTTGCGCGGGTTGCGGCGTAGGTTGTGTGCCAAACGCCGAACCACGGTGATTGGCGCAGGCTTCAAGGTCAATTTGTTGCGTCAAGGTGCGCAAAAAACGGGTTTTGCCTGAACCCGTGCGCCCACTGAGGATAATGGGTCGAAGCAAATGCGGTAAGGTTTCCAACTGCTCCAGTAAAAACCGGCGCATGGCTTTGTAACCACCGTGAACACGCGGATAGCGAATACCGGTTTGCTCATACAACCATTGCTGGGAAGCGCGTGAGCGTAACCCGCCCCGGAAACAATACAGCACTCCGTCTGGGTGTTGTTCGGCAAACTGTTGCCATGCTGCCACCCGTGCTGCCTTAATTTCACCGCTTACCCGCTGCAAGCCTAATTCAATTGCCGCGTCCTGACCTTGTTGTTTGTAACGTGTACCAATCGCGACCCGATCCGCATCATCCATTAAAGGTAGGTTGGTACTGCAAGGAAATGCGCCTTCGTGAAATTCCACGGGGGCGCGTACATCCAAGAGCGGCACGTCTTGCAAAAACAAGTGCAATAAATCGTCCCTGAGAGGTAAATCTTTACCGGCGTTCAGTAATGGCATGGGTTATTCCACTGTAATCAGGGGGCTACCGGCAACGGGTTTGCGTAAGTAGCCAATCGGTTGCAAGTCGAAACCCGCCTGCTGGCACACGGCTAAGAATTCTGCTTCGCCTTCGGGCGCAAGTGCCACCAACAAACCGCCGCTGGTTTGCGGGTCGCAGATGATTTGCTGTTGGCGTTCTGTCATTGCACCCAGCGCGTAGCCGTAGCTGTCGACATTGCGTTTCGCCCCACCCGGTGAGCAATCCAGCTCCAGATATTGCGGGATGTGTGGCAATACGGGCACTTGATCGAACTGAATGACCGCTTGCAAGCCACTACCTTCGCACATTTCACGCAAATGCCCACCTAATCCAAAGCCGGTGACATCGGTGAGTGCGGTGACGGCTGGCATTTCGCCAAATTGTGCGCCGATGCTGTTCATTTGGCACATGGTATCAATCGCAAGGTTGCTGTGTTCCGGCAATAACACTTTGCGTTTTTGCGCGGTGGTGAGGATGCCGATGCCTAGCGGCTTGGTGAGATAGAGTTTGCAACCGGCCTGCGCAGTGCTGTTTTGCTTGAGGTGACGGGTTTGCACAATGCCGGTCACGGCTAAGCCGAAAATAGGTTCGGGGGCGTCGATACTGTGTCCGCCAGCCAGGGGAATGCCTGCATCCTGACAGGCTTTGCGCCCACCTTCGACCACTTCGCGCCCGACTTCCGGTGGCAATTTGTCGAGCGGCCAGCCGAAAATGGCAATCGCCATAATGGGTTTGCCGCCCATTGCGTAGACATCGCTGATGGCATTGGTGGCGGCAATGCGCCCAAACGTGAATGGATCATCCACAATCGGCATGAAAAAATCGGTGGTGCTGATAACCGCCGTGCCATTGCCTAAATCGTAAACGGCGGCATCGTCGCGGGAACTGTTGCCGACCAATAGCGCATCGCAAATATCCGGTGGTAACTGACTGTGCAGGATCACATCCAGTACAGCGGGGGCAATTTTACAGCCACAGCCGGAGCCGTGGCTGTATTCGGTCATGCGAATGGGGGTGTCCATGTGTGGCAATCCTTGGCGAAATCAAGGGGGCATGATACGAGAAAGGTAGGGCGATCTTCAACCAGCGTTAGGAGCATACCACAACATTCGACTTCCAGACCTGTTCAAACCCTGTATGAGTCAGCAATTTCATACGAGGCAAGCAGCATCTTGATGCACAATTTCAGACCACAGTCAATGCGCAAGTTCTATAAGTTTACAGCGCTTATTCATGGATTGATCAGCTAATTGACGTGCGTGTTCATTGGCATTTTTCATCGGGTTAACCACATCAGTCACGCAAATAGTGTGATCGGTGATTTTGCTGACGACCAAATAAGATGTCACTTTCTCTGGGTTTTCCGCGTCGTCATTAGCATTGAAGCGCACAATTAGCGCGAAGGGCTTACTGTGCTTACCCTCCTTGTTGATACGCCATTCTGCTTTATTGCCTAAATAAGAAAATCCACCGGATACTGTACTGATCAAATCCAACTGAAAAGTTTTACCTTGTGGCGTAATCACATCCAACGTTTGACGTAAATCACCCGATAATACATCCAACGCATAATCTGCCACGCCCTTGCAACGCTCTCTGACGAAATCTCCACCATCAGGATCATGTTCAATGACTGTACAATCGTTCTCGACCAGCGAGGTATAAATGCTATCGGTGTTGCTGGGGAAGCTAATGTTGGGTAAAGCGATAGCTATACCGGCGAACAAGGCATATCCGCACCGTTTTTTGACTGAAATAAAACTCATCATCAGAGACCTTCCAAGGCTTATTGGTTAAATGTATGCTTGCGAACCCAAAGAATGTGCAAATCTTGTTTAGGCTGAAAATTATTCTGTTCCCACACAAAAGTCATTTCATCAACTTTTTTGATGCCATCTGCGCACAGGCTGACTTTTTCTTCTGGGTCATTTTTTTTGATAGTCAAACGGAATTTGCCGATTGAGTCATGCCAGCTATTCGCTGTTGTGAGAATGTAATCCACATGGGTGGGTAGCAAGACCTTGCCTTGTTCCGGCTTGGCATTCTTTTTCATCCACGTCTCTAAGCCGGGTTCAATGCAGTAACGGCTGATGTCATCCTCGTAGGGATAGTACATTGTGCTACCACCACTAGCAGGTGTATAGCTGTGGCTGATTTTGACTGTTTTGCCAGCAGGAAAGATTTGTTCCCAATGGTGCGTAATGTGCAGTTTATCATCTCGGCGCTTGGATTCTGTCTCGAAGATAAGCGGTTCACCGTCTACCACCACGCTGAAACCTAAAGGGTTATCGGAGGCAATATCCAAAACGCGAGCACCATTGTATTCATCCTCGCTCATTGGTGCGATAGGAAATGCCACTCGCGTTTTAACTGCACGATCGGTGATATTGCGAAATAAATACGTAACCTTGATTTTATCTTGACTGATAAAGAGGTCTTCTTCCTCCATGCGGATAGCATTGGTCTTACCAATCGTAATACCACCTGCACCAATTGACGCAAAGCCGTCATTGGCATGGGCAACGTTGTTACTGACAGGGCTGACAATAATGCTAAGGCATAGCAACAGCGAACTAAATTCCCGCTTCATAGTCTTCCCCCGTGCAGTACAGAGTGGGCAATTCTGAAAACGCACTAGCAGTGCCCAAGGCTGGCTTACTAGTCACAAACTTCTCATTGGGTAGCGTAAAATCGCCGTGAAGATGCTGCTTGAGGACTTGTTGCACCTTATTCATCGGTGCATCAAACACAATCCCATAGGCATCGAACGTTCCTGGCACGATTAAGCCCCTAACTGGCAAGCCTAACCATTCCTCCTTGACACGGAAGGCATAGCTTTCTCCACCATCCTGGAACGGCTTGAGGTTATTAACTGTGAAAAAAGCATGTGGCGTATTCCAATCACTGTAGTAAAAGTTGAGGTCACAGATGGCAATGTTGCGCAGTAAATAAGGCAATTGGATATAAGGTGCTTGGTGTTGGCGTTGCTGCAAAGAGCGAACTAGAGGCAATAGACTGATTTGTTTAGGATGCTTTATGTTCTGTAGCAAGGTTTCCCATTGTGCCAAGTCAAGGTAAGCAACAGAATCATGGTCAATGTTTTTTCCGACGGCAAATAGAAAGGTTTCTGTGAGTTCTAGCAGCACTGTGGTGGCTTGAAGATCAGGATGTTCTGTTGCAACGGCTTGTTCAATATTGTCCAGCAATGCCCGCGATAAGCACGCAAGGTCATCATCTTGTTGACAGTGTTCCATAAAGCCATCAGGAAAACTGCCCGCTGATACAAGCATTTCTCCCTGTTGCTGCGATGGTGCTGCGGTATCATCTGCCACGACTGACTGTTTAGTGTTTTCATCTGGCGGCGTACAACCAGCAAGCATCGATCCAATGATCAACAGGCTAAAACGTAACATGTCATATATCCTTTGGGCAGGTAAAGAACTTATAAAAATAACTTGTACAATAGTACCTCTATCCAGTAGATTAACCAATTACAATCTCATGATACGAATAATGCGAGAAGGAGAAACATCATGCGTCATATTGCTTTAGGTTTACTGTTAAGCCTATGTGCATTTACCACTCAAGCCGAACCCATGTTGCCAAGTGATGAAATTATAAGCAAATTACCTGAGGGCTACGTCCCAGAGATTGATAAAGTTGTCGATTTCAACGGCGACAATATCGAAGATAGAATAGTGATTGCGATTAAGGTTGGGGAAGATGACGAACGTCCAGCGCCTGAACGTTTCGTTATTGTGTTTAAAGGTATCAAAGATGGAAATCATTTTTACGAAGAAATCGCACGTAATAGCAGTGTTGCCTACCGTGCTGACGAGGGAGGGCAATGCAACCAACAAGACTTAGCGGTAAAAGGTAAGTTTTTCACCGTGGAAAATACCGTAACCTGCGGGCAACATTGGACGGATTTTATTACCTTTCGCTACAACGCTGCTGAAGATACCTTCATGTTTCACAAACGCATTCACGAAATATGGGTTGATCCCACCGCAACAAAACCGAGTAGCCGTACTGAAGTGACGGCCAATAAGCTTAAGAAGGCAGTTACCTTCGCTGATTACCAACGTGATTAAAGGAACCCATCGCAATGCAAGTATTTTTACGTTCGCTGTTGTTAATCAGCACCCTAACGGTCAGTGTAGTTGCTCAGCCAGGCGAAGTCATTGCTGCCTACAACTACTGCAACGAACGCTTCAACTTCTGTGTGGACGTGCCACTGACATGGGAGCAACAGGAATTAACGCTTAGCGGTGATGGCGCAACATTCAGTGATGTGATGGGCATGGAGATGACGGTTAGTGGCAACAATAATCCGTTGTTACTCGATGTGGCGGGAGCAATAGAGCAAGCCAATCAGGAGTTCAGCAAAGTTACTTATCGTAAAAAAGGTAAAGACTGGTTTGTGCTGTCTGGATATGCCGGTAATAGCATTCTTTACATTAAAGAGTACGTCGGTGATACACAGATGAATACGCTACGGCTAGAATACCCTACAGCAAAAAAGCAGTACTATGACGCTGATGTTAATCACGTCGTCAAATCGTTTAATCCTGGCGTACAGGCACAGTAGCCATTACACTCCTTGACCCGTCAGCACGACCCGCACGGTATCGAACAGAATCCGCATATCCATCCACACGCTTTGGTGTTTAATGTAATAAATGTCGTAACGGTGTTTATGCATTGCATCTTCCACCGATGCGCCATAGGTGTAGCTGACTTGCGCTAAGCCCGTCACGCCGGGCTTGACCGTGTGGCGGAAGCGGTAAAACGGAATGTGCTTTTCCAAGTCACGAATAAACACTTCGCGTTCGGGGCGTGGTCCGACCATCGACATTTCACCTTTGAGCACATTAAGCAGTTGCGGCAATTCATCTATGCGGGTTTTGCGGATAAATTTGCCGACTCGAGTAATCCGTTCGTCCTGTTTAGAAGCCCAGCGTGCGCCGTCTTTTTCAGCATCTTCATACATGGAGCGGAATTTGAGGATATTAAATTCCCGGTTAAATAATCCAGTACGCTGTTGCTTGAAAAAAACTGCACCGGGTGATTCACATTTGATCGCAATAGCGGTGATCAGCCAAATGGGTAACGTCATGATTAATAAAAATAAAGAGACGCCAACGTCTATCCCGCGTTTCAGGAATGGGTGGTAACTGATTGTATGTCGCCGTTTGCCACTGTCGTTTAGTAAGTCACCCGTATCAGGTGCAGGTACATACACATGCGTCATGATGCTTGCTCCACAAAGACCGTGCGGGGACACTTTTCCACAGGTCATTATTTTAATATTGCTTAGTAAGAAATATTTCTTGCTTATGGGTACTATGCGACGAGCGTAGGTGTGCCTCAACGCCACGACCTATAATCGCGGCTATTTAGCTGACGAAATGCTTAATCAGAAAGGTTAATGGATATTAACGCATGATCTGCGACATGCCGCCCATGACCGGGAGCATGATAGATAGGACAATTAGGGTGACGATGCCGCCCATCACCAAAATTAAGCCGGGTTCGAGCAAACTGAGCAGGGTGGCAATTTTGGTTTGCACTTCACGCTCTTGCTGGATGGCGGCGCGTTCCAGCATTTCATCGAGTTTGCCACTGCCTTCACCGCTGGCGATTAGGTAAACCATCATCGGCGGGAAGTAGCCGGAACGTTCCAGCGCTTTGTGGATCGGCATCCCTTCGCGCACTTTTTCAGCCGCTTCCAGCACCGATTGGCGCATCGGAATGCTGATGACGACTTCGGCTGAAATTTTCATCGCATCCAACACTGTCACGCCACTGCTGCTGAGAATGCTGAAGGTGCGGGCAAAGTTTTCGGTGTTAATGCCACGGGTAATGCGACCGATGACTGGCAAGCGCAACAGCAGCCGGTGGTAACGCGCTTTCCACACGGGGCGTTGCAATAGCCACACGATTCCCGCAATCATTAAAATAATGCCAATGAGCAAGGTCAAACCGTGATCTTGCAGGAATTCGCTGGCGGCAATCAGCATTCGGGTCAGCAACGGTAGCTCAATGTCCAACGTCGAAAACGCTTCCACCACTTTGGGGACAACAAAGCGCAGCAAGGCAGATACCACGCCAATGGCAACCAGCAGTAAAATCAACGGGTAAGCCAGCGCGGTGGTGACTTTTTGCTGATTATGTTGGCGATTTTCGGTGTAATCCGCCAAGCGTTCCAAGACTTCGGATAAATGCCCGGATTGTTCGCCCGCCCCCACGGTAGCGCGATACAACACCGGAAACGCACCGGGAAATAAGCCTAATGCGCCTGCTAGCGTATGACCTTCCATGACTCGTGAGCGAATAGCCGAAAAAATACGCCGTGAGGAGTTGCGTTCAGTCTGGCGCACCACCGCACCCAAGGCTTCTTCAAGCGGTGAACCGGCGCGTACTAAGGTGGCAAGTTGGCGCGTCATCAGCGCAAGATCGGCGGGATTAAGTCGCCCACCCCCGAACAGGGAACGACCTTCGGTTTTTTTCTGCTTTTGCGTGACTTCATTGACTTCCAGCGGAATTAAATCGCCATTGCGCAGTAACTGGCGTATTTGACGTGGCGTATCCGCTTCCATAATGCCGCGCTCTTCTTTACCGGCGGCATTCAGGGCTACGTATTCAAACGCGGGCATTACTGCGCATCCTCACGGGTAACGCGCAAGACCTCATCCAGCGACGTGCGACCTTCCAATACCAAGCGAATACCGTCTTCGCGAATACTGGGGCTGTGTTGGCGGGCGTAAGCTTCGAGTTGCATTTCGCTTTTGCGGTCGTGGATCATTTGACGCAAACCGTCATCCAGCATCACCAGTTCGTAAATACCCAGGCGTCCGACAAAACCGCGATGGTTACAGGCGGGGCATCCGACCGGCTTATAGAGAATCGGGCGGGGAGTGTGCGGGGCAGCACGGAGGATTTTCATTTCCCCGTCATCGGCAGGTGAAGCTTGTTTGCATTCGGAGCAAAGTACCCGTACCAGCCGTTGCGCGACCACACCGAGCAAGCTGGAGGCGAGCAGGTAAGGTTCCACGCCCATGTCTTGCATACGGGTGACAGCGCCGATTGCGGTGTTGGTGTGCAAGGTGGAAAACACCAAATGCCCGGTTAAACTGGCTTGCACCGCAATTTCAGCGGTTTCCAGATCGCGAATTTCGCCGACCATGACCACATCCGGGTCTTGGCGCAAAATGGCACGCAAACCGCGTGCAAAGGTCATGTCGACTTTGCTGTTGACTTGGGTTTGCCCGATACCGTCAATGTAATATTCGATTGGGTCTTCGACGGTGAGGATATTGCGGCGTCGGTCGTTTAAGTGCGTCAGACCCGCGTACAGCGTGGTGGTTTTCCCCGAACCCGTGGGACCAGTGACGAGAATAATGCCGTGTGGCTTTTCGATCAGGGCTTGCAAGCGGTCATAAATTTTCGGATCCATGCCCAGATGTGACAGATTCAAACGCCCGGCTTGCTTGTCCAATAAGCGCAATACTACCCGCTCGGTGTGACCGGAGGGTAGGGTGGAAACCCGCACGTCAACCCCGCGTCCGGCAACGCGTAAGGAGATACGTCCGTCTTGTGGCAGGCGTTTTTCGGCAATATCCAGCCGGGCCATGACTTTGATGCGGGAAATAATCACCGGGGCGAGTTTACGTGGCGGCTCGATGATTTCGCGCAAAATGCCATCGACGCGCATTCGTACCGACATGCGGGTTTCAAAGGTTTCGATGTGGATGTCGGATGCGCCTTCTTTTACCGCTTGCGTCAATAGCGCGTTGATCAGGCGGATAATCGGCGCGTCGTCTTCGGATTCCAGCAAATCTTCCGGTTCGGGCAATGCCCCAGCAATGTCTTGCAAATCGGCATCATCACCGATGTCTTGCATCATCGACGCACCGACTTGGCTGCGGTCATAATGTGCTGCCAGCAAGCGGTCAAAAGTGGCGTTGTCCACCGACTGAAACTGCAAGTCGGCGTGACTCAGGCGTTGCACTTCCGCTAATGCCAGCGGTGTGACGCCAGCGCGGCACAGCACCAGCGGTTGTTGCCCGCTGGTTTGCAGCAGGATGCCATGGCGCTTGGCAAAACTGTATGGCAAGTTCAGTGTCGGGCTAAGCGGCTCTTCCGCTGTGGCTAGTGCGTCTTGCCCGCTCATAATGCCCCGCTACAGAATGGGTCGGATTTGTTGCAGGTGCTTTGACCTTGTGTCACTTTTTTCACGGGGGTAGGCGGACGTGGCGGCGGATTATGCAAACTATCTGCTGAGCCATTGCTAACGCGATTCATATCCGGTGGCAAGGTAGAGGGACCTTCGGATAGGCGATTGCGTTGTAATACCTTGCTGTGCTGCTGTTGCTGTTGCATGGTTTGGTACTTCATGCGGGTGTAAGCATCAGCCGATTTGCCATCCGGCATAATAATGGGGTGGATGAAAACCATCAGGTTGTTTTTGGTTTTATTGGTGGTGTTGTTGCGGAAAGCGCCACCAATCACGGGTATATCGCCCAATAACGGCACTTTGCTTGCAGAATCGCGGTAGTTGTCTTCAATCAAACCACCCAGCACCAGAATTTGCCCGTCTTCGACCATGACATTGGTGGTAATCCGACGTTTGTTGGTGATCAGATCCGACGCGCCAGCGCTGCTGGAGGCGACGTTGGAGGTTTCTTGCTCAATTTTGAGATTAACGGTTTCACCCCGGTTGATTTGTGGGGTGATTTTGAATTTCAAACCGACATCTTTGCGTTCAATCGTGGTGAATGGATTGGTTGTGCCATCGGCGCTATTCGTGGCTTGACCTGTTTTGAAGGGAACTTCTTGACCGACGGTTATTTCGGCTTCTTCGTTATCCATTGTTACCAGCGTTGGGGTAGACAGGATATTGGTGGCGGCATCGCCTTTGAGGGCTTCGACAATCGCGCCGAAACTGTTGTTGCCCCCCGCCAGCAATAAGCCGTTAGGTATGCTGGGTATGGTGTTGGTTCTTATGCCGCCGACAATGCCTGCCAGTGTGCCAAGCCCCCCAAAATTGCTGTAACCGACGGGGCCACTGTTGTCATTAGCGCCGTTGCCCAATAACGTTGCGCCCAATTTGTTGGAAAGGTCGGTAGAGACTTCGGCAATGACGGCTTCGACCAAGACTTGGGCGCGGCGCCGATCGAGTTGGTTGATCACCGCGATCATGTTTTTCTGCAAGGTCGGTGGACCACTGATGATAATGGAGTTGCTGCTTTTATCGGCTAGAACTTTGACATTGCTAGTGCCACTACTGGCATTTTGTGTGCCATCGGGGGAGATACTACCGTCTGGACTGGGGGGTATATAATTGTAGTAAGCACTCCCACCGTATTGCTGGAGATTGGGTGCAACGCCATTGAGTACGTTGACAACATCTTCGGCCTTGGCGTAGCGCAGTTGGATGACTCTGGTATCCCCTTCAATGGCACGTTTGACATCCAGTTTGGCGATGGCGCTTTTCATGCGCTCACGGGTTTGACGGTCGCCGGAAATCAAGACGCTGTTGGTACGTTCATCGGCGGAAATTTTGCCGCCAGCAGGCATCATGCCGCCCGCTGCGGCAGCAGCAGCGTTACCACCGACTAAGCCCTGTAAGGTGGAGGCAACTTGTGAAGCCACAGCGTATTCGAGTGGCACCAGTTCAAAGTCTTCGTTATTGGGTTTGTCGACGCTGGCAATGACTTCCATCAGGCGGGCAACGTTTTGGGCTTTACCTTTTAAGGCGATAGTGTTACTCGCTTGGTTGGGCAGAATGCTGGTTTCACCCTGACCGCTGAGTGGCATCAGGGTTTGAATCGCGGTGGTCACGGGGATGTATTCCAGTTTAACCACTTGGGAAATGGTCGCATCGGCATCACTTTCCGCTGGGTTGGCAACCATCGGTGCGACATTGCCGCGTGCTTTTCCAGTAGGGACAATTTTGATGAGATCACCCGTTTCGACCGCTTCAAAACCGTGAACTTGCAGTACCGATAGGAAGGCTTCATACAGCCCGTCTTTGTCCAGACCGTTACCGGAAATGAAGGTGACTTTGCCGCGCACTTGCTGATCGACTATGAAATTTTTGCCAGTTGTCTTGGCAACGATGTCAATCAACTGGCGGATTTCCGTGTCTTGCAGATTAATGCGGGTGGTGTCTTCGGCATTTAAGGCAGCACTGGTGGTTAATAGCCACAGCGAGCAAGCCAGTAGACTGCTGGAAAAAAGGGAAGTGCGTTTGTTGTTGTGCGATTTCATTAAAGACCTGTATCCGTTTACGATCGGCTGGCGGCGATGTCCCGCAAGGTTGGTACGGCAAGCCCCGCAGTATCCGCAATCGCTAAAGCACGTTGCAGACGTGCGGGGGCGCTACGCCCCATGCACTGGTGTTCGGGGTCGCCTGCAAAGGCGACCAGCATGGCTTGTAACAGTTCCGCATGATCTAAGGTTTTGCCCGTTAGATATTCTTGCAGGGCATGTACATCACGCGCCACTGCTTCAACCAATGCGGGGTGCTGCGCCCACAGCGTGCTTACTGTTCCGCCAACACGTAGCCCTGCAATGTTGCTGACTAAGATATAGTAGTTTTTGCGTACCAGCTCGAATAATAATTCCACATGATCATGAACCAGATAATGGGGAATATCCAGCGCATTCAGACAGGAAGCCAATAGCGTGGCATTATGTCCGTATAGTGGTGAGGGAACCACAATTTTTACCACTTGTCCGCGTTTTTTTTCAAACCAGACAGAAATCACGGTGGGGTTAGTTAGCCCATGCCGTTCCCAGTCTGGTGGTAACAGTTCGTTTTGGAGCAAGGCTGCTCGTGTTTTCCACGCGTCTGGCAGTTGTGCCAAGGTTGAGTGTAAATCAGCTTCACCCACGGCAACGATGACGAGCGCGGGTTCGGCGATGCGTGCAGCTTCGACGGACATATCCATGTTACGGGTGATTGGATAAATCGGATGCCCTAAACGTAATAAACCGTGTGCGAACACTGCACCGATTTCACCGATGCCGATAATGACAATAGGTTGTTTCACCCTGCGTTCCTCAATTCAGTCAATCCATAAGGTAGAACGCCTGAGTCTAGCCAACCTGATGCAGTGCCTCAAGTGAAATGACGGTAACGTTGCGATTGCATAGCCGCCAGGAGCAATGACCGTTATAATACGGCGATCTTTTAGCGTTGTAGGAAATGTCCCAACATGAATCTGATTTCGCCATTTAAAGGCTTGCGCCCCGCACCGGGTCGTGCTGCTGAAGTGATTGCCCCGCCGTATGACGTGCTGAATTCTGCGGAAGCGCGGGAGCGTGCCATTGGCAAGCCGTGGAGTTTTTTGCATGTTTCCAAGCCGGAAATTGATTTACCGGAAGATACTGACCCGTATAGCCCCATCGTGTATGCCAAAGCTGCTGAAAATCTGGCGCGTACCATTGATGCAGGCTTGTTAGTACGAGACGCGCAGCCGTGTTACTATGCCTATCGCTTGATTATGAACGGGCATTCGCAAACCGGTTTGGTGGCAGGTGCGTCGGTGGCGGATTACGATACCAACCGAATTCGCAAGCACGAATTTACCCGTCCGGTGAAAGAAGATGACCGCGTGCGTCAGATTGATGCGGTGAACGCGCAAACCGGGCCAGTGTTGCTGGCTTACCCGGATACGCCAGCGGTGGATGCGATTTTGGCGGCGGCTTCGCAAGCGGAACCGGTGCTGGATGTGACGGCTGATGATGGTATCCAACACACTTTATGGGTGATTGAGGATGCGGCGAGTATTGCGCAATTGACGGCGGCGTTTAATGCAATGCCCGCGCTCTACATTGCGGATGGGCATCACCGTTCGGCATCAGCGTCACGGATTGCGAAAATGCGTAACAATCAGCAAGGATCTGATTTCTTCCTCTCGGTGATTTTTCCCGCGCATCAAATGAAAATCCTCGACTATAACCGCGTGATTAAGGATTTGAACGGGCTTGACCCCACGCAATTCCTCGCTGCGGTTGAGGAACATTTTGCGCTAGAGCCTTCTGCTACGCCGGTGAAACCGGATGCACCCGGTATTTTTGGGATGTACATGGATAAGCAGTGGTTCAAACTGACGTTGAATGCTGAACTGATGCCCAATGACGATCCGGTAGCGCGGTTGGACGTGAGCCGCTTGGCGCGTTATTTGATCGAGCCGATTTTGGGTATTAGCGACCCGCGTCGTGATGAGCGCATTGATTTCGTGGGCGGAATTCGCGGTTTGGCTGGCTTGGAAAAGCGCGTAGATAGCGGTGAGATGGCAGTCGCGTTTTCACTTTACGCCACCAGTATGCAAGACCTGATGGCGGTAGCTGATAACAATGATGTCATGCCGCCCAAGTCCACTTGGTTTGAGCCGAAACTGGCGGATGGCGTGGTGTCTTACATGCTGGGTTAAATCGCAGCCTAACAGGGTGGGCTGAATTTGCCCGCTCCGTATACGCATCAACTTTAAACCTCGCACTGCCTAACTTGCTGCAATCTCACCCAG
>CAYQTB010000035.1:22742-24343 GCA_964420315.1 uncultured Thiothrix sp. | reverse complement strand
CGCCATGAACAAATGGCTAACCGCCTTGAAAAAACTGTAATCAGGAGACACCTCATGTCCATCGCCTTAGCTTTACACATTCTCGCCGTCGTCATCTGGGTCGGAGGCATGTTCTTCGCTTACATGGCATTACGTCCGGTGGCAGCAAGCGTACTAGAACCACCGCAACGCCTCGCCTTATGGAATGGCGTGTTTGGGCGTTTTTTCCCCTGGGTCTGGGCTGCCATTATCACCATTCTCGGCTCTGGTTACTGGATGCTGCTTGGACCATACGGTGGTTTTGCGAATGCGCCCGTATTCGTACACCTCATGAATGGGCTGGGACTGGTGATGATGCTGATCTTCTTTCATGTCTATTTCGCCCCTTATCAAAAATTGCGTAAAGCCGTTGCCGCCCAAAGCTGGTCTGACGGTGGCAAAGCATTAGCGCAAATCCGGGTAATGGTCGGCATTAACACGCTGATTGGCGTGCTCACCATTCTGATTGCGACTGGTGGAAAATACTGGCTGTGAACAGTGCCGTACTTCGGCTGGGCGATGTCGGCAAGGAAGCCGTCATCGTGCTCCTAGCACACTATGGTCTGCAATTGGAACAGGTAGCGGATAATGACAGCATACCCGGCAGCTATTGGCACGAAGACGAAGCGGGCATTATCGGCTTGACAGTATTAGCACGCCACGACACCCCGCTGCACTCCATCCTGCATGAAAGTTGTCACATTATCTGCATGGATGCAACCCGTCGCGCCGTGTTGCATACCGATGCCGGTGGCGAATATGCCGAGGAAGACGCGGTTTGTTACCTGCAAATCCTGTTAGCCGACCTCATCCCCTGTTTCGGGCGGCAACGCATGTGGCGGGACATGGATACCTGGGGCTACACCTTCCGTCTCGGCTCAGCACAACGCTGGTTTCAGGAAGATGCCGACGATGCCCGTGCATGGTTGATACAACATGGCTTACTCACCCCAAGCGGCGAGTTCATTTTTCAGCTACGCCCGTAAGCGTCGCTATCATCCAGAAAAATGCCATCAATAACGGCTGATGCGCTAAGTAAACCACCAAACTGTGCCTACCTAACCAGATTATCCACCGCAAACCGCGCCATGCGGGTAAAGGCTTCAAGCACAATGCACACCGCTCAAGCTTGCCCCCGATATAGACACCGAATAATATCACCCCAAACCAAGGCAAAAATGGCGTATAGTCTTTGGTGTTTGCCACTTCTGTTCCCAACCCGACCCATTGCAAATCCGCTGCATTGAACACCGACGAATCAATCCAGTAAGGCAACAACAATGCCACACATCCCAGCAAAACATTCCAGCCACCTAGGCGCAAAAACGGTAATGCCAACACACTGGCAAGCGCCATAAAGTGCAACACCCCAAAAAATATCCAACTCGTGGGAAATAACCCATAACTACCCACGCTTACCAACCCGGCACTCGCTACCAAAGCCGCTTCGCGCCGCCAAAAACGTGACCATTTCAAACCTTGCCTAGCAGCTAACGCCAAACTGACGCCGGCAACGCCCACAAACAGCGCCACAATAACCTTTTGAAAAGCAGGCCAGAAATGACCGTGTAATAAATCCAAGG
>CAYQTB010000035.1:0-22642 GCA_964420315.1 uncultured Thiothrix sp. | reverse complement strand
GGGTAGCTCAAGGCGGGAAATCGTAGGGGCGAAAGCACTTTCACCCCTACTGATTGGCGGAACGATAGACTTGAACCTTAGTTCTTCGACTTGTCCACGATCTTCTGAATCCACGGCATCATTGCACGCAGCTTCGCGCCGGTTTGTTCAATCGGGTGCGCGGCATTGTTACGACGGTAAGCCGTCATGGATGGGTAGTTAGACGCGCCTTCCAGAATGAAATTTTTCGCGTATTCACCGTTCTGAATGTCTTTCAGCGCTTGACGCATCGCCGCACGCGATTGCTCGTTGATGACTTTAGGGCCGGTCACGTACTCACCGTACTCGGCATTGTTGGAGATGGAGTAGTTCATGTTGGCAATGCCGCCTTCGTACATCAGGTCAACGATCAGTTTGAGTTCGTGCAAGCACTCGAAGTACGCCATTTCTGGCGCATAACCGGCTTCAGTCAGGGTTTCAAAGCCCATTTTAACCAGTTCAACCGCGCCACCGCACAATACCGCTTGTTCGCCGAACAAGTCCGTTTCGGTTTCGTCTTTGAAGGTGGTTTCGATGATACCCGTGCGACCGCCGCCGATAGCAGAAGCGTAAGACAATGCCACATCTTTAGCCTTACCGGAGGCATTTTGGAATACCGCAATCAGGTCAGGGATGCCACCGCCTTTGACGAATTCGTTACGGACAGTGTGACCCGGTGCTTTTGGCGCAATCATAATCACGTCTAAATCAGTACGCGGCACAATTTGGTTGTAGTGAATCGCAAAACCGTGCGCAAATGCCAGCGTCGCACCTTGTTTCAGGTTTGGTTGGATTTCTTCACGATACAATTGACTTTGGAATTCGTCAGGAGTCAGGATCATGATGACATCAGCAGCAGCAACCGCTTCCGCAACCGGTGCGACTTTTAAGCCCGCATTCTGCGCTTTTGCGACTGTCGGGGAATTGCTACGCAAACCGACAGTAACCTCCACGCCAGAATCTTTCAGGTTACAAGCATGGGCGTGACCCTGTGAGCCGTAACCGATAATGGCGACTTTCTTGCCGCGAATGATAGAAAGATCAGCGTCTTTATCGTAATAAATGTTCAGTGCCATAAAGCCTTTTACCTTAAAATCCAAAATATCATAAGTCAATTAAACGTGTAGGGACGCTTCGCCACGGGCAATGCCCATGCCGCCGGAGCGCACCACTTCAATAATGCGGTAATCTTTCAGCGCATTCACAAACGCATCCAACTTACTGCGGTCGCCTGTCAGTTCAATCGTGTAGGTCTTGTCGCTGACATCAATGATGTTACCCCGGAAAATATCCGACAAACGCTTGACCGCTTCACACGCAACGTGTTTATCCACGGCGACTTTGACGAACATTATTTCGCGTTCAATGTGGGAATATTGCGCCAGATCCATGACCTTGACCACATCAATCAACTTGTTGAGTTGCTTAATGATTTGTTCCACAATTTCTTCGCTACCGCGCGTCACCAGCGTCAAACGCGACAGGGTAGCGTCATCAGTCGGCGCAACGGTCAGAGATTCAATATTGTAGCCCCGTGCAGAGAACAATCCGGCAACACGCGACAACGCGCCCGCTTCATTCTCCATCAAAATGGAAATCACATGCCGCATTTTATCACCTATACCAAAATCATTTCATTTTGACCTGCACCGGCAGGAATCATCGGGAATACATTGTTTTCACGTTCGGTAATAAAATCCATAAAGACCAAACGGTCTTTCATGGCTAATGCTTCCCTCAAAGCACCTTCCACGTCACTCACCTTCTCGATACGCATCCCGACATGACCGTAAGCTTCCGCGAGCTTCACAAAATCCGGCAACGCTTCCATGTAAGACATGGCATAACGCTTCTGGTAGAAGAATTCCTGCCACTGCCGCACCATACCAAGGTAGCCGTTATTCAACGAAATAATTTTGATCGGCAAGTGATATTGCAGGCACGTCGCCAATTCCTGAATACACATCTGGATACTGCCATCGCCGGTAATACAGCCAACGGTTTCCTCAGGGAATGCCATTTGCACACCCATCGCGGCTGGCAAACCAAAGCCCATCGTGCCTAAACCACCGGAGTTAATCCAACGGTTAGGCTGACTGAATTTGTAGTATTGCGCTGCCCACATTTGGTGCTGACCCACGTCAGAACACACGTAAGCGTCGCCATTGGTTGCTTCCCAGAATTTTTCTACGACAAACTGTGCTTTGATCGACGCATTCATATCCTGATTGTATTTCAGGCAGTCTGCGCTCTGCCATTCGGCAATTTGCTTCCACCAATCAGCGAGTGCCGCCGCATCAGGGCGCTCAGAACGGCTACGGAGTTCTTCCAACATGTCCACGATGACGTTTTTGACATCACCAACGATAGGTACATCCACCTTAACGTTTTTGGAAATCGACGCGGGGTCAATATCAACGTGGATAATCTTGGCGTAGGGGCAGAATTTTTCAATATTGCCGGTAACGCGGTCATCGAAACGCGCACCAATGGCAATCACCAAATCGGCATGGTGCATAGCGTTATTGGCTTCATACGTACCGTGCATCCCTAGCATACCGATGAATTGCTTGTCCATTGACGGAAAGCCGCCCAGCCCCATCAGGGTGTTGGTAATCGGGAAACCCAACTCACGGGTCAACTCGGTCAATTGATGCGCCGCACCTGACAACACTACGCCACCGCCAGTGTAGAGCACTGGTTTTTTGGCTTCCAACATCAGGTCAATAGCACGGCGTACCTGACGCTTATTGCCTTTCACCGTGGGGTTGTAGGAACGCATGGTGATTTCTTTCGGGTAATGGAACTCACAACGTGCCGTGGTAATGTCCTTCGGAATATCCACCAATACCGGACCGGGGCGACCTGTGCTGGCAATGTAAAAGGCTTTCTTGATGGTCGTTGCCAATTCTTGAACGTCCGTCACCAAGAAATTGTGTTTCACACAGGGGCGGGTAATGCCCACGATGTCGACTTCCTGAAACGCATCATTCCCAATCAAATGGCGCGGCACTTGCCCGGTGAACACCACCAAAGGCACAGAATCCATGTACGCATCCGCAATGCCCGTGACAGCATTGGTCGCCCCAGGGCCGGATGTTACCAGCGCCACTCCGGGCTTATTACTTGCTTTGGCATAGCCTTCGGCTGCATGAACAGCCCCCTGTTCGTGTCTTACCAGAATATGGTTGATTTTGTCGTGTTGTTTGTACAGTTCATCGTACAAAAACAACACCGCTCCACCAGGATAACCAAATATAGTATCAACCCCTTCTTCCTTAAGACACTCGACGAATATCTCGGCACCAGTCAGTTCCACAGTTAACTCCGTAAATCGCGTGGGCGAAGGAAAAGACTCGCATCATAATACGAATGCAGGGGGGATTACACCCTAAAAAGCGTGTGAGTATTCATTTTTTCAGGCTAAAAACGGCGGGCACAAAAAAAGCCACATGGCGTGATGTGGCTTTTGAATTTCTTGGTGGCTACACCTAGATTCGAACTAGGGACCCCATCATTATGAGTGATGTGCTCTAACCAACTGAGCTATGTAGCCAAGAGCGTGGCATCTTAGCGACCTTCACGGGTGTTGTCAACGGGCTTTCAACATTTTCCATACACTGTGTTCCGCCTCTTCCCATTGCTGCTTAGCAGTATTGTAACCTCGATTGATGACACGAATATCGCCATCATCACGCGGACTGTATTCCGCCGTCACTTGTTCCAAACCACGCTCGAAGGAATGATCCAGCCGCGCCACCTCATACCATTTGCCCAAATAGCGCTCGACTTGGAAGCCTGTAACCGGCGTTATGCCATCTGGAATCCCAACACAACCGGGTAACAATAGCGCCAAACCCATCATCCTTTGCCCAAGCCTGCGAACCGTTACGCTGGCAAGGTGCGTATGATTTTGGCACCTCGAATCTCGCCAGCCGTATCCGCGATGGGGGGATGGCGTTGAGCATGGAACAGGATTACTGGCACACGCCGCCTGCGGATGCGTTGTTTTTGCACCGCAAGCTGGGCGGCTTGTATTTACTCGCGGCAAAACTGCGGGCGCGAGTGAATGTCGGCGGGCTGTTTGCACAGCTTGCTGCCGTTTAGCCACCGATATTAATTTTCTGTTGGAAATACGCTACAGTAGCGATTGCACAACACAATTAGCCAAGGTCAGATTATTTCAGTGAACACTGCCACAGCCCCCAAGCAAGCGTTGCTACGGCAACTCAAAGACATTTTGCCGGAGGATGCGATCCTCAGCGCGAAGGAGGATCTGCACCCTTATGAGTGCGATGGTTTGACCGCTTACCGGCATTTGCCCCTCGCCGTGGTCTTACCCACTACCACTGAGCAAGTGCAATTGATCCTCAAAACCTGCTCGCGCCTGAAAGTGCCGGTGGTAGCACGCGGGGCGGGTACGGGGCTTTCCGGCGGGGCGCTGCCTCACGAAAACGGCATTGTGTTAAGTCTGGCGCGTTTCAAACAAATCTTGGACATTGACACTGCGAATTTGCACGCCCGTGTGCAACCGGGAGTGCGCAATCTCGCCATCAGCCAAGCCGTGGATCACTTAGGGCTGTTCTACGCCCCCGATCCTTCATCACAAATTGCTTGCTCGATTGGCGGGAATGTGGCGGAAAATTCCGGCGGGGTGCATTGCTTGAAATACGGCTTGACGGTACACAATATTCTCGAAATCAAACTCGTCACCATTGATGGCGAACTCATGACCATCGGCAATGACCGCCAAGACACCCCCGGCTACGATTTACTGGCATTGCTGACCGGTTCGGAAGGTATGCTAGGCGTGGTCGTCGAAGTATTGGTGAAACTCACCGTCAAACCCGATACCGTGCAAGTGTTAATGGCTGATTTTGCGGCAGTGAACGATGCCGGTAATGCAGTCGCCGCGATTATCAGCAAAGGCATTATCCCCGCCGGGCTGGAAATGATGGATAACCCCGCGATTCGTGCCGCCGAAGATTTCATCCACGCAGGCTACCCAGTTGACGCGAATGCCATTTTACTGTGCGAACTTGATGGCACCGACGCTGAAGTCAGCGAACAAGTTGCCCGCGTCAGTGCCATTCTCAAAAATCACCGCGCAGGCACGATTCACATTGCCAAAACCGCCGCCGAACGGGCGCGTTTGTGGGCAGGGCGCAAAGCCGCATTCCCCGCCGTAGGGCGTATCTCCCCGGATTATTACTGCATGGATGGCACAATTCCCCGCAAACATCTGGCACATGTCTTAAACAAAATTAACGACTATTCGCAGCAATACGGCTTAGGGGTTGCGAATGTGTTCCATGCCGGTGATGGCAATTTACACCCACTGATTCTTTACGACGCCAATCGTGCCGGTGAATTGGAAAAGGCCGAACGTTTCGGTGCGGATATTCTGGCATTATGTGTTAAAGTCGGCGGCTCTATTACAGGCGAACACGGCGTTGGGCATGAAAAGCTGGACTCGATGTGTGTGCAATTTGGCGAAGCCGAACTCGAAGTCTTCCATGCCGTCAAACGTGCATTCGACCCTGACGAATTATTGAACCCCGGAAAAGCTGTCCCTACCTTGCACCGTTGCGCAGAACTGGGTGCAATGCATGTCCATCACGGGCAGCTTTCCCATCCTGAACTGCCAAGATTTTGATTCGGGCCTGATATGATTGCTGATAACGATATAACCTCAACATTGCAAGAACAGGTCGTAGCAGGGATTGCTGCAAACCAACCGTTAACCATTATCGGCGGTGGCAGCAAAGCCTTTTACGGCAATGAAACCAACGGCACAACGCTGCAAGTTTCCCCGCACACCGGGGTGATTGCTTACGAACCCTCGGAACTGTGTATCACCGCCCGTGCGGGAACACGCCTGCAAGACATTGAAGCCTTGCTTGCCGCCAATGGGCAAAAACTGGCATTTGAACCCCCCTGTTTCAGCGCGAACTCCACCATCGGTGGTGTGGTCGCTGCCGGTTTATCCGGTCCCGCCCGCCCTTGGGCAGGCTCGGTGCGCGACCATGTACTCGGCGTGAAACTGATCACCGGTTACGGCAAAGTGGCAAGCTTTGGCGGGCAAGTCATGAAAAACGTCGCCGGTTACGACATTTCACGGCTGATTACCGGCTCAATGGGAACGCTTGGGGTTATTCTGGAAGTCTCGCTGAAAATCATGCCGCGTCCCGTTACTGAACTGACCTTAGCGCTAGAAATGCCCAGCGAAGAAGCGTTTGAATTAACCACCATTATGCGCCGCTCCACCTTTCCGTTGAGCGCTACCTGTTATTTTGACGGTTGCCTGTATTTGCGGCTCAGTGGCGTACCCAGCCATGTGTTTGCCTCACACCGTAAAATTGGCGGCGAAGCCATCAATAATGCCGACGAATTCTGGTTAGCTTTACGCAACCAAACCCACGAATTTTTCCAGCAATACGATCGCCCACTGTGGCGCTTATCATTCCCACCTGCCACCAGCGTTATCAGCCGTTTGGAAGGCAATTCCCTGGTGGAATGGGGCGGCTCACAGCGTTGGGTATACACCAATATTCCGGTCAACCTGATCCGCAATATTGCGCACAAAGGCAGCGGTCACGCCACGGTGTATCGTGGCCGTTTGCCGGGGGTTAACCCCTTCCATCCACTGCCCGATAATTTACGCAATGTGCAGCAACGCTTAAAACAAGCGATGGATCCGCACGGTATTTTCAACCCTGGTCGAATGTACAAGGACTGGTAATGCAAACCCAGATACTCTCCGCACTGCGGCACACCTCGGCTGGCAAAGTCGCCGAAGGCATTTTACGCCGTTGCGTACACTGCGGCTTTTGCAATGCCACCTGCCCCACGTATCAATTGCTTGGCGATGAAAACGACGGTCCACGCGGGCGTATTTACCTCATCAAACAACTGATGGAAGGCAATCTGGAAAACACCCCAGACAGTGGGCGCAAAACCCTGCAACACCTTGACCGTTGCTTGCTGTGCCGCAGTTGCGAAACCACCTGCCCCTCTGGCGTGGAATACGGCAAGTTACTGGATATTGGGCGACACCTTGCTGAAGAACACGTCGGGCGTGAACGTGCTGATAGCACCTTACGCAAACGGTTACGCACGTTTTTGCCTAAAACCAATCTGTTCAGTTTAGGCTTAACACTGGGACGTACCTTCAAACCGTTGCTGCCTGAAAAACTCGCCAGCAAAATTACCGCGCCACGCCCGGCGGGTGATTGGCCTAAAGCTCGTCATGATCGCTGGATTTTGGTGCTGGAAGGTTGCGTGCAACCCGCCCTCGCCCCCGACATCAATGCGGCAACCGCACGGGTGTTAGACAAACTCGGCATCAGTTTAGTGGTTGCCCCCAAAGCCGGTTGCTGTGGCGCAGTTAGTCAACACTTGGGTGCGCCAGACGATGCATTGGAATACATGAAGCGTAATATCGACGCTTGGTGGCCTTACCTGTCCAAACAAGGCGGCGGCGTTGAAGCGATAGTCACCACCGCCAGCGGCTGTGGGGTGATGGTGAAAGAATACGCTCACCACCTGCGTCATGACCCGGAATACGGCATTAAAGCCGAGCGCATTTCCAACTTGTGCAAAGACATTGCCGAAATCATTGCCAAGGAAAATTACCAGCAACTCGCCCCTGCCCAAGCCACTCGTGTCGCTTGGCACCCCCCCTGCACCTTGCAACACGGGCAAAAGATTCGCGGTGTGGTGGAAAATATCCTCACAGATTGCGGCTACGTACTCGTCCCCGTGGCGGATGAACACTTGTGTTGCGGTTCAGCGGGCACGTATTCGATTTTGCAGCCGGAACTTTCCCAGCAATTACGCCGCAATAAACTCGCCAACCTGACCGCAAACGCACCAGAAACGATTGTTACCGCCAATGTCGGCTGCCAAATGCATTTGCAAGAAGGCAGTGATTTGCCGGTGATGCACTGGATTCATTTGCTCGATCAATCCGGCTGGTGAGGTTCTTCTAAGCTGGTTACGCTCAAAAAGAACGTTGCCAACGCCAAATCAGCAGGGCGGGTGATTTTCAGATTGCGGGCATCACCTTCCACCAGTAACGGATTTAGCCCTGCGTGTTCAAGTGCAGAAGCTTCGTCCGTCACGGCAACACCCTGTTGCATGGCATCTGTCAGCGCAGTACGCAATAAACCTAGGCGTCCCATTTGCGGGGTAAGCGCGTGCCACAAGCCATTGCGGTCTTCGGTATGTGAAACCCGCGTCGTATCGGCTTGAGCGCGTTTCATGGTATCACGTACTGGCGTGGCAAGAATTGCCCCCGCCGCTTCATCGCCACCGATGGCTAACAGTTTATCCAAGTCGGCACGGCTTAAGCACGGGCGAGCAGCGTCATGCACCAGCACCCCGGTTTCTGGTGCAATCTGCAAGGTATCGACCAAATAATTCAAGGCATTGAGTACCGAATCCGAGCGCTCACGCCCACCGGGAGCAGTATGCAACTGCGGGTACTGGTTAAGGGTGCTTGCCATGAGTTCCGCCCAAAACGGATCGCCTTCGCTCACCGCCACCACCATGCCTGTCACCGCCGGATGGGTTAGAAAGCAATCCAAGGTGTGTTCAATCACCGTTTTACCCAACAACGGCAGGTATTGCTTCGGTCGATCGGCTTGCATCCGCGACCCGACTCCGGCAGCGGGAATCACCACCCATACCTTATTCGACATGCGGAGCAGCCTTCACTTGTGGTACTGGTGCGGTGGCTTCCGGGTCGGATTTCAGAATCACTTGATAAAAGGTTTCACCTTCACGTACCATCCCTAACTCACTGCGTGCGTGCTCTTCCACCGTTTCGTCGTCTTTGGATAAGCCCACTACATCCATTTGTAACAGGCGTTTGATTTCAGCTTGCTCATCGTTCGCAGCATTTTGCTGCTCAATTTTTTGTTCTAAATGCTGAATGTCAGGGTAACTCCCAGGCCCTACCCACAAGCGCAAAAATAAAACAAATGCCAGCAAACTGAGAACCCAGAATAAAATACGTGTCATGTTCATGCTATCATTTTACACAAAAATATGGCGGGATATACCCGCCATAAGAGAATAGCAGAGTTAACCAGAAAAACTAAGCCAATTGCTTAAACGCTGATTTTCCTGCATAAACACCGTTGCTACCGAGCTGTTCGGCAATACGCAACAACTGGTTATATTTCGCAATCCGATCAGAACGCGACAACGAACCCGTCTTGATTTGGCAAGCATTGGTTGCCACCGCTAAATCTGCGATGGTGGAATCTTCAGTTTCGCCCGAACGGTGTGACATCACGGTGGTGTAATCGGCATTATGCGCCATCTTGATTGCTTCCAACGTCTCGGTCAGTGTCCCGATTTGGTTCACCTTGATCAAAATCGAGTTCGCAATGCCTTTGTCGATGCCTTCTTGCAGGATATTGGTATTGGTCACGAACAAATCATCGCCTACCAATTGTACGCGATTGCCCAAGACTTTAGTCAAATGCGCCCAACCCGCCCAATCACCTTCCGCCATCGCATCTTCAATGCTCAGAATCGGGTATTGATCAACCCAGTTTTCGAGGTAAGCCGTGAACTGCTCCGCACTGAAACTCTTGCCTTCGGATTCCAACAGGTATTTGCCGTCTTTGTAGAACTCGGAACTGGCAACGTCCAGACCCAACCAGATGTCCTGACCGACCTTGAAACCGGCTTTATCAATCGCTTCCAGAATGACTTCGATGGCTTGTTCGTTGGAAGACAAATCGGGTGCAAAACCGCCTTCGTCGCCCACTGCGGTATTCAAACCACGCTTTTTCAGTACGGACTTGAGGCTGTGGAATACTTCTGCACCGTAACGGATAGATTCAGCCATGCTTGGTGCAGTGACCGGCAAAATCATGAACTCCTGCATATCCACGCTATTATCGGCGTGTGCACCACCGTTGATGATGTTCATCATCGGCACGGGCAGTTTGTAGGCATCCGCTTTGCCGAGGTATTGGTACAGCGGCAAGCCTTGATCGTTAGCCGCCGCGTGTGCGGCTGCCATTGACACTGCCAACAGCGCGTTTGCACCCAAACGAGCTTTGTTTTCCGTGCCATCCAGCGCGATCATGGCACGGTCAATGCTGTCCTGATCGGTAACTTCCATGCCAGCAATAGCTTTAGCAATTTCACCGTTCACGTTGGCAACCGCCGTTTGTACGCCTTTGCCCAAATAACGTGCACCACCGTCACGCAATTCAATGGCTTCACGCGAACCGGTGGATGCACCGGATGGCACAGCAGCGCGACCCATGACGCCATTGCTGAGGATTACATCGGCTTCTACCGTTGGGTTGCCACGGGAATCAATGATTTCCCGCGCTTTTACAGCTTTAATTTCAGACATGGTTGTTTTCCCAATAAATTTACAAAGTATTTTCTAGCAATTTCTGTGCCTTGATGACGCGATCCAACGCGACCAGCGTGATCAGTAATTCCTCCATGCGATCCATCGGCCATGAATTCGGACCATCACTCAAGGCATGAGCGGGGTCAGGGTGTGATTCCATGAACAAGCCTGCAATACCGACCGCAACCGCTGCCCGTGCTAAAACGGGTACGTGTTCACGTTGCCCGCCGGAACAACTGCCCTGCCCGCCCGGTAATTGCACCGAATGCGTGGCATCAAACACCACCGGGCATTGCGTATCGCGCATAATCGCGAGACTACGCATATCCGACACGAGGTTGTTGTAACCGAAGCTGTAACCGCGTTCGCACACCATGATTTGCTGGTTGCCAACGGCACGGGCTTTTTCCACCACGTTGCTCATATCCCACGGTGCGAGAAACTGCCCTTTTTTAATATTCACCGGTTTGCCAGCCCGCGCCACGCTTTGGATAAAATTGGTCTGGCGGCACAAGAATGCAGGCGTTTGCAATACATCCACCACGCTCGCGACTTCATCCATCGGCGTATCTTCGTGCACATCGGTCAGCACGGGTACGCCAATCTCGGTTTTGACGCGCTCCAGAATCCGCAAACCGGCTTCCAAGCCCACACCGCGTGCGCTGTTATGCGAGGAACGGTTGGCTTTGTCGAACGACGATTTGTAGATGAAAGGAATACCCAAACGTATGGTCATCTCCTTCAGCTTGCTGGCGGTTTCCAGTGCCAATTTTTCGGTTTCAATAGCACATGGACCTGAAATCAAGAAAAATGGCTGATCCAGCCCTACGTCAAATCCGCACAGTTTCATGATCGTTTGCTACTCGTTTTGGTTTCGTGATAACGGCGTGCCGCGCTGACAAAGCCGCTAAACAGCGGATGCCCTTGGCGCGGACGCGACGTGAATTCCGGGTGAAACTGGCAAGCCAAGAACCACGGATGATCTTGCAACTCCACCATTTCGATCAAATTGCCATCAATAGAAGTGCCGGACAATACCAGCCCGTGCTTGACCAAGGTTTCGCGGTAATGGTTGTTGAATTCGTAACGGTGGCGATGGCGTTCCACGATTTGCGCCGCGCCGTAAGTGGTGCGTGCCAACGAGCCTTCTTGCAACACGCACGCTTGCCCACCAAGGCGCATCGTGCCGCCCAGATCGGAATCGTGGGAGCGTTTTTCAATCGTGCCATCTTCCGCTTGCCATTCGGTAATCAAACCGATGACGGGATGTGGCGAATCTGGCGCGAATTCGGTGCTGTGTGCGCCTGCTAAGCCTGCGCAATGGCGTGAGAATTCAATGACCGCGACCTGCATCCCCAAGCAAATGCCGAGGTACGGGATTTTGTTTTCACGCGCATACTGGGCTGCGCGGATTTTGCCTTCGACACCGCGATTACCGAAACCACCGGGAACGAGAATCGCATCGACTTTGCTCAATAATTCAAAGGCTTGTTCGTCGTCGGATTCAAGGCGTTCGGAATCGAGGTAATGAATCCTGACTTTGGTATGGGTCTGAATGCCTGCGTGGGTCAATGCTTCGTTCAACGATTTATACGATTCAGTCAGATCGACGTACTTGCCGACCATTGCCACGGTAATTTCCGCTTCGGGGAATTCCATTGAGCTGACCACATCTTTCCAGTCGGACAGATCAGCTTCGGGCAAATTGGTTAACCCGAATTTTTCGGCAACAATGCGATCCAATTTTTGCGCGTGCAGCCATAGAGGAATTTTGTAGATATTGTCCAAATCAACCGCAGAAATGACGGCGCGTTCTTCCACATTGGTGAACAGGGCAATCTTTTTGCGCTCGTTTTTGGGGAGGGAGCGTTCGCTACGGCACAGCAAAATATCGGGCTGGATGCCGATGGAGCGCAATTCCTTGACCGAGTGCTGGGTGGGTTTGGTTTTTAACTCGCCTGCGGCGGCGACATAAGGCAATAGGGTTAGGTGGATGAACAGGGCATGACTTCTACCCTCCTCCACACCCATTTGGCGAATGGCTTCCATAAAGGGCATGGCTTCGATGTCACCAACTGTGCCGCCAATTTCCACCATTGCAATGTCAGCATCACCGGCACCAGCACGCACACAACGTTTGATTTCGTCGGTAATGTGTGGAATCACTTGCACGGTTGCACCGAGGTATTCGCCACGTCGTTCCTTGCTGATGACCGTCTGGTAAATGCGCCCAGTGGTGAAATTGTTGAGTTTGCTAGCTTTGAAGCCGACAAAACGCTCGTAATGCCCAAGGTCGAGGTCGGTTTCTGCACCATCTTCCGTGACGAAGACTTCCCCGTGTTGGAAGGGGCTCATGGTGCCGGGGTCAACGTTGATATAAGGGTCAAGTTTGAGCATGGTGACTTTGAGGCCACGTGCTTCGAGGATTGCACCGAGTGAGGCGGCAGCAATGCCCTTCCCCAAAGAGGAAACCACGCCGCCAGTGATGAAGATGTATCGAGCCATAAGGGAAAATACGCATCCGTGTGAGTCACAATTATGCGGGCGCATCCTACCATAGATGGATGGGTTTTGCTAAGGCAAGAAACGCGCCTTACGGCTGTACCGATTCAATTGACGGCGTGAAGTTAAAATAAGTGACCTGTCACAGAATTGACACACTCCTACGCTTAAATACGCCTGTAAACGGAAATTCATACAGGTTTCACATGAGCAACATACTAATTGTTGAAGACGAGCAGCCGATCCGCAAAATGGTCGGCTTTGCTTTAGGGCGTGCTGGTTTCACCTTGCACGAAGCCGAAACTGCCGAACAAGCCTACACCGCCATTCACCGCCAGCGCCCAGAACTGATTCTGATGGACTGGATGCTGCCCGGCATGAGTGGCATAGAGTTGGTCAAGCGCTTGCAACGCGACGGCAATACCCAAGACATTCCGGTCATTATGCTCACCGCTCGTAACGAAGAAGCCGACCGCATTTCCGGCTTTCAGGCAGGCATCGACGACTACATCAGCAAACCGTTTTCACCAGCCGAATTAGTGGTACGCATTCAAGCCGTATTGCGCCGTACCCGCCATTCACAACCGGCGGAAAGGCTCGAATTTGCCGGATTAACCCTCGACCCGCTCAGCCACCGCGTTACGGCTGATGGCAAAGAACTCGACTTTGGTCCCACTGAATTTCGCTTGCTGAAATTTTTCATGCAACACCCTGACCGCGTATACAGCCGCGAACAATTACTGGATAACGCGTGGGGACGTAATGTGTACGTGGAAGAACGCACCGTGGATGTGCACATTCTGCGTTTACGTAAAATACTAGCGACACACGGTATTGAGCATTACATCCAAACCGTGCGTGGGACGGGCTACCGGTTTTCGCCCACGGTATAAACCTTGCTAGATGACATATAACCGTCACAAAAACGTCACTGTCTTGCAGTATTAAACTTGCAACATTATCAGAGTATTCACCATGAGACGTATATTTTTGTGTCAAACACCCGCCTTCAACTTGTCAGCAACCACACCCGTCTGAGCGTCGTCACCGAAACGTGGCCGCCAGAAATTAACGGCGTGGCACATTCCATCAGTCGTATGGTGGCAGGTTTGCGCACACGCGGTGGCTACCACATCCAGTTGGTGCGCCCCCGCCAAACGCCACACGAAAAACCGCAACGTGAAGCCTTGTTTCAGGAATATCTCGTCAATGGACTGACACTCCCGTTTTACAAGGAAGTCCGCCTAGGCTTCCCGCAATACCACGCCCTCAAACGCCTGTGGAAAAAACAGCGCCCCGACATCGTGCAAATCGTTACCGAAGGTCCCTTGGGTTATTCCGCGATGAAAGCCGCACAAAAGCTCGGCATCCCAGTCATCAGCGACTTTCATACCCATTTTGACCAGTACAGCCGCTATTACCGCCTGAGTGGATTTTTCAATCTGGCGAAGCGCTATTTACGCCACGTTCACAACCAGACGCTGGTTACACTCGTGCCTACCCGCGAATTGCAACAACAACTCAGCGCCAACGGTTACACCAAACTCGGCGTACTGGATCGCGGCATTGACGTGGAACGCTTCAACCCGCAACGCCGCTGTGACACCTTGCGCACCCGCTTAGGTATTCGCCCGGAACAATTGCTGGTCACGCTGGTATCGCGCATGTCGCCGGAAAAAAACCTCGATCTGGCTTTCAACGCCTTTCGAGCCATCCAGCAACACGTGCCCGACGCGCGTTTCCTCTTGGTCGGCGATGGTCCAGAACGCAAACGTCTGCAAGAGGCATACCCCGATTGCCTGTTCGTCGGAATGCAAACTGGCGTTGCCCTAGCTGAACACTATGCCAGTAGCGACTTGTTCCTCTACCCTAGCACCAGTGAAACCTTCGGCAATGTGGTTCTCGAAGCGATGGCGAGCGGTCTGCCGGTGGTGACGTTCGATTACGCCGCCGCCCGTGAACATTTGCACAGCGGCATCAATGGCATGAGCGTACCACTCAACGACAATGCTGCCTTTATTCAAGCAAGCATCACACTGGCGCTCGACCCCGACTTACGCCGCATCCAAGGTCAATCCGCCCACCAAACGGCTCTCGGCTTGAGTTGGGAAAAAGTGGTGGAACGTCTGCATCACACCATTCAAACCGTACTCCACGAGGTACACCATGAACATGAAGCACTTGCATCGACTTAATGACCGTGAAATTCCGTTGTGCCTGCTGTTCAACCGGATCAATCACCTCAAACCCATCAGCTTATTTTTTGCAATCATCAGCCGCCTAGGTAACGGAGTATTCTGGTATGTGCTAATGCTGATGCTACCGCTGATTTACGGGCTGGAAGCGCTGTACGTCTCTGCGCACATGGCTTTGGTTGGTTTGACAGCCTTGCTGATCTACAAGTGGCTGAAAACCTCCACCGAACGGGTACGCCCGTACAGCCACAGCGACACTATTTTCCAGAATGTAGCCGCGCTCGATCAGTTCAGTTTCCCCTCCGGGCATACCCTGCACGCAGTCGGGTTTAGCTGGGTATTGCTGCACTATTACCCGGAATGGTTCATTCTGGTCGTACCATTCACCGTATTGGTGGCGTTATCGCGAGTGATTCTGGGGCTGCATTACCCCAGTGATGTACTGATCGGCGCATTCTTAGGCGCGGGTTTGGCACAAGGTAGTTTCTGCGTGTTGTCTTGCCTATTGTGATAAGGAGTGACCACCATGACATTGCAACCTGTCATTTTGGAAGGTCGTTTAATACGCCTTGAACCCCTGACCGCCGACCACATCCCCGATTTGTTACACGCTGCCCGCGATGAACGCATCTGGCAATACATGTTCTACGGCAATCTGGCAGAGCGCGAACCGATGGAAGCCTTCATCAGCAACGCCGTCCGCCAGCGCGATCTGGGAACTGACTTGCCGTTCGCGGTCATTCATAACGCCACGGGCAAAGCGATTGGCAGCACTCGTTTCCGCGATATTTGCCTGAAACACATGAAACTGGAAATCGGCGGCACTTGGTACGCCAGCGAATACCAGCGCAGCGGCGTGAATCTGGAATGCAAATACCTGCTAATGCGCCACGCGTTTGAGACCTTTGGCACGTTACGGGTGCAATTCAAGACCGACATCCGCAATACCCGTTCGCGCCAATCGCTGGAAAAGCTGGGCGCGGTGCAAGAAGGCGTATTGCGCCGCAGTGCCATCATGCCGGATGGCTTGGTGCGCGATACCGCCGTGTATAGCATTCTCGACACCGAATGGGGCATGGTCAAACAAGGGTTGGAAATGCGACTGTGGCGTTATGCGAGCTTGGGGATGCAAGGGGCTATCTCGCCGAATGACGCCAGCGACAACGCATTCAGTTCCGCCCCTGCCTCACGCCATTGCGGGTAATGTTTGCCTTGTGGTTGCAGCTTCCCCATTTGGTTTTCATGCGTTGAAGGAAAGACGTCTGCACCGCATGGTCTGACGACAATGCCCCCAAGCCGAGAAGTGCTCGCCATGATTGTGGGTTTTTTTGTTGACACTTCTCGCCTAACACTTAACCGTTATTGTTTGGCTTCAATAAACGCTGCCAGAGGCTGTTGGCTACCACATGCCCGAAACGCTCTTGGTAGTAGTGCGCAAACGAAAAACGGATATAAGGCGGCAAGCGGGTATGGGCTTTCCTGAAGGTCAGGAATATCCAGCGATGCTCAAAAATATTCAACACCGCTGCCACATCCCACAGCGGTGGCAGGATCAGCGTTACCCGTGTACCCACTCGGTTGAGTTCGTTCCAGAATGCTTGGGGATCTTCGACGTGTTCAATGGTGTGGGAACACAGCACTTCTGCAAATGCCTTGTCCTCGAATGGCAATTGGTAAATATTGGGTGTTAACACAAAGTTGCTGACATTGGATTGCGCCACAATATCCGCATTGACACGCCCAACCGAGGTATTACCGCAACAAATATTGAGATCCCACTGTTTGCGTCGGATCAAACGCGGTTTCAACACTCGGTAGCTGAGTAAATTGAGCAATACCAAACCCAACACCACACCAATGATAATTTCCATGCTTCCTCTTATTAAATCACAAAAGTGCGAGATTCTCAGAAAAATGTTACAGGCGTACTACACACAACATTTAGCTTGCAGTATTGCGAGCAGGTGTACGCGATGATGGTGAGGAGATTGTCAGGCTGAATCATCCGCATCCACTTATTTATCCGAGATGTATTTGATCAGATATAGCCATGAAGTCATTTTAACAAAACCAGTAGTGGCACAACGTAACCCGCAACCGCCATAGATGCAACCTTCATCCCGCCAGCAAGCGCTGATAAAACCCCACCAACTTTTCCGCTTGCGCCGTATGCGACCAAGTAGCCGCATAAGCCAACGCCTCTTCCACCTTACGCGCATGTAGCGCCTTATCACCCAACAACCGTGCCACCTGTGCGGCAAAAGCAACGGGATTTTCCTCGGCAATCAAACCGCCGCGCTCGCCCTGCATAATATCCTTCGTCCCTAACACGGCGGTGGAAACGACCGGCGTGCCACACGCCATCGCCTCAATCAACACCAAGCCTTGTGTCTCGGTACGTGAGGCAAACACGAACACATCCGCCACTTTGTAACACGCTTGCAAACCACCATCGCGCGGCAAATAGCCCACAAACATCACTTGCTGTTGCAAGCCTTGGCGTGCCACTTGCGCTTGCAGCCCTTTTTCGGCGGGGCCTTCGCCAGCAATCACCAACAAAATATCCGGGATGCATTCACGCAATTTCGCGGTTACGTCCAGCAAAAAGCCGATATTTTTCTCAAACGCCACCCGCCCAACGAATAGAATCATGGGACGTTCCGGTGCAATCCCGTGTTGCTGGCGAAACGCCACAGCATCACCGTTGGCAAACACCTGCATATCCAAACCCGTCGGCAACACTGTCAAAGGCGTGGTTATCCCGTAATCGACCAACACTTGCCGCATCGCGGTGGAAGGCACGACCAACGCATCCACTTCCGCACACTGAGTACGCGAAAAATGCCGTGCGGTATAGCGTAGCCACTCTTTCGGCAACCACTTAATGTAGTTGTACAGGTATTCCTCAAAAAACGTGTGGTAGGTCGCCACCACCGGCAAGTTCAGCTTGCGTGCCAACTTCAGCCCGGCGTAATGCGCCACAAACGGGGTATGAATATGAATAATGTCGTAATTCCCCGCCCGCAATTCTTCGGTCAGTCGGTGGATGTGGCGGAGGCGCATCATGCGATCTTCTGGGTCAACGATCACATTGCGTGAACTGATGCGGATAATGTCGGTTTCATCATCCGTCACTGCCGCATAAGCGGGGGCAATCAGAGTCACGCGATGCCCTGCTGCGTGCAGGGCTTGTCGAAACGCTTGAATCGAGGTAGAAACCCCGTTAACGCGCGGAAAATACACGTCGGAAATCATCAGTATACGCATGACTCTTGAACCTTGCTGGATAAGTGATGCAAGACTCTATTACCTTTGCATTAAGGTATTATTTCGTCAGGCTGAAATTTTTGATGAGGCGTATTTTTTTACCATATTTCGCGACAAGTAACACCTTCCTCATGGTATTCCGATGATACGTGGAGAGTGATAATTTTATGTCCTGTCACGGTTTCAGTCACGCCATCAATCAGACCAAAACCAAAATTGCACAGAGCATGGCTGCCTGCTTGTATACCGCGCTCTTTCAGCACAAGACCGATCCGACAACCTTGCAACTCAGCATGATTATCTTGCAATGCCACGCCGTCCATAAATTCTTTATCTTGGAAAAACTTAGCAACGATACTCCGTGCCATTTCCGCATCACCGAACTGCCCTGCACCTAAGCGCTTACCCATTTGTTTACCTGCGTAGCGAAAAACGCTGACGGTGCCTTTTTTGCCGATAAGAATTTCAATTTGTTCTGCCAAATCAGCCAGCAGTGTTACCAAGTCGCGAGTATCCATCGCGCATTTATTTTTGTTTTGCATACTGTTTTTATTCCCACGCACTGAAAACAAGAGTATAGCAACATCCTGATATCTTGTGATGACAAGACGATGATTGGCAAACTCAACAAAAAAACAAGCCCGACATTGCGTCGGGCTATCGCGGCAAGATACAAAAAAGGTGTATTGTTGTTAGAGGTCGTACTGTTTAAACAGCGATTTTGCCACCGTCGTTACGGGTGATGACCACCGTTGCGGACTGCGGACGCGCACTGCCGCCTTTCGGCCAATGGCTGGTGAACTTGGCGGGATCCGTCACCGATTCACTGTTCTCGCCTGGATGTTGGATATTCACGAAAATCGCTTTACCGTCTGGTGTTTCGGCAATACCCGTGATTTCACAATCCTTCGGTCCTACCAAGAAACGACGCAACACCGTTGAGCTGGTTTTCTTGCCAACACGAGTCTTCACTGCGGTTTGACCGGAAGGCACACCGGTGTTGGTAACAGTCGCTTCTGCACCATCGCCTACTGTACCCGGCAATGCTGCCAGCATCATGCAGTTGGTAACATCGGTGTAGTAACCATCATCCGTCTGTACCCACAGTAAACCTGGAGTTGCATCGCTAAACCACAAACCATCCGGACCGGAAAAATCGTTTTCAGCCGTCAGACCAGACAGGTTGACATTGGCATCGGCATCAGACTGTGCGCCGAACAGGTAAATATCCCAGTTAAAGGTAGTTGCAGTATGATCACCGCCCGCTTCTTTCCAGCGGATAATGTGACCATTGACATTACCTTTGCTGGTTTTAGAGCCTTGCGCATCACTGTAATAACGTGGATTCGCCGCATCCAACGGCACGGCTGTTGAACCACGTCCACTGCTGGAAACGTTATTGGTCAGGGTCATGTAGACTTCGCCATTCAGCGGGTTAACGGCACCCCACTCAGGGCGATCCATTTTGGTCGCACCGACGGCATCACCAGCGATACGCGCATTCACCAACACATCCGCTTCATCTGCAAACGCATAAGTCGCATAATTCGCCACTTTGCTGTTGCTCATGCTCAGCAATTCCCACGTACCTGTGCCATCAGCGTTGAATTTGGCAACGTACAACTTGCCGTCATTCATGTACTTATCGCCTGCGACTGCGCCTGCATTCGCATCGGATGCACTCCACGGTGCGGTAGAGACAAATTTGTAGATATATTCATTACGTGAGTCATCCCCCATGTAGAACACCAGCGGCTTGCCCACAACAGGCTTGGCAGGCCAGCAACCTTCATGCGCAAAACGCCCCAATGCGGTACGCTTCTTCGGGATGGAAGTGGGGCTGAATGGGTCAATTTCTACAATCCAACCAAAAGTGTTTGCGACATTACGGAAGTCAACCGCAGCCGATTCACCAGTGACACCCGCATTCCAACGGCTGTATAAATCAGTGCCATCGGTTGCCCCCGGACGTGACCAGTTGTAGCGCCCGGAAGTCGCATTGCTCATCCCATAACGCTTGAAAGCAGTCACCTCTTTGGCAGTACGCGCCGTATCGGCTTCACGGCGATAGAAATAACCTGCCCAGTTTTCTTCACAAGTCAGGTAAGTACCCCAAGGGGTATAGCCGTTGCCACAGTTATTGATCGTCCCGCGTGTATTCGTACCGGCAGTGGAATAAGCAGTCACCATCATCGTGCCACGTGCGGGACCAGTCAGTTCCATATCGGTTGCAGCGGTGATACGACGGTTCAAAGCAGAATCACGGTTAATCTGGTACGTGTTACCACTCTTAACCACCTCAACGACGGTCACACCGTGCAGAGCCACTTCCTTATCAATTTCGGTGGTTGGGCGAGCGACAGTACTGCTAGACCCGGACTCTGTCGGCCCATTTGCATGAACAAACCCTAAATCTTCAGCAACCTCATGGTTCAGACAAAGCACGCCACGGTTGGCATTGTTATAATCCATGCCTGTACCCGCAGCATTTAAACCGAAATAATGCATACCGTCATGATGGTCGCCAACACGGTATATAAAACTGGCAGCATCATCTGTTCCCAGATTGCTATAAGCGGGTGTGCTGGCATTAATCGGGTCGCCCGTAGCCACCAATACAGTAGCGGTATAACCGGTTGGCACCACCAATGCATCGGCAACACCTTTAGCAACAGGGTTGAAGCTCAATTTCAAACCGCTTGTGCCGGCACCTGTATCAGTAGCTGCAATAGTATCATTGTCACTACCACAACCACTCAAACCGACACCCAGCACGGATGCTGCCATCAGTGCAAAACTGCCACGCAACAAACCCCGACGGGTCATACGGGCTTCAAGGATTTGCTCGAAAGAAGGATTATTCGAGGTGTTATGACCAATATCATCGGGATCAACTACTGGGTGATTAACTGTGCGTAAATCGCTCATGCCTATATCCTCAACAGGTATCAATAAGGTGTATGTACAGATGGGAGCGTAACGCCTCATCGTGAATGTTATGTTTCATCTGTATTAAGAAATGATGTCAGCGCAACACACCATCTTTGTCGATAAACTGCTGGGTGCTGTATTCCTCTACCGGCAGTTTCATCACACTACGCCCCGACGCGGTAGATAATTCCGGTGCATCAGCCACGGCTTTCAATACAGCATCACGCGCCGCCCCTGTCAACTCCACCTTGTCGCGTTGGAAAGTATCGCTCAACAACAAGTGCGGCGTACCAAAGCACGTGATGACGTCACCAGCCGCGTTAAAATCAACCGTCAACTCGCCCACCACGTCACTGTATTATGATGCTTGAGCAATACAGTAGCAGGGAGTGATGAAATTTCATTATAGCGACTCCAAGATGTTGTTTAACTTAAACGGATTTCAATGCCTTCAAACGCTCCATCACCAACGCCATATTGTCCAACGCATACCAAGGCTTGACCTCAAACACTTTGCGGCTAGTCGGGAAGTGCTCGAGCAATTCTGCCATTGCCTCAAAATAATCCCACTTTAGGGTGTAACTGTCGGCGCGGTTCATACCGGATACCTCAGTTTCCACAAAAGAAAGGTGCTGATCCGCTAATCCATTATTCGCGTGCAAATGGAAGTGAATTTGGAAACCTTTGTTGCTAAGTTCACGCAACCACAGAAACCATTGCGGTAATTTTTCATGCGACCAGATTTTAGCGTGACCGATGTCAAAGCAGTGATGGATGTGCGACAATTCCAGCCGCTCGACCAACTCAAAAAACCAGCGGTAAAATTCCAGATTGTGGTAAGTATTTTCAATGTAAACGGGGTGCTGGTGTTCGGCACATACCGACTCCAACACCTGTAATCGCAGCGTCAGATGTTCCGCTAAGGCTTTGCGATGCGCAAAACGCTGGCTGGTGGGCGTATTATGCAAGTGCGTAATCGAATAACTGGAGCCGATGTCATGCGCTAAGGCAAGTTGCTGATGCAATTGCTCTTCCATGCCCGCAATTGTGAACAGGCTGAGACGTTGGTGATCCAGATGCGTATTGACCGGAATTCGCTTAGGTGCATCCTGCAAGCTGTTACGGATGAAATCCCACGCGGCTTGATTACCAAAATACAAACCAATTTCGAGTGGACGTTGCTGAGCAATCGCCGCATTCACAACTGGCTCGATTTCCTCGCGGTTTTTCTCGACGATCTTATAGCCAAAGGTTTGCACAACTGTACTCCTGTTTGTAGGGTCGACGTAGATTCTACGGGTTTTGTGTTGCAGCGGTGTGAACCCCAAACCGCCCGACTGTCATA
>CAYQTB010000034.1:0-24355 GCA_964420315.1 uncultured Thiothrix sp. | reverse complement strand
GGTCGCTTCAAATTTTTCGGTAAACGTCGTGCCGTAATTCGGGGGTAATTTGATCCCGATCAACACAACCTTGGCATTAGCCGCTTGTGCCAGCTTGATCATCTGTTCTAGGTTGCTACGCATGGTGAGCAGTTCGATGCCGCGCAAGCCGTCATTCGCTCCCAGTTCCAGCAAGACATAAGCGGGTTGGTGTTGTTTGAGCGCATCCGGTAAGCGCGTTAAGCCGCCTGCCGTGGTTTCGCCGCTAATGCTGCCATTCACGACGCGGTAGTTATTCCCCAATTTTTCCTGCAACAAACTGACCCAGCCTTTTTCGACTGGGATGCCATAAGCCGCACTCAGGCTATCCCCCCACACCAATAGGGTTGAGGGATTCGTAATGGCGGGCGGCCTCTCATTCGCCATAACCACAGTCACGGCTGGTAAAAAGCCCAAGAGGCAGAAGATCAGGTACAGTGTGCGTAACATCAACGGATTCCTTGAGAATATGAACAAAACGATTATTCAGACCACTAACTTGGTCAAAACTATCCCCCAAGCAGGGCGCGAATTGCAAATTCTCCGAGGTGTAAGCTTGACTATTGGCACGGGTGAGTCGGTGGCGATTACCGGTTTATCGGGTTCGGGCAAAAGCACTTTGCTGGGTTTGCTGGCGGGTTTGGATTTGCCGACCAGCGGTACAGTCACGTTATTTGGGCAGAATCTTGACGGTTTGGATGAAGACCAGCGAGCGGCGTTGCGGCTGGGGCGGGTCGGGTTTGTGTTTCAAGCGTTTCATTTATTGGAAAATTTGACGGCGTTGGAAAATGTGATGTTGCCATTAGAATTAGGTGTGGCGGTGAGTGCACGTGCGCAGTTGGCAACAGAAGCTTTGCAGCAAGTGGGGTTGGGTGAACGTTTGAGCCATTACCCGAACCAGCTTTCGGGCGGGGAACAGCAGCGGGTAGCCTTAGCACGGGCATTTGTGACGCGCCCACAAATTTTGTTCGCGGATGAGCCGACCGGCAATCTTGACCGCGCTACTGGGCATGAAATCAGTGAGTTGCTGTTTGCCTTGCAGGAAAAATTCCAGACGACTTTAGTACTGGTGACGCACGATGACACCCTGGCGGCACGTTGCCAGCGGCATTATCGGATGGAAGCGGGGATGTTGGTATGAGCTTGCTGTTTCAACATTGGCAACAACGCTGGCGGTTGCCGGAGTTGCGGTTGTTATTGCTGGCATTGGTGGTATCAGTGACGGTGGTGACGGCGGTGGGGTTTTTTGCAAGCCGGGTGGAAAATGCGATGCAAGCGCAAGCCCGTCAGCTATTGGGTGGGGATTTGGTGCTGACGGCGGCACGTCCTTTGGACAAGGCTTACGTGCAACGGGCGCAGGCGCTGGGTTTGGAAACGGCTGAAACCGTGAGTTTTCCCAGCATGGCGTCGATTGGTGAGAAGTTGCAACTGACGCAATTGAAAGCGGTTTCCAGCGCTTACCCGTTGCGGGGTGAGTTGAAAACGGCTGCTGCACCGGATGCGGCTGAAGTGCTTTCCACCGGAAGTGTGCCTGCAACAGGTGAGATTTGGGCGGAAGCGCGGTTGTTCGCCGAATTGGGCGTGCAGCCGGGGGCAAGCGTGACCTTGGGGCGCAGCACGTTCACGTTGACGCGGGTGCTGACGCAAGAACCGGATCGTAGCAGCAATTTGTTCCAGCTTGCCCCGGTGGTATTGATGAATCTAGCGGATTTGCCTGCTACGCAATTGTTGTCGCCTGCAAGTCGGGCGCGTTTCAATCAGTTGTTTGCTGGGGAACTCAAGCTGATTAAGCAGTTGCAGCAGGAACTTGAACCACAATTAAAGCCGACGGAACGGGTGCGCACCTTGGATGAAGATTTGGCATCGGTGCAGCAAACCTTGCAGCGTTCGGGGCGTTTCTTGGGGTTGGCTGCTCTATTGAGCGTGGTATTGGCAGGGGCGGCTGTGGTGCTGACTGCCGCGAGTTTGATGCGGCGGGAATTGCCTGCGGTGGCGGTGTTGAAAGCGATGGGAATGTCGCGGCGGCAAGTGTTGGTGGATTATGCGTTTTCGCTGTTATTGACGGCATTGCTGGCAGCCGCTATTGGGGTAGTTTTGGGACTGCTGTTGCAGTTTGGCTTGGCGGAGTGGTTGAGCCGCTTTGTGGGTCAGGAATTGCCTGCACCGAGCGCTCTGCCTGCCTTGAGCGGTTTATTGACGGCGGTGGTGTTGCTGTTGGGGTTTGCGTTGCCGCCGTTACTGCGTTTGGTTAATACCTCGCCGATGCAAATTTTGCAGGGCGCGTTGCAAGGAGCGCAGCAATCGACTTGGTTGGTGGTGGTGTGTTTGGTGGTGGCGGTGTTTGGCTTGTTGTGGTTGCAGGCGCGGGATGTGCTGCTGGCGGGATTATTATTGCTTGGGCTGTGTATTGGGATTGGCTTGTTCACGGTGTTGGCGGCTGCGGGTTTACGGCTGGTGCAAATGGCGGGGAAGCGTGCCGGTTGGGGTTGGTTGCCTGCCTTGGGGCGTTCTAAACGGGCGGTGTTATTGGTGGTGGTGTTTGCGACGGGTTTGTTTGCGTTGTTGTTGTTGACCACGGTGCGTACCGATTTGTTGGATCGGTGGGAGCAAACCTTGCCTGCGGATGCGCCGGATCATTTTCTGATTAATATCCAACCGGCGGAAGCGAAGCCATTGCAACGTTTCTTGAATGAGCGTGGCGTGAAAACGAACCTATATCCGATGATTCGCGGGCGTCTGGTGGAAATCAACGGCAAACCCGTGAAGGCTGAGGATTATCAGGAGCAGCGGGCGCAACGTTTGCTGGAACGTGAGTTTAACCTGTCATCGTTTGCAACGTTTCCGGCGAGTAATGCCTTGTTGGAAGGGCAGTGGTTTGATGGCAAGCAGGGCGGCTTGTCGATTGAGCAGGGTATTGGTGAAACCTTGAAGTTTGGCATGGGTGACAAGTTGACGTTTGATATTGCCGGGCAACGACTGAGCGATACCGTGACCAGCGTGCGCGAAGTGCGCTGGGACAGTATGCAGCCGAATTTCTTTGTGATTGCTGCACCGGGCAGTATGGAGGCGTTGCCGCAAACCTTGATTACCAGCATCCATTTGGGTGAGCAAAAGCCGTTGGTGACAGCGTTGATTCGCCAGTTTCCTAGCGTGACCGCGATTGATGTGGGGGCGATTGTGAACGAAGTGCGTTCACTGGTGGGGCAAGTGAGTTTGGCAGTACAGGGGATTTTTGTGTTCACTCTGATCGCTGGGGTGGTGGTATTGGTGGCGGCATTGCAATCCCAAAAAGCAGAGCGGCGGCGTGAATTGGCAATCCTCAAATCCTTGGGGGCAGGGCGGGCATTGCTGCAACGGCGTATTTGGGTGGAATTTTTATTGCTGGGGGCATTGGCGGGCGCATTGGCAGGGTTGCTGGCGTTAACGGCGGGCAATGTGTTGGCGTATTACCTGTTTGATCTGGATATGCGCTTGAACCCATTGCCGTTGCTTATTGGGACAGTACTGGGCAGTCTGTTGGTGGGCGTAGCAGGGTATTGGAATTTACGGGGCTTGCTGGCGGTATTGCCCTTATCCCTGCTGAAAACCTGAGCGAGAATGCCGCGATTGTCGCCTCATGTTCGCCTGTTGTCTGGCGTACTGTTACACTCGGAAAATACAAAAAATAATAGTGGACACAGCGAACATGGCTACCGACGAAGCGCAAATTTCCAATTATCGGTTTATTCCCCTGTCACCCAGCAAGGCGCGTGAGTGGATTGCCGCCTTGCCATTGACTGATCCTGGTGAAACCACCAGGCGGATTTTTCACGGTCTGGTGGATTTGAACCGGCGGGCGTTGCCTGCAATGGCGCGTTTGCAAATCAGTGAAATGTTACGCCCCGCTGTTGATGTGGCGCTGGAGGCGTTGCAACGCCATCTGGAAGCGCGGGCGTTCCCCTTAACCATGAAAAGTCAGAAGATTTTTGAGCTTACTCAGTCATTGATGCTGGAATTTGCGGGATCGTATCAAGTCGCCGCGCTGGATATAATGACCAAAAAAGAGGGCAATAAAAAAGCCTTGCAATTGGTGATTTATCGGGCGCTGGATTTCATGGGCAAGGTGCTATTGCTCACGTATTCGGTCTATGTGCGCACCCGCGAAACCTTGTGGCATGACATTCACCATCTCTATTTATTGGCGGTTGAAAATGGCGTGGAAAAGATTGCTTTGCGGGATGCCGCTCCCGGTGCACCGACGATTGAAACCCGCTACACCCAGATGAATTTATTGGCGTTAGCCAAACCTTATTGCTTACGCCAGGGAGAAGCTGGGCGTTTGATGCAGTATTTAACGCAATACACGCATGTGGTGACGATTTCACGGGATACTGGCGGGGAACAGATGGGGGCTTATGTTCATGCCGCGATTCTCAATAGTGACGAACCGGCGGTGATGATGTTGGCAAGTGATGTGCCGCATTCACCCACGGTGCGAGTGCTGAGTTTGAGTGCGTTGGTGGCGCAGATGGATGCGCACATCCGTGAGTTGGAGGCGAAGGGTGTACCCGCTATGATCCTTCAGGGGGGGTTGAGCCGCAACTTTGCTAAGCGGGTCATTTATCACTTAACGGCGGTGCAGAACCGCAGTTATAACCGCTTTCCAAAAAACGAGCAGATTAGCATGGTTACGCGGATGCCGGATGTGTTGTCGGTGATTCGCCGCGCCCATAAAACCGAAGCCAGTGAGGATGCGGCAGCCGAAGACATGTTGTTCAATGTGTTTATGGCGAGTGATTACGACGATGAGGACGAGGTACGCAAAGCCGTGATCCATCGGGTAGCTGAGGATGAGGGGGCATGTATCCAAACATGGCGGGTGATGAATACCAGCGTGGGCGGTTATGGTTTGCGATGGGAAGGCAAGGAGGCGTCGGGTGCGCGAGTGGGTGAGATTGTAGCACTGCGCGATTTCGATATGGAAAGTTCGGTCTGGATGATCGGTGTGATTAAGTGGATGGAGTTCGTCGCGGGTAAGGGCTTGTCCTGCGGCGTTGAATTGCTGTCTACCAAAATCATGGAGGTGTCAGTGTTACAAGTCCTGAACCGTCAGGTGATACAAAAAATGCCGCAGGAAGGTTTGATGTTGCCCAGCATTGAGGGCGTTCGCCCTGATCCAGCGTTGATTTTGCCTGCCTACATTTTTCAGGTCGGTGATGAAATCCGTTTGGAATTTGCCGAGCGTGAAGAACGGGTGCGGTTGGCATTGCTGGATGAATGTTTAGGGGCGTTTGCGTATTTCCGCTTTACCACGCTGGCTGATAAAGGGTTGGAAAAAGATGAGGATGACTTTACTTCACTGTGGCAGTCCCTTTAACCCACGCATCTCGCAGTTCATCCCCTAGTCATACTCGATAATCGGTCTTTATGTAGGTTTGTTATGGGGGGATGCGTATCTTCCGTGGTATGAGAAAGCAGAAGATACATTGTGTTGTCGTTGATCAGGATGTCGAGGTAACCGCTTCGCTGGATGCTGCCTTGCGCCATTCTGATGTGTCGCTGGAAATGAAACCCGTGGTATCCGTGCAGCAACTGATCCCCGTGTTGCAAGAGCTTCAGCCGCACCTGTTGTTTTGCCCGCACGATACAACCAAGCCAGCGACTGAGTTATTGGAGACGTTGCAGCGTTATTCGCGTGATACTTTGCTGGTGTGGGTGGCGAGGGGTGAATGGCAGGGCTTAACGACTTGGTTGATGGGGGTGGAGTCTTGCATCCTGCCGTTGAATGATTCGGAATACTTTTCCCAATACATTGATTTTTTGCTGCGCTATTCCGCGATTAAACACGATTTTCGTGACTGTAAACACTTGTTGGGGGTGGCGGAATTACGCTGCCATTGGCTGGTGGATTATTCATGGGAGGCGATTGCCTATATTTCTCAGGGAATGCATTGGTATGCGAACAATGCTTATGTGACCTTATTTGGGTTTGAAAGCATGGCAGAAGTGCGTTCCATGCCAGTGGCACATTTGGTGGATAGCCCAGAGCGTAAAACCTTTGAAGCCATGAGTAAGTCGGCTGATGTCGGTAGTAAGCCTTCTAACCGTTTATTGATTACCTTACGCACGCTGGAGGGTGAACGGATGCGTGGCGAAGTCCGTTTTATCCCAGCGGTACTTAAGGGCAAGCGCTGCACCCAATTACATGTGCGCCCGCTGGAGCGCAATATGCTGAAAGGCGTTTCCTTGCGTAAGCAGGATAACCCGTGGGAGGCTACTGAGCAGCGTTTGCAAAATGCGCCTGCACCGCGTGTTGCGCCCGCTATTAACCATGAGCAGTTACCCCGCTCACTACCTAACGCCGTTTCACGCACTGTACCAATTGTGCCGCCAGCCGTGGCGGGGATGAAAATGGTTTTCCACAAACTTCAGCGCATGAAGGAAAACTTACCGCGTATTTATTTGGCAGAACCTGAGTTTCAACAAAAGACGCAGAAATTAGACTACGCCGCGTTGGTCAAACAATTGGGTGATGGGGACGGGCGTTCGCGGTTGGATTACTGGAATCTTGGGCAAGTGGTACTGCACTTGTCATCTCAGGGAAATGAAAAGCCCAGTTATCTGGTTTTTGTGTCGGTAGGCAGTGCAATTCTGAATAATGAAACCGAGCTAAAGCGGGTAGTCGAGTTGTTGAATGCTGCGCCGGATGCGGCGAAACGGATAGTATTGGCACTTTCCTATCAGCATTGCATGGCGCATCTCTCGCAATTTGGCAAAGTCATTAAGTTGTTGAAAGCACTCGGTGTGCGCTTTGCGGTTGATGGTCTGCCAGATTCACCTCAAGCGTTGAAATTTGCTCAAACGGTGAAGCCCGTTTTGGTAAGCGTGGAGGTCGGTTTGGTTAATGAGAGTATTCGCAGTGCTAATATTGAGCGTTTGCAGCGCTGGATTTATCAGTTAGCGGATAGCCGCTGCAAAGTGATTATTCCGTCTGTTCAGGATAAGCACTTTCTCAAAGTGGCTTATTCCACCGCCGCTGCCTATGTACAGGGCGGCGCAATGACATAAGCAATCGGTAACAATGACCAATAATAGTAAGTGAGCGTCGTTAATGTCTGTGAACGCTTTCAGGGCTGCCCTAGTCGTAGAGGGCGAATACATTGCCGCTTGGCAGTATCAAATGCTGGAGCGTTTACTCGCATCCGGTTGTGTACACTTGGTGATGGTTATTTTTCGTCAGCCTGTTGCGTTGACAGGGCTACAACGCCTTAACGCCATCTTATTGAATGCATTGCATTATGTTGATGGTAAGTTGTTCAAATGTCCGGTAGTGGCACAGCAACCCACCAGTTTTTTGCATCTGCTGGGGGATGTGGGGTGCTTCGATGCGGGTGGCAAGCGTTACTACACCTTGCTTGAGCAGCAAACGTTGGATGTGGTGATTGATTTAAGTACGCAAGCCCCGTTGGCTGAATTGGTTGATGTGGCTCCATACGGTGTGTGGCGGCACTTTTTTGGTCAGGAGTTCGCGTGTTCCGACCGTTATACGGGTATTCGCGAGTACGCTAATCAGCAAACCGAGATACTCTCAGGGCTTGAGCGTTGGAGGGCTGGTCAAACTGTCCCGGAGTATATTTTCGCTGCGACGACTAGCACCGATGCGGCTTCCATTAACCGTGGGATAGAGCGTACCTTATGGAAAATGGCGGACTTTATCCCGCAGCGCTTACAAGAGCTGCTGAACCTTGGGGAAAATACGTTTTCTCAAAACGTGAAGGTGCGGATGCAGCCCTTAGCATTAGCACCGCCGGAAAAAACAGCGCGTTTCGGTGTGGCTGCGATACTGCATGTGTTATGGCGTTACCCCAATAATTTCCTCAATAAATTATTCACTGCCCTGTTTCGTGAGGAACAATGGATTTTGCTCAGTAAAGCCACAGGAGCGTTGACAGAAGCGGGGGCATTGGCAGCATTTCGTAAATGGATTCCGCCGCGTGACCGCTTTTGGGCTGACCCGTTTGTGGTGGAGTATGGCGGTGAGCAATACGTGTTTTTTGAGGAGTTGATTTACGCGAAAGGCATTGGGCATTTGGCTTGTATGCGGCTGAATGCTGACGGTTCGCATTCTGACCCGGTGATTGTTTTGGATAAGTCCTATCACCTGTCGTATCCGTTTGTGTTTCAGCATCAGGGGCAGTATTACATGATTCCCGAAACAGCGAGCAATCAGTCGGTGGAGGTTTACCGGTGCGAAGCGTTTCCGCACCGTTGGGTGTTTGAGAAGAATCTGATGACCGGCGTGGAAGCTTACGATGCGACCTTAATGGAATACCAAGGGCGTTGGTGGCTGTTTGCGAGTATGCGCTTGGATCAACGTTGTTCGCCCAGTGAAGCCTTGTATTTGTTTTATGCGGATGATCCCTTGAGTACGCAATGGCAGCCGCATCCGCAAAACCCGGTGGTGGCAAGTGCGGCGCGGGCGCGTCCAGCAGGGCGTATTTTTAATGCAGCAGGGGAGTGGTATCGACCGTCACAAAATTGTGCGGGAACCTACGGGCGTGGCTTGAATATTAATCGGATTCGGCAATTGGATGTGAATACTTACCGTGAAGAACGGGTCAGTCACTACCTGCCTGACGGGCAGCACGATATGAATGGAATGCACACCTTGGGTGTAAGTTCGCCAGTATCGGTGGCGGATGCGGTGCATGTACATCGCCGTTTAGGAAGAGTGGATCGCTGGGTGGTGAAGTTAAACCGTTTTTTTAGCCAACCGCTGGTAATCAGTTCATGACGGCACGCAGAAAAATTGCCTTGGTGGTTTACTCGCTGGGCATGGGGGGTGCAGAAAAAGTGGTGTCTGATTTGTCGTTTCAATTTGCTAAGCAGCATGATGTCACGCTGATCCTGTTTGACGGCAGCCAACGCTATTACCCGTATGCGGGGGAATTGATTGATATTCAGTGTCCTTCCAAAGCGGGGTTTCTCTCCAAGGTATTCAATTTCTTGGATCGTGCCAGCCAGCTTCGGCGCATTTTTAGCGTGAAGCAATTTGATACCATTATCAGTGTGATGGAACACGCCAACTTTCCTTCTATTTTGGCAAGTCGCCACACGATTGCGGCGAACCACTGTAACCCTGAACGCAATTTCACGCGGTTTGATTGGCTGTTTGCGCGGTGGTTGTACCCGCGTGCTAAAAAAGTCATCGCGGTTTCCAGAGAAGGGATGCGTATTTTTCAACAACATCTGGGCTTGCAAAATCTTGATTGCTTGTATAACCCAGTGAATTTGTACCGCATCCGTGAGTTAGCCAAAGAGCGCCCTGCGATTAGCGTGGATGGTGCGTATATTGTGGCGGCAGGGCGTTTGAGTCCTGAGAAAAATTTCCCCGGTTTGCTGGAGGCTTATGCGCATTCACAAGCGTCTCAAACATTCAAGCTAGTGATTTTAGGCGAGGGTTCAGGACGGGCGACGCTGGAGCAATACATTAAGCGCTTAAATTTGGAAGGACAGGTGCTAATGCCGGGATTTATGCGTAACCCTTACCCGTATATTGCGAATGCACAATGTTTGGTATTGTCGAGTTTGCACGAAGGTTTTCCGGTGATTTTGATTGAAGCCTTGGGGCTGGGGCGTCCGGTGATTTCGACCGATTGTGAAACCGGACCGCGTGAGATTATCCGCGATGGAGAAAATGGTTTGTTAATCCCGCCGAATGACCCACAAGCCCTGGCAACGGCTTTGGATCGGGTTTGTTTCGATGCTGATTTACATACACATTTCCAACAACATGCTGTGCCATCGGTAGCGTATCTGGATATTGAAAAGGTGGCAGAACAATGGCTGGCACTGTGAAGCGTTGGTGTGCCTATGCTTTATTGGTGCTGGGATTGAGTGCTTGTTCGCCTGAGCCGTCACTGCCGGGTTTACAGGTGAAAGCAATTGGGTTGCTGGAACGCTTTGCGCCTTTTGAGCCGGTCGTGGGTGAGGATAGCGTGGCGATTTTTGCCGCTCGCCATGAATACGAAGGTTTCCAGTTTATCATCACGGCAGGGCAAGCGGGCGCGGCAAATGTGCAAGTGAGCCTGTCGCCGTTGCGCAGTGCAGCGGGCGACGTGATTGAGGGCGTGGACGTTTTTCGGGAACGTTATGTGAAAGTCAGTACACCCTCCCCGCATTCGCCTTATGCACCACAGTCATGGCCGGATATCTTATTGCCAGCGGCGAATACATCCCCCGATGTAAGCAGCGCTTACCGGGCATTCCCGCAAAACTTGAGTGCAGGTGAAAACTTGCCGGTGTGGGTGGATGTGCATGTGCCTGCCGCGACTAAACCGGGGGTGTATAGCGCGAGCGTAACAGTGAGTGCGGATGGGCAGGATGCAGTCGTATTGCCAGTGCAATTGACGGTGTGGGGGTTTAGCTTGCCTGCACGTTCGCCGTTGCGCACGGTGTTTGGCACGAATGGCTACCGGGTGGCGGAAATTTACGGGTTTGAGCGCACGGGAAAATCGGCGGCGGATAACCGTTTGATTCGCGCTTATAACGATTTCATGCTGGATCATTACTTGTCGCCCGAAAGTTTGTGGGATGCTTCTCCCGAAGCCGATGCGGACGGCAAACCGGATTTTCAGCGTGAGTTTGCGGGCTTGGGGACAGTGACGGAGAACATGCGTCATTACATGCAGAACAAACACGCGTCGGCGTATACCTATGTGTTTGCGGATAGTTACCCATTTGCCGATCCGTTGGGTAAAGACCGGGCTAAGGCACAGCGTTTTATGCAGGAGTATGTCGCTTGGTGTGCGGCACACGCGGGCGCAGACCGGTGTTACACCGACCCGTCGTTTGTGGATGAGCCGGATACCCGTGAGGCGTATGCGTATGCGCGGCGCTGGGGGGCGTTTTTCGATGAAATGCTCTTGCCAAAAGGTGAAAAAATTCGCTATCAGGTGAGTGAGCCACCGTTAAATGAAGACTCTGCCTTGGGTTCGTTAACCGGGGCGGTGGATGTATGGATTCCGAAATTCTACGATTTGTGGCGCGATGTGGATCATCTGGGCAAGCATGTGACTACACAGCGCTTGGCTGCGGGGGAGGAGGTGTGGGCATACACGGCTTTAGTGCTGGATTTCAAAGCGTATCAGCAACTCAATCCGCGTGCCGATGTGTTAAAGGGAAATTATCCACCCGTGTGGCAATTGGATTTTCCTGCGATTAATTACAGGATTCCGACTTGGTTGTTGCACCGTTATGGCGTGACGGGTCTGGGCTATTGGGATACCTTGGCATGGGCGGAGAATACCGATATTTGGCAGGATGCGGCGAGTTTTATCAGCACTAATCCACCGGGAATCGTATTCAATGGTGATGGTTTATTGGTGTACCCCGCGAAACGGGCGCAAACCGGGTTTGATGGACCCTTGGCATCGTTGCGCCTGAAATGGATACGCGAGTCGGTGGAAGATTATATGTACGTCGACCTGTTGTTGCAGGCGGGTGAAACCGAATTCGTCAACCAGCAACTGGGGCAGATTGCGCGTGATTTCGGTGATTGGGATAACCAGCCCGCGTTATTAATGCAAGTCCGGCAGGCGTTGGGCGAACGTCTGGCAAGCTTATGAATCACTTACGCCAGGCAGCAATAGTGTTCATGATGGTGTTGGTATTTGCCTTGCCTACTGATGGGGCGGTGGAAGTGGCAGGGATGTCACTGGTGAAAATAGCGGGTTTGATGGCGTTTGGTTTGACAGCGCTATTGTTAATGTTGGGCAATGGCATTCATGCGCTACGGGCGTTTCATACAGCAGTGTTGTTGTATGTGGCGTGGGTGATGTTGTCTTATACCTGGTCGGCAATGCCGGTTCCCTATGAAACCACGCAAGCGGTGAGTAGTGATCAAGCACTAAAAAGTAATCTGTATATTTTGGTGATCAGCTTGTTGCTGTTTCAATTGGTGACAACGGTGCAAGATATTAACAAGTTGTATATTGCTTTGGTGTTGGGATCGTTTTGGCTGGTGTATTTAATGGTCAAAGATTACCAAGTGACCTCGACTACGGTACGTCATCACATTAAGCAATTCGATGCCAATGAAGTCTCGGTCAAATTAGCGATGGTGATGCCATTGGCAATTTACTTGCTGACACAGATCAAACCTTGGTGGTGGCGTTTGTTGGGGGCGGCTTATTTGCCAGCGGCAGCGTTTACGATTTTGATCACGGGGTCGCGCACGGGGGCAGTGGTGATGGTGGTGGGGCTTGCCGGGTTTTTGCCTACTATTCTGCGTATGGGTTTGTTGGGGAAAGCCGCTAGTGTGTTGGTGATGGTGGTGGCATTGATTGCGGCGGCGAATGTGATTCCGCAAAAAACCATTGAGCGCATTTTTTCGACCGGCAAAGAGATTGCCAGCGGTACTTTAAATGAGCGCAGCGTAATATGGGCAAATGCGTATGAAGAGTGGGAGGAAAGCCCGATCTATGGTCATGGCTTGGGGTCTTTCCGGCGCATTATCAACCCATACAATGTCGACTATACGGCACATAACAGTTTTGTGGCGATTACCGCCGAGCAAGGCATTGTCGGGGTGGTGTTGTACCTGGCGGTAATCGGCATTGCATTGCGTTTGGCTTGGTGTTTGCCGGGTGATGAGCGTTGGCTGTCATTGCTGATGTTATTGGTGGTAGTGATCGGGCAGATGTCCCTGACCCTGCAAGATCGGATGTATGTTTGGTTTGCCTATGCGCTGACCGCACTGAATTTTTATATTAAAAGCAACGCAGTTGATGCGAAATATTTTAACAAGGTAGCCGTGACGACATGAAAAAAATCGCTATTGTCATTGCTGAACTCGCTGCTCCGGGTGGTGCAGAAAAGGTCGCGGCGGATCTTGCCGAGGAATTTCGTCAACGCGCTTATGACGTTACCGTTATTAAGTTTGCACGTTTGCCGCCCGAAATGACGCGCTACGATTTGCCGGTGCGGATGATTAATCTGGATATTCCCGAACGTCAAGGTGGGTTATTTACCCAAATTAGCCTGTTACTGCAACGTGCTTGGCAGTTCCGTCGGTTGTTTCAACGTGAAAAATTCGATCATATTTTCTCATTTTTGGAAGCGGCAAACGTGCCGTGCGTCTTAGCTTGCTCAGATGCAGTGCTTTCCATCCACCTTGATCCTGGTACGATGACCCGCAGCGAATGGCTGGCGTTTCGTTGGTTGTATCCGCGTGCGAAACGGGTGATTGCGGTGTCACGGCAAATGCAGCGTTTACTCGAAAAACAGGCGCATTTACGCAATGTGAATTGCATTTATAACCCGGTGAATACGCGGTTAATTCGTGAAAAATCACGGGAAACACTTGGGTTTGAGGGGCGTTTTATCCTTGCTGTAGGGCGTTTGGAAAAGCAAAAGCGGTTTGATTTGCTGATTGAAGCCTTCGCACGTAGCAAAGCCCAACAAGAATGTAAGCTATTGATTATTGGGCGTGGTTCGCAACAAGCGTTGCTGGAGCAGCAAATTAAAACGCTGGGTATGGAAGCACGGGTGATCCTAGTGGGTTTCGATGCGAACCCCTACAAGTACATGGCGAGAGCCGAGTTTCAGGTAATGAGCAGTGACTACGAGGGCTATCCGCTGGTATTGATTGAGGCATTGTCCTTGGGCTGCCCGATTGTGTCTACCGATTGCCCGACGGGACCGCGTGAAATTATTCGGCAAGGCGAGAACGGTTTGTTGGTGGAAAAAGGCAATGCGATGGCGCTGGCTGCGGGAATTGATGAGCTGTTTTTTGATGCGGATAAGCGCGAGCGTTTGCGGCAACAAGCACCGGAATCGGTACGGACAAATGATATTGTCGCCGTGGCGGATGCATGGTTAGCCGCATGAGAGTGCTACGCCATGTACCTTAAACACAGCCTGATGTATTTGCTGGCGAAATTTGCCCCTGCCTTGGCGAGTTTCGTGGTGTTGGCGGCGTATACGCGCTGGATGTCGGCTGAGGAATACGGGATTTTTACCACCATTTTAGTGGTGGCGTCGAGTGTTAGCCTGTTTGCGTTTGGCTGGCTGTACGTGGGGATTATGCGGTTCTGGGATAAGCAGGAGCTAAGTGCCGGGGCAGTGGAACGTTTAATCAGCGTATCGGTATTGGTGATTGCGCTAGCGGTAGGCGTGCTGGCGGCAGTGTTTGCGTGGCTGACTGGGCAAGTGGCAGTGGCAGCGGGCTTTTTTCTGGTATTTTTGAGTTCTGCATTTTATGAGGCATACCAGCGCATTAATTCGATTACCTTGAAAGTAAATCACTATTTGTGGGCAGAGGTGGGGCGTACTGTGCTGACGATGGGTAGCGGTTTGCTGTTGGTGTGGCTGGGGTATGCGTGGTTGGGGGCAATTGGTGGTGTGGTACTGGGGGTTTTGTTGGTTTTGGTGTTGTCGGGGGCGTTGTGGCGGCATTTTCAACCGGCTTGGCGTGAGGCAGATCGCGGTGTGCTGAAAACCTTGTTGGTCTACGGTTTACCGTTAAGTTTATCGTTTGTGTTATTAGAAGTTATCCATACCGCTGATCGAGTGATGGTGGGTTGGTTGCTGGGGTATGCGCAGGCGGGTGAGTATGCGGTGGCGTATAACTTGCCGTTTCAGATTTTAATGATGTTGACCAGTTCGCTGAATTTGGCGGCGTATCCCTTGGTGATTCGCAGTCTGGAACAAGCGGGTAGGGAACAGGCAGAAGCACGGCTTCAACAGTATTTTGTGTTGCTGATGGGGGTGTCGATTCCGGCTGTATTGGGCTTGATGGGAATTGCTGACCTGTTTATCCCATTGTTGGTGGGGGCTGAGTTTGTACCCACTGCCTTGCATTTGCTACCTTGGATTGGTTTGGCTATCTTGGCAAATTGCATGTACTTGTTTTATGTGTCGCTGGCGTTTCAGTTGGCGGAATACACGGCTGGCTCGGTGAAGGTGGTGGGCGTTGCTGCTGTCGTGAATGTGTTGCTGAACTTGATACTGATTCCTGCATACGGTGTGTTTGGGGCGGTGTTGGCATCCATTGTGGCGTATCTGCTGTGTGTGGTGTATGGCTATTATCTTGGCAGGCAATATTTCGCGTTGACGATTCCGGTGTTGGACACGGGAAAAATCCTGTTGGCGGCTTTAGGGATGTATGCCTTGATGCAGCAAGTGCCGGTGTTAGCCGTGCATGATGCGTATGTAGTGGCGCTAAAAATTCTGTTGGGGATTGCCAGCTATGCGCTGTTGGTGTGGTTGTTGGATATTGCACAGGTACGGCAATTAATCAAAGCGAGGTTTACATGGGCAGCACTATGCTCTACGTCATCACCTCCCTAAGTGTCGGCGGGGCGCAAAAAGCCTTGTTGAATTTGGCGAGTTCTAATTTCAGTCGCGACTATCCGCCGGTGGTGATTGCCTTGGTGGAAGTTGATGGTGTCCGGCAACAGTTTGCCGAGGCGGGGATTCCGGTGCATGTTCTCGGAATAAACCGGCTGACGCAGTTACCGTGGGTTGTGCCCCGTTTGTTTGGCTTGTTGCGCAACATCAAGCCGCAGGTGATTCACGGCTGGATGCACCACGGTAATCTATTCGCAACGCTGGCTTGGTGGTTGGCGGGCTGCCGCCCGGTATTGCTGTGGGGAATGCACCATACCCCAGAAAAAGCCACGCTGGAGCGGAAGCAACATGCTTGGGTTCTCAGAGTCGGACGCTGGCTGTCTCGTTTTCCACAAAAGATTGTGTACGTATCGCGCCGCAGTATGCAGCGCCACGCGGAATTGGGTTATGCCATGCAGCACGCGCAAGTGATTGCGAATGGGATTCCCTTGGGTAATAACCGTGAGCAGGCGACACATTATGCGAGTGTGCGTCAGGAGTTAGGCATTCCGGCAAATGCGCGGCTGATTGGTAGTTTGACCCGTTACGTGCCGGAAAAAGATATTCCTAACCTGTTGAATGCCATTCGCCTGTATCAGGAACGTGGTGAGGATGCCCATTTTCTGCTGGCAGGTGAGGGGATGGATGCGCATAACCCAGCATTGCGACCCTTGTTGAGTGCCTTAGCGGACGTCACTAAGGTGCATTTGCTGGGAGTACGTACTGATGCGCAACGTTTGATTGCGGCGTTGGATATTGCCACCTTATCCTCCCAGCGTGAGGCATTCCCGTTGTTTTTGGCAGAGGCGATGGCGGCTGGTGTGCCTTGTGTGGCGACCGATGTGGGGGATGTTGCTGAATTTGTGGCAGATACGGGAACGATTGTGCCGGTGGCTGATGCCGCCGCGTTAGCAAACGCTTGGTCAGGTGTGTTGAACCAAGTGCCTGAAGCGCGTGAAGCCTTAGGGCAACAAGCGCGACAACGGGTTGCCGCGCATTACAGCCTGAATGCCGTTATTCAGGCATACCAACAGATGTTGGGTGTATTGCTGCCTACTCGGTTTCCAGTGCGTAAGGCAATTCCAGCACCTTGATGTTGTATTCGCCAAGGTGCAAGGGTTTGTTTGCTTCGGCAATTTTCATCACGGCTAAGGCTTCGACGTAACCATCGGGGTTTAGGGTGGCATTGAGAATGGTGCCTGCTTCCGCATCGGTGTCGCTGGCAAAGTTGGTGCCAACGGCGGGGACATTGACGCAATGCGGAATACCAACCCGATACATCTGGCGCTTGCTTTTACCCAAGTATTTGAGGCGGGCGACGATTTCCTGACCGGGGAAACAGCCTTTGGTGAAGCTGACACCGTTGATCAGGTGCATGTTCAACATTTGCGGAACCCACGCTTCGCTGCTGGCTTTTGTCACCATCGGGACGCCGGACATAACGTTGAAATATTCCCAACTACTGCGCCCGACGCAAGCGGCGTTAACGTTGATGCGTTCCCACAGTTTTCTGGTTTCGTCCAGTTCGCCTAAAATCTTGAAGCGCGGAATCGGTGCGGGCTGACGCATAATCGTCAGGCTATTGATTTGCAAGGTTTCATAGGCTTGAGCAGGTGCTTTGCCGAGAATTTCTTGCAAGCGCTTATCACCATCGGGAGCGGCGTAACCAAAATGTACCAAGCTGGCACTGGCATCTTCCAAAGCGACTTTAGAGCGCATCACATACATGCGCAGGCGTTTCAAAATCGGTTCAAGTAAATCGTGTGATACGCTGAGGTAGTAAACCCCTTGGCGCTTGGTAATAAAAAAGGTCGCTAATGCCCGCCCTTTAGGGGTGCAGTAAGCGCTGAGCTGGGATTGGGTATCGCTGACTTGGTTAATATCGTTAGTCAACTGACCTTGCAAAAAAGCCGTGGCATCTTCACCGCTGACACTGATTAGCCCGAAATGCGACAGATCGCAGAGAATCGCGCCCTGCGGGGGAATGCGGCGTTCACGTTCAGGGTTGCCAAAAGAAACGAGCGAGTCACTGTCGAATTCTGCGCCGTGATCAATAAGAAAATTTTTCCAGTCTGCTTTCATGACAGCTCCTTTAATTGGTATAGCGCATCCTCTTGTCCCTCCCCTGATAAGGGGAGGTTAGGAGGGGTTTTCCCTTATTTCTTTTCTTCGGGTTTAGCTTCAGTCGGTTTGTCCTCTGCTTTTGGGGCATCGGCGGCTGGTTTAGCGGCTTCTTCTGGCAGCATCACTTTGATGTCTGCTTTGGCTTTCAACTCGTCCATGTAAGCCAGCATTTTTTTCTGCTGGTATTCACGTTCGATTTGCGGTTTCAGGGCTTCCATTTCCGGTGGTTTGACATCGCGGCGTTCTTCCAGTTTGATGACGTGCCAGCCGAATTCGGTTTGTACGGGTTCCTTGGTAATCGTGCCGGGTTCCATTTTCGCGACTGCCTCAGAAAACGGTTTGACCATTGTGCTGGCTTTGAACCAGCCCAAGTCTCCGCCTTGGTTGGCGGATGGACCATCGGAAGATTTCTTGGCAAGATCAGCAAAATCGACTTTGTTTTCCAGTTCTTTGATGATGCCTTGGGCCTCTTCCTTGGTTTTCATCAGAATGTGGCGGGCTTTGTACTCAATTTTGTCACCACTGGTGCGCTCTTCGTAGGCTTTTTTCAGTTCTTCTTCGCTGGGTTTGAAAGACGCCGCCTTTTCTTGTGTCCAAGTATTCAGAATGATTCGATCAGTAGCGTCTTTGATTTTGTCTTTGACTTCTTGGCGTTCAGTTAATCCGGCTTTATTAGCTTCCTGACGTGCCAATTCGGTGATAATCAGGTCATCAAGGATGGATTTGGGGTCAACTTGTGCGCCTGGCATTCCCCCCACCATGCCCATGACGGTATTCAGGGTTTCCTGAGTAATGTCAGTGCCGTTAACGGTTGCGACAATCTTCTTGTCATCCGCGTACAGGCTTGTTGCCATCAGTGTTAACCCAACCAGCCCGGTTGCGATCATTGTAGTTTTGTTAAAACGCATTTTGAGTATTGTCCTCTGTCGTCGTTGATTTCGTTAATTTACGGTAAAACTTTTTTGAACGGTTTGACGGTGACACGCTGGTAAACGCCTGCTGCCACATAGGGGTCCGTTTCTGCCCAGCGTTGTGCCGCGTCTAATGAGTCGAATTCAGCAATGATAACACTGCCACTGAAACCCGCTTCACCCGGATCGTTACTGTCAATCGCGGGGTTGGGACCCGCTAGTAGCAAATGACCGGCATCCCGCAATGCATGGAGGCGTTCCAGATGTGCCGGGCGTGCTGCAAGCCGTGGTGCCAGACTGTTTTCGACATCTTCGCCAATAATGACATATAACATGGGTATCGTATCCTTAACGTTTGTTAACTATTTGGTGGTGTTTTCAGGGGTTTCAAGAGCGTGTTTTTGCAGGTAGAACACTTGCGCAATAATGAATGCAAAGGTCAAACCGAGTACGCCAAACAGTTTGAAATCTACCCAGATTGCTTCACTGAACAGCCCAGCCACTATCAGGTTCAGCACCCCAATGAAGATAAAAAAACCTACCCACAGCAGATTGGTCATCATCCAGATACGCGGGGGAACTTGAATGGCGCTCGACATCATGCGTTCCGTCAGCGTCCTGCGTGAGCCAATGTAGTGGCTGATGAGAAATGCCAGCGCAAAAGCCCAGTTGACAATGGTGACTTTCCATACAATAAACTTGGGGTCTTTGAGGAGTAGGGTGAGTGCACCAAATACGATGAGAATCGCTAAGGTGATCAGATGCATCCGCTCAAAGCGGCGGTGCATGGCAAAATACAGCACATTTTGCACGATCGTCGCCAAAATAATCACCAACGTCGCCAATAAGATGGCATCTTTCGGTTCGTTCTGGTCAAGTGACATCAGCGGTAACTGATTGGCGGCGGCAATCCATGCGGGTGGCAGGTCTGCAAAGAACTGGTACACCAGAAAGAAAAGCATAACCGGGAAAAAGTCAAACAGGAACTTCATGCGTATTGGTATAATCCATCAAAGTTAACCATTCTAAACGACAATTGTACAATGAGTCAGTATTTTCAAATTCACCCAGAAAACCCTCAGATACGCTTAATCCGTCAAGCGGTGACGATCATCCGTGACGGGGGTGTCGTGGTTTTTCCTACCGATTCCAGTTATGCGATTGGTTGCCATTTGGGCGACAAAGCGGCGATGGAGCGTATTCAACGCATCCGTAAGCTGGATAATAAGCACAATTTTACCTTGGTTTGCCGGGATTTGTCAGAAGTTTCCCTCTATGGTCAAGTGGATAATATGAATTACCGCCTGATTAAGTCTTTGACACCGGGGCCGTACACCTTCATTCTACAAGCAACCCGCGAAGTGCCTCGGCGCTTGCAGAACCCCAAACGCAAAACCATCGGGGTGCGCTTACCTGATCATATTGTCACCCAGACATTGTTACAGGAACTGAACGAGCCGTTGATGTCTAGCACCTTGATTTTACCGGGGGATGACCTGCCAATGGTTGACCCTTACCAAATTCGTTTGTCCTTGGAACATCAGGTTGATTTGATCATTGATGGCGGTTTCTGCGGGCATGAACCCACGACTGTGGTGGACTTAATGGAAGCCCGCCCCGTCATTTTGCGCGAAGGCAAGGGTAATATCGACTGGTTGGTGGAGCATTAAGTATGGAAGGTATGGATATAGGTTACGTCATTCGCCTGATTGTAGCGGGGGCTATCCCGGTATTATTTGCAATTACCCTGCATGAGGTGGCACACGGTTGGGTTGCCAATCAGCTCGGCGATAGCACCGCGAAAATGTTGGGGCGTTTGACGGTTAATCCCCTCAAACATATTGACCCTATTGGTACGGTGGCATTGCCGCTGGGTATGTTACTGATGTCGATGGTGACAGTGGGGCAACCGTTTGCGTTTGGTTGGGCAAAACCCATTCCCGTGAATACCCGTAATTTAAGCCATCCGCGCCGTGATATGGCGATCGTGGCAGTTGCAGGTCCTCTGGCTAATTTGTTGATGGCACTGTTTTGGGTGTTGATGATACCGGTGTTTTTGACGGTGATACCGGATGCCAATATTGCTGATGGTTTTGTCACCATGGCACAAATTGGTTTAGTGTTTAATTTGGTGTTGTTGGTACTGAATTTATTGCCGTTACCGCCTTTAGACGGTGGGCGGGTTTTAGCAGGCTTAGTGCCGCGTAATGTGGCAGATGTGCTGGATAAGATTGAACCCTATGGCTTTCCCATTTTGATTGTTTTGCTGTTAATGGGGGTGCTAGACCAGATTATTGGTTCCATTATTGGTACACTCTACCGTTTGCTTACTACCATTATTTGATCAACAAAGGTTTGATGTGAGTACTACACCTTCGCAAAATCAGCGTGTCGTATCTGGGATGCGCCCGACAGGCTTGTTACATCTAGGGCATTACCACGGTGTCTTGAAAAACTGGGTAGAGATGCAACTCAATTACGAGTGCTTCTTTTTTGTGGCAGATTGGCACGCACTGACTACCCACTATGAAACGCCAGGTGGCATTGCCCAGCATGTGGAAGACATGGCAATTGACTGGTTGGCTGCGGGTATTAGCCCTAGTTCTGCCACGATTTTCACCCAATCGCATGTGCCTGAACACGCCGAATTACACCTGTTATTGTCAATGATTACCCCGCTGGGTTGGTTGGAACGGGTTCCAACCTACAAAGATCAGCAGGAAAAGCTCAAGGAACGTGACCTTGCTACCTACGGTTTCCTTGGCTACCCGCTGTTGCAATCGGCTGACATCTTGGTTTACAAAGCCGACCGTGTGCCGGTGGGTGAAGATCAGGTGGCGCATATTGAATTGACGCGGGAAGTCGCACGCCGCTTCAACCATTTGTATGGGCGTGAACCCGATTTTGAGCAGAAAGCCGAACGAGCCGCCAATAAAATGGGTAAGAAACAGGCGAAAATGTACCGTGATTTGCGCCGTCAGTATCAGGAACAAGGGGATGTGGAAGCCCTGAATGTCGGGCGTGCGTTGTTGGAGTCACAGCAAAATTTATCGCTGGGTGATCGTGAGCGCTTATTTGGTTACTTGGAAGGCTCTGGCAAGATTATACTGCCTGAACCTCAGGCAGCGCTGACTAAAGCGTCCAAAATGCCGGGGTTGGACGGTCAAAAAATGTCAAAGTCCTACAACAATACGCTTGCTTTGCGCGAATCCCCAGAGAGTGTAGATAAGAAAATTCGCACCATGCCGACTGATCCGGCACGCGGGCGTCGAACTGACCCCGGTGATCCGGCAAAATGTCCGGTATGGCAGTTCCATGAAGTGTATTCGGATGAAGCCACCAAGCAATGGGTGCAGGAAGGGTGTCGCAGTGCGGGGATCGGGTGTCTCGAATGCAAGCAGCCGGTGATTGCGGCGGTGCAAACCGAGCTTGCCCCGATTCAGAGCCGCGCTGCCGAATTTGAGCAGGATCGCGGGCGTGTCCGTGACATTTTGCGGGAAGGCGCCGAGTCGGCACGACAGGTGGCGCGTGAAACCCTTGCGGATGTGATGGAAGCGATGCATTTCACCCATCACCTCTGATGAGTGCCATTCAGCGGGAAATGCCGTTAGCGGTGGTGCGTGGCGAGCAGGTTATCGCCATGCCAGAGGATTTGTATATTCCCCCCGATGCGCTGGAAGTTTTTTTGGAGGCGTTTGAAGGGCCGTTGGATCTATTGTTGTACTTGATTCGGCGGCAGCATTTTGACATCTGCGATATTCCGATTGCTCACATTGCTGAGCAATACAGTGCTTATGTCGAGTTAATGAAAGAGTTCAAACTCGATCTGGCGGCTGAGTACTTGCTGATGGCGGCGATGTTGGCAGAAATCAAGTCACGCTTATTATTGCCTCGTCAGTCTGTGGTGGAGGAAGAGGATGATCCACGTGCGCAATTAATGCGCCAGTTGCAGGAGTACGAACAGTGTAAACAGGCAGCAGCAGAGTTGGATACCTTGCCGCGCTTGGATCGTGACCATTGGGTGGTGCAAACCGCAGCGGATTTTCCGAAATTGCCGCGTCCGCAACCCGAAGCTTCATTGCGTGAGTTATTGCTGGCGTTTCAGGGCGTTTTGAAACGCGCTGATATGTTCAGTCATCACGAAATTCGGCGGGAGCATTTGTCGATCCGCGAGCGCATGACCTTGGTATTAGCGGCTTTGCAGGCACAGCAGTTTGTACCGTTTGAAAGTTTGTTTCGGGTGGAAGAGGGCAGACGCGGCGTGGTGGTGACATTGATGGCGGTGTTGGAATTGCTCAAAGCGCATTTAATTGACGTGACGCAAAGCGATGCGGCGTATGCCCCGCTGTATATCCGTGCGGCGACGGCGGTGATGTAATGGAATTGAGCACGATTTTGCAAGCCATTCTGCTGACAGCCGACCAGCCATTGTCACTGGAGCAATTGGAGCACTATTTCTTGCCGGAAGAAGGCATTTCGCGGGGCGCTATTCGTAACGCCTTACAAACATTGCAAACCGGGTGTGCTAACCAAAGCTTTGAACTCAAGGAAACTGCCAGTGGGTTTCGGTTACAAACCCGCGCGGAATTTCAGTCTTGGGTGCAGCGTCACGACGACGAGCGCCCGCAAAAATATTCCCGTGCGTTTTTGGAAACACTCGCGCTGATTGCTTGGCGACAACCGATTACCCGTGCCGAAATTGAAGAAGTGCGCGGCGTGGCAGTGAATACCCATGTGATCAAAACGTTGTTGGAGCGTGATTGGGTGCGGGTCATCGGGCATAAAGAAGTCCCGGGCAGACCCGAAATGTTGGGCACTACCCGCCATTTCTTGGATTATTTCAATCTCAAGTCACTGGATGAGTTACCGAGTTTGGCGGAAATGAAAACGCTGGACGTGGATACGTTGCAATTAGAATTGTTGGGGTAATTGACCAGCGTTGGGGGTTTCGCCATAGTCAGGCTTTGATTACCGGCGGAGGTTAGCGAATATGCGTTCCTATGGATTCTTTCTGTGTTTGCCCTTAATGGGATTGCCTGTCTGGTGCGGCAACAGCGCGGTTTGGTCGGTTTTGATGCGTTGTTTGAAGGTGAGTTACGGACTGCGATTCAGTTTGAAGCGCTGTAACATAATGGGCTAGAATCCGGCGCAACATAACTATCAGGATAATTTTATGCCACAGCTTACCGCCTTGCTCTTCGATGTGGACGGCACACTTGCCGATACCGAACGTGACGGACATCGCCCCGCCTTTAATAAGGCCTTTGCTGAAGCCGGTCTCGATTGGGACTGGAGTGTGGATTTGTACGCCGACTTGCTGACAGTGACCGGCGGCAAAGAGCGTATCCGGTATTTTGTGGAAAAATACCTGCCAGACTTTGCGCCAGCCGAAGGCGTCGCCGAGTTTGCCGCGCGGATGCACCAGCGCAAAACCCATTTCTATCTGGCGATGTTACAAGCGGGCGAAATTCCCTTGCGCGTCGGTGCAGAACGCTTGATTCGCGAAGCGCGGGCGGCGGGATTACGTTTAGGCATTGCCACGACCACGACCCCAGAAAACGTCACCTATTTGCTGAAAGCTACGTTAGGAGAGGAACCCATCGGTTGGTTTGAATGCATTGCGGCGGGCGACATCGTGCCGAAGAAAAAACCTGCGCCCGATATTTACGTGTATGCCATGCAGCAAATGGGTTTACAGCCTGAAGAATGCCTAGCGTTTGAAGATTCGGATAACGGTATCCGTTCGTCCACAGCCGCTAACCTGAAAACCATTGTAACGGTGAATGATTATACCCGTGATCACGATTTCAGCAAAGCAGCGCTGGTCGTTGATCAGTTTGGTGAGCCGGATGCGCCATTCACGGTATTGCAGGGCGACGCAGGCACACAGTCCTACGTCACCCTTGCGCTATTGCAGCACGTGTTTAACCAAG
>CAYQTB010000033.1:0-25137 GCA_964420315.1 uncultured Thiothrix sp. | reverse complement strand
GCTACTGCGGCATCGAGCCGCCTTGCCACCACGCTATCCTCCCCGCCCTGAAGGGCGAGGTTTGCCGCGCAATCTGATCAAGGTTTGATAGTCGGGTATCGGCATGGGGTTCACCAACAAAAACGCCGCTCTGAAATAAGCGGCGTTTAAATATGACAAAACGTGTCGGGGAAGGCTATGCGCGTTTCACTAAGCCGATGATGAACAACAAGATAACCGCACCAATCACCGCCCAAATCAGGGTTCCCAACAGCGGACTAACGCCCAAGTTTACAGACAAAAGACCGCCTACGAACGTACCAATGACTGAGCCAACGATCCCCACAATGATGTTACCAATCAGACCAAAACCTGCGCCTTTCATGATGATACCAGCCAGCCAACCAGCAATCGCACCAATACCCAACATGACTAGAATTTCAGTAATCTCCACACCCATAAGTAGACTCCTTTAAACCGTGGTAAATTTATTTTTTGGCAAATGCCAAAATCAGTATAGGCGCTAATTTAAAAATGGGTTATCTAATTGTGTTTATTAGGACTATTAACGGTAGTGTTCGCGGGATGAATGATAGGTTTACAGTGTGTGATGAGGTCATTAAGATGCGGCGTGCATTCATGTGCCAGTATAAGAAAGAGGTGTCGGTATGAGGCGTTTGGGATTGGTGTTATGGCTGGCAGTGCAGGCAATATTGCCTGTTAGTGTGGGTGCGGCTCCCGTTGTAGCGGTGCAGAATAGTTTGGTGATTTCGCCACATACGGTGAATGGGGTTAAAATCAGTGAACTGTCTGGGTTGGCTTGGGATCAGGATGAACAATTGCTCTATGCTATTTCCGACAAAGGTGCGGTGTTTCATTTTCGTCTCGATTTGCAGGGAAATCGCCTGCAAGCGGCTAATGCGGTGTATGCAGCACCCCTTGTGGATAAGGAGGGAGAACGTATCAAAAAAGGTCGCGGCGATTCCGAAGGATTAACCCTAATGAATGCCAATAATGGCAAACGCGGTGACTCGCAATTGGTGATTGCGTTTGAGGGTGTACCACGCTTGATTCGGTTTACCCCGCAAGGCCGAGCCATCCGTAATATCACCTTACCGGCGGTTTTGGACGATAGACGTAACTATCGGCACGGCAATCACGCTTTGGAGTCTGTTACGTTTCATCCGCGTTACGGCTTTATCACTACCCCAGAAATGCCGCTGAAGGGTAAGCCGCGTAATTTACACACGCTGTATTCTACCAAGGAGCAACAATGGTCATTTACGGCGTACCCTGCAAAAAACAGTGCAATCAGTGCGCTAGAGGTCTTGCCGAATGGCAATTTATTGGTGATGGAACGGGCATGGTCAGGTTTTCTGAACCCATTGGTGGTGAGTTTGCGTTATCTGGATTTTCAACAATGTTCCAAAGATCAGGCGTGTACGCTGCAAGACCTGAAAGTGTTATCGAGTCATTTGCTGGTTGATAATTACGAAGGTCTGACCCATATTCAGGGCAATCAGTATTTGATGGTTGGTGATGATGGCAATGAAGATTTTCTGCCCACCACGCTGACCCTGTTCACCCTCGATTTAGAGAAGTAAGAATATGAATGGAAACCGCTCACTGGCGTTGTTTTTGTGGGTATTGCTGGCAGTGCTATTGCTGTGGGTAGCGCAACCGGTCTGGGTTCCGTGGTTTCAGGCAACCTCCGGGAATGAGCCGCGTACCATCACTGCGCGGGGGGATTTGGCGGCGGATGAGCAAGCCACGATTGCCATTTTCGAGCGTAACAGCCCTTCTGTGGTGTACATCACGACGGTGGAACGGGTACTAAACTTGTGGAGCCGCAATATTCGTGAAATCCCGCAAGGCACGGGTACCGGCTTCATCTGGGACAATTCAGGACATATTGTCACCAATTACCACGTGGTCGAAGGTCATGACACCGCCAAAATTCGGTTTGCTGACCAGCGTGTTTTTGAAGCTGATGTTGTCGGAGCCAGTCCTGAACACGATTTAGCCGTATTGCGCCTGCGTGATATGGCAGATGCCCCACCACCTGTTCAAATTGGCAGCAGCAGTGATTTGCGTGTGGGGCAGAATGTATTGGCGATTGGCAACCCGTTTGGCTTGGATCACACGCTAACTTCGGGGATTATTTCGGCATTACGCCGCAGTATTGATGCGGAAGAAGGCGGCAGCATGGATGGTTTGATTCAAACCGATGCCGCGATTAACCCCGGCAACTCCGGCGGTCCATTGTTAGACAGTGCTGGACGTTTGATTGGGGTCAATGTCGCCATTTACAGCCCATCCGGCGCTTCGGCTGGCATTGGTTTTGCTATTCCCGTGGATGTAGTGAACCGGGTAGTGCCACGCCTAGTCAAAGACGGGCGTTACACGCGCCCTATTTTGGGAGTGGTGTTGGATGACAATATCAGCGAACGCATTACTGCCAAATTAAACACACACGGGGTATTAGTGCTACGGGTGCAACCGAATACACCAGCAGCACTAGCGGGCATTCGTGAAACCACACTGACCGCAGAAGATGACTTGATGCTGGGTGACATCATTCAAGCGCTAGACGGGCAACCGGTTAACAATATCAACGAATTAAACAAGCTTCTGGATAACTACCCGCGTCACAGCAAGGTAAAGGTTAGTTTGTTACGTGAAGGTCGCCAAGCACTGGAGGTCGAAGTGACGCTCTCATTATTCCGTTAACCCATATCCCAAATGCTGGTAGCAACCGGCGGCGTAGGCAATGCCCCAGCAACCCTGTCGAGTGAAGCCTCTGCGCTTACCAACGCCCCCAGCGGCGTGCGCAAACGTGCTGCCAACAGCGGTGCAAACGCCAATTTCGTCGGCCATGCCACTGTCACATTCGCAAAGTGCTGCACCATCGGCTGATCAGGGCGGCTACCATCCGGCTGGCAACCTTCGGCACGATCCACTTGCCAAGTCGACCATGCCATGTCTGTGAAATCGACCCACGGTAACAGTTGCGCCAGTTCATGCTGGGTGGAGGCAATCACCTCAGCCGCAGGTTTGCCCACGCCCTGCTCTGCCGGTTGCCCGCCGATATACCACACCGTGTTGCCATGCCGATCCCGGTGTGACGTAATCGTGACGCGCGGCCTGTCACTCATCCCTAAGGCATGGGCGTAAAGCAGCGGCAACTGCCCGCGCACCATCACCATTTGCAACGGGCGGCGCTGCATCTTAGGAAGCCGCAGTGGCGGCTGACAACGGCAGGCAATACTGGTCAACAGTGCCTCGTTACCTGCCCCAGCGGTCAGGATGATATGCTGAGCAGCAATTTCCAGCACCTGACCGTTCGGTAACACGGCCTGATAACCATAACCATTGTTGGCGGGCTGCAAACCGGAACGTTGCACATCTACCTGCACCAACGCATCCGCCAACTGTTCACGCAAGGTTTTCAGCAATGACGGCACATCCAACACCGGCTCATCCAAGCGATACAAACCGCCGTGAAATTCAGGATGCCGGAACAAATCAGGGTAAGCGTCGCGAGGCACAGCTTCCATCCGGCTTTGCATCGCTTTGCTGGCAAAAAAACCGGTCATCCGTGAACCGAGTCCGCCCGATGTCCACAATAATTGCGATTCTGCCAGCACCTTAACCTTGCGCAAATCGACCGCACCTTCGCCATTGAGAGCAGCCCGCCACAAACGCGGCATATCGCCAAGCGCTAACGTTGCGCTCGTCACCTTGCCCGTCAGCGCGTACTTGGTGCCACCGTGGATAATGCCTTGGGATGCAATGGTTTGTCCCTTGCCCAATTCATCGGTGACTAACAGCGCATTAACGCCTTGCGCCCGCCATTCCGCCAGCAGCCACAACCCAGCAATACCACCACCAACGATCAGAACATCAACCTGCATTATGCTTCTTTCTCCATATTCTGAATCCGTGCAATCGTGCTGGTGGTCGACACACCCTCCACAAAACTCAGCACCACCACATCACCGCCGTTATCCCACACGCAACGATTACCGGGGATTTTCTGCGGATCGTTATCCCCGCCTTTCACCAACAAATCCGGTTTGACCGCACAAATCAAGCGTTCGGGCGTGTCTTCGCTGAAATCCACCACCCAATCGACACAAGACAATGCCGCCAACATCCGCATTCGGTTTGCCATGGTATTCACTGGGCGTGTCGGGCCTTTCAGCACTCGCACCGATTCATCGGTATTCACCGCCACAATCAAACGGTCGCCGAGCTTGCGGGCTTCTTCCAAATACGTCACATGCCCCACGTGCAAAATGTCGAAACAACCGTTGGTCATCACAATGCGTTCGCCGTGGCTGCGGGCTTCTTGCACCGCCGCCAGCAATTGCGCCTCACTGACCACACCTTTCACCTGTGCATGGTGTTGTTGCAAGGCTTTGTGCAATTCAGGCACGCCCACCGTTGCCGTACCCACTTTGCCAACCACAATCCCCGCCGCCAGATTCGCCAACCCCATCGCCTGTTCCAGCGGCAAACCCGCCGCCATACTCGCCGCCAACACCGCCACCACGGTATCCCCTGCCCCGGTCACATCAAAGACTTCACGCGCACGGGTCGGCAAGTTGTACGGCGCACACTCATGCCGCAACAACGTCATGCCCTGTTCACTGCGAGTAAGCAACAGATTCCCCAGTTCACATCGCGCCAGCAATGCCTGCCCACGTTGCACCAAGTCCGTCTCATCCGCCCATTCGCCCACGGCTTCACGGAATTCAGTGAGATTCGGCGTGATCACCGTTGCCCCCTGATAGATCGCAAAATCCTGTGCCTTGGGATCAACTACCACCGGCTTACCCGCTGCTCGCGCCAAGGCAATCAATTCCCGCGCCCGCTCCAGCGTGCCCTTGCGGTAATCGGACAGCACCACCACATCAGCAGATTCCAACAACGCCTTGAATTGGCTGAAAAGTGGCGCATGATCTTGCCCCGCAAACCCCTCTTCAAAGTCCAAGCGAATCAACTGCTGATGCCGACTCAACACCCGCAACTTGGTAATCGTCGGTGCAGTATCCAACGCCACGAAATGGGTTTGCACCCCACGCGCTTGCAAGGTATTCGCCAACGACCGACCCGCTTCATCATTACCCACATAGCCCAGCAATACCGCCTGCCCACCAAGGCTGGTAATGTTTAATGCCACGTTTGCCGCACCACCGGGGCGCTCTTCATTCGCGTTGACATGCACCACGGGAACTGGGGCTTCGGGAGAAATACGCGAGGTCTGCCCTGACCAGTAGCGATCCAACATCACATCGCCAACCACCAAGATACACACCCGTTCAAACGCTGGAATTTGTAAGCTCATCGTTATTTTTCACATAAAGCAGGAAAAAACCAAAAGAAAAGTCTACCATAAGGCGCTGATTAAAGATAAACGCAATACGCCAAGGAAGCCTGATGCAAATCGCACGACACACCGTAGTCACCATGACCTACACCCTGACTGACGATCAAGGTCAAGTACTCGATCAAGCGGATACTGACCAACCATTCGCCTACCTGCACGGTGCTGACAATATTATTTTAGGGCTAGAAAAACAGTTAACCGGCAAACAAGCCAACGACAGCTTAGTGGTCACTGTTGCGCCCGCCGAAGCCTACGGCGAATACGACGAACGCATGACCCAGCAAGTACCGCGCAGCATGTTTGAAGGCATTCCTGAGGAACAAATCTTCGCAGGTGCCGAGTTTCACGCCCAAACCGGCGCTGGCAATCAAACCATTCGCATCGCTGCCGTGGATGCCAATAGCGTGACCATCGACGCTAATCACCCGCTTGCAGGCGTCACCCTGACCTTTGATGTGACTATCCTCAATGTACGCCCTGCGTCTGAAGAAGAAGTGGCTCACGGTCACGCTCACGGCGAAGGCGGTCATCACCACCACTAAGCCGGTTCAGCGAAAAGCCTCCGGCAGCAACTTCACCTCAACATGTTGTTGCCACAAGGTTTGGATACTGTTCACATGCTGCTGATTAGCTTTACTGGAAAAAAATTGCACGCTGCCCTGCCCTGTTTGCGGGCGGCGTAAACTTTCCTGCTCCAACACCCGCATCAATTGATGCGTCACCGGCGTACTGGTTTCTAAGATAGTCATTCTACCATGGGTCACATCCACCAGCGCGTCTGCCAGAAACGGGTAATGCGTACACCCCAGCACCAAGGTATCCACCCCCGCATCCAACAATGGCAAAGTATAATGCTTGAGCAACTGGCATACCGCCGTGCTACTAAAATCCCCCGCCTCCACATGCTCCACCAAACCGGGGCAGGCTTGTGTAATCACCCGCACACCACTGGCATAATCGCGAATCAACTGCTGCAAACGTGGGCTATTCACGGTTTGTTGCGTGGCTAACACCCCAATCACGCCGGTTTGCGTCAAGCGGGCAGCGGGTTTCACCGCAGGCTCAATCCCCACCACTGGAATCGGCAAGGTTTCGCGCAAATACGCCACGGCATGAACCGTCGCCGTATTACACGCCACCACCAACACTTTAACGCCCTGTTCCAGCAAGAAATCCGCCACTCGCTTGCTCCGCGCCCGAATATAGTTCGAGGTTTTTGCCCCGTAAGGTGCATGAGCCGAATCCGCCACGTAGATCAGGTGTTCCGCAGGCAACAGGCGGTGAATTTCACGCAAGACCGAAATCCCCCCCAATCCCGAATCGAATACCCCAATGGGCTGTGTGTGCCGTGCCGCGTTCACTGTTGCGCCTGCAAATAACCCAACCAGGCCGCAAACAACACCGGATCAGGGGAGATTACCACCGAACGCGGCGCTAACGCAGCCACAAACACCGGCTCACCCTGCAAGGTCGCGGCATAGCCCCCCGCTTCCGCCAAGATCAGCGACCCCGCTGCCAAATCCCACAACTTCATGCCCCCGTGCAAATACAGATTGCCACGATTCGCCGCCATCCACGCCCATTCCAACACGCAACTGCCCAAATTACGCTGCGAACCGTAAGGTGGGTTCGTCATCAACGCCTGCTTTAAGGCAGGCGATAAACGCTTGAAATCCACAATTGCCACCGCATTACACAACTGAAACTCACTGGGCTGACAACGCAGTGGCTTACCGTTCAGCCACGCCCCCTGCCCGCGTTGCGCGGTAAACATTTCATCACGCACCGGATCGTAAGTCAGCGCCAGCACCACCTCACCGCACTGAAACAACGCCAGCGACACCGCAAACAACGGGATACCCGCCGCAAAATTGCTCGTACCATCCAACGGATCAAGACACCACAACGCCTCCGCCTCCCGCAATAAATGCGCCTGTTCCTCGCGCTCCATCTCCTCACTCAAGAACGCAATGTCAGGCCACTGTTGTGTCAAAAATGCCGCAATGCGCTGATTCGTCGCCAAATCCGCCTCGGTCAGCAAACTGCCATCCTGTTTTACCGCAAAGCCAATGTGTTCAAAACGCGGTAAAATTTCCTCGCGTACAATTTGACGTATTTGCTGCGCCAATACTTGCAAATCAGGCTGCATCATTTAACCTACCCAGCGTTACCAAAACGCTAACAATACAAGGATACCCACACATGGACAAACCGAACGTTTCTGCCAGCCAGAAATTGTTGCATGGGATCGAATACCTCTTGCTCGGCATCATCACCCTCGCGACCATTATTGCGGTGGGACAGGAAATTTATACCATTTTCGTCCATCTCAAAGTGCAAATTGCTGACCTATTGCTGCTGTTTATTTATTTAGAAATCATCACCATGATTGTCATTTACCTGCAATCCGGGGAAGTACCGGTACGAATGCCCTTGTACATCGGCATGGTCGCCCTTGCCCGCTACCTCATCCTCGACATGAAAGCCATGACCGAATGGCAAATGTTAGCGACTGCCGCCTCTATCTTATTGATTTCACTGGCTGTACTGATCGTGCGCTTTGGTCACGTCAAATACCCGTATGAAAAGAACCGCAGAGGAAATCCCCAGCTATGAGCCGCTTCATTAACGAACAAGATTATTTCCACGGCAAATCCGAATGCACCGGCATTTTGATCACCAACTTAGGCACACCCGATAGCCCTGACAAAGTGGGGTTACGGCGTTATTTAAAAGAATTTCTCTCTGACCCACGTGTGGTGGAAATCCCCCGAATTATCTGGAACGTCATCCTGCATGGCATTATCCTCAACACCCGCCCCGCTAAAAGTGCCGAAAAATACAAAACCGTGTGGACGGAAAACGGCTCCCCCCTGATGCACATTTCCCTGCAACAACAAAAAGCGCTCCAGAAAGCGATGGAAATCCGCTTCAAAGGACCGGTAAAAATCGCCTTAGCAATGCGCTACGGCAACCCTTCCATTGCCTCCACCTTGCTGAAACTCAAAGAGGCGGGAGCAAGGCGTATACTCGTGTTACCGCTCTACCCCCAATATTGCGCCGCCACTAACGCCACCACCTTCGACAAAGTATTTGACGAACTCAAACGCTGGCGTTGGATGCCCGAATTACGTCTGGTGAGTCACTATCACGATCACCCCGGCTACATCAAAGCGCTCGCTAACAGCGTACTTGCTCACTGGAACAATCACCCACGCGGACAATTACTCATCATGTCCTTCCACGGTATCCCCAAACGCAACCTGATGCTTGGCGACCCCTACCACTGCGAATGCCACAAAACCGCGCGATTGCTCGCCACAGAACTCAACTTGCGCCCCAACGAGTGGCGCGTCACCTTCCAATCACGCTTTGGCAAAGCGGAATGGCTGCAACCTTATACCGATAAAACCATGCAAGCCTTGCCCGCTGAAGGCATCAAACACGTTGACGTGATTTGCCCCGGTTTTGCTGCCGACTGCCTCGAAACCTTGGAAGAAATCCGCGAAGAAAACCGCGAATACTTCCAACACGCAGGCGGCGAAACGTACCACTACATCCCCGCGCTAAACGCCAACCCTGACCACATTCAAGCACTCGCCGACATTATCCAGCAACATACCGCTGGCTGGGCAGAAACCTCGCCCAACTGGTCAGCGCTGGCACAACAAAAACACGCCGAACACACCTTACAAAACGCTACCGCCAAAGGGGCAAAAAAATGAAAGTCGGGCTAATCCTTATCGGCGACGAACTGCTCAGCGGTTTGCGCCAAGACAAACACCTGCCGCAAGTCATGGGATTCCTGAAAGCACGCGGCTTAGCGCTGGCATGGGTACGCATGATCGGCGACGATTGGGATTTATTGCTGCAAACCTTGCGTGAAACCATGCAGAGTGACGACATTGTGTTCAGTTTTGGCGGTATTGGCGCAACCCCCGACGATTTAACCCGCCAAGCGGCTGCCGCTGCGGCGGGCGTCAAACTCTTGCGCCACCCGCAAGCCGTTGCCCTAATCGAAGAGCGCTTTGGTGAAGAGGCTTACCCCAATCGCATTCGCATGAGCGAACTGCCCGACGGTGCGAGTTTAATTCCCAACCCCATCAATCAAATTCCCGGCTTCAAACTACGTCATCACCACTTTGTCCCTGGCTTTTCTAATATGGCATGGCCGATGGTCGAGTGGGCGCTGGATACACACTACGCACACTATTTCGACACCGCCCCACCGATTGAACAACGCTGGACACTGCATTCGGTGCAAGAAAGCGAGCTGATCTCCATGATGGAAGAACTGCTCAGAACCTTTCCCGCCGTGCGCATTTCCAGCTTACCCAGCACGGTTGAACGCCGCAAAATTGACTTCGGGATCAAAGGTCGTGCTGCCGACGTAGCCCCGGCTGCTACTTGGTTTGCGGCACGAATGCTGGCTGATAACATCCATTGCGAACCGCAAGCGTGAGCACATTGCCGCGCCAATTACTCGCGCCCCAACATTGGCTCACTTGGGCAGGCGTTGGGGTGTTTGCCGGAATAGCTTGGCTGCCTTGGCAAGCTCGCCGCTGGCTTGGCAGACACTTGGGCAACTGGATTTACCGCCACAACCGCAAACGCCGCGCAGTCGTGTTAAGCAATTTGCGCTTGTGCTTCCCCGCATTGACTGACTCTCAACGTGAGCAAATGGCGCAAAGCCATTTACAAGAATATGCCAGCGCCATACTGGATTACAGCCAGCTGTTTTTCCGCGCTCGCCGTCAAGTGTACCAACGCACCCGCATTAGCGGGCGAGAACATTTGGAGCAAGCCATTGCTGCCGGACAGAATGTCATCTTAATGCTAGGTCATTCGGTATGGTTAGAATTCGCACCCGTTGCTATCGGGCAATATTACCGTGCTTACGGCTCGTACAAACCGTTTCGTAACCCGGTCATCAACTGGCTGATTGCCCGCAGTCGCCTGCAAGATGTGGAGTTTGTGGTGGCGCGTGAAGAAGGCATGATGAAATTGGTAAAAGCGCTCGAACCGGGGCGCTTAATGTTCTTTTTGCCGGATGAAGATCATGGCAGCAAACATTCGGTGTTCGCCCCGTTTTTCGGCATTCCCAAAGCCACGCTGACCACACCAGCACGACTAACAAAATTGGGTAAGGCGGTTGCCTTACCGATCATGGCATTCTTTAATCAAACACATGGCACTTATGAAATTATCATCGGCAGTCACTTGCCCAATTTCCTCGGTAAAGATGAAGCCCAGAATGCGCAAACCCTGAACACAGGGCTGCAAACACTCATCATTCAACACCCTGAACAATACATGTGGGTACTCAAATTATTCCGCACCCGCCCAGTAGACGAACCGCCAGTCTATTAATTGGTTGCCGGAAATTGTGCTGGAACCATCACCACGGAGACTTTATCGTAAGTCAACCCTTCAATACTTTTCTCAACGATCAACTTAATGTCTGATTTCATGTCTTCCAAACGGTAAGCAGGGTTGTATTTGATGAAGACCGAAGCGGATGATGGCTTGACCTCCTTATCAATCGGGTTGTTTTCAGGCAATACCACGTGTACCCGTGCGACTAATACGCCATCAATTTGCGATAAGGTTTCTTGTACACTTTGCGATAAAGCAAAAATAAAACGGGCACGCTCTTCCAGTGGGGAAGAAATCAGCCCTTCTTTTTTAAATAACTCCCCAACTGTGGCAATTTTTTCTTTGGGATAGCCATGCTGTTTAAGAAGCTGTACCGCTTGGGGAATTTGTGATTTTTCTACGTGCAGAAAATAAGCACCTGCTTTTTTGTCGAAAATTTTTTCAGAATCGATTTTGTTATTTAACAAAATCGAAAGCATCGAGTTGGCATCCTTTTCAGCCAAATTACTGTAAAGTTCTGTCTTACAGCCGGTGAGAAGCACCAATGCCATCGCAATAGCAATGCGTCGAAATGTCTTATTTATCATTATCGTATATTCCCGACTTTTAGCAACCAATGTTAATTAAAGCTAACCTGCTTGGAATAATGTTTTAAAACCCTGAGACACTTGCCCAACAGCAGCAACCACAATATTCATTTTACCCATCCACATCTGAGATTTAATTCCCCACTGACTGAGTATGTGATTGTATTCGCTAGAGGCTAAAAGACTTTCGGCTGATGCTTTTGTCGACTCTTCAATCTGCTTAATCAGATTATCACTTTTACCTACTTCAGGGTAACTTCGGACCTCGTTATTTCCACTAATTGCTTGTTTTTCAGCAAGGTATTCTGAAAACTTAGGCATCGTAGACATTTGTGACATCATACCGTGATAAGACTGATCAATTTCCCCCATTTTATTCAACATAACGCGTTTAAAATCAAATGAATCCGTCGTAACCGGCTCTTGAATCTGCAAGATAGGAGCATCTCGCATAGAAATAGAAGTAGTCTCGTTATGACTTCTAGTCAAAATGTTTTCCAAACGCATTACATCACTAGCCGGTGGCGCGGGTAGTTGCTGTTGCAAACTGCCCGTCGGCATCACTGGATTAACCAATGTACTCGCATCAAACATAATCCAATACCTTTAAGTATTAAGGTAAGCAGCAGCAATACTACTTTCATCCTTATTGCCTTTTCTCACTACCTCCTCAAACAGTTCTCTCGCCGCTGCCTTCTCACCTTTTTGGTTTAAAGCAATGCCAAGAAAACATTTAGCACTCATATGATCCGATTCTTTTGCCAATACATCATCTCGCAATATATGAATGGCTTGATCATAATGCCCTGCATAAATTTTTGAGATAGCCACACCCATTTTTATGGGAGTTTGCTCAACGCCAATAGCGTTAACACCCTCCATAATCGTTTGGGAACGCTGAACATCACCACCAAAACAGGCCATGTAACCCACTTGGGAAATCATTTGAAGTAATTCGACACTAGCTTGCATATTTCTTATCCTAACAATGGCATCACATATTAATGATGCCATTGATTATTTATTGGAACATTATCTTAAAATAATAATTAAATTATTATTGTTTAGATAGACGATACCCAATTAATTAACGGGCAATTGATTGACCAATCGTTTGTGCCATCGTCTTAAGACCAGCCATTGCATCAGAGTTCATCTGATCTTGCATACGCGCTGACTGTGCGGCTACACCGGCGTTAGTCAATTGACGGTTGCTCTGCATTTGAGTATTTAATAAATTCACACTCTCTTGCGTTGCAGTTTGAATCGAAGCGGCTGCTGTAGTTGCATCCATTGTCATATCTCCTAAAATTAATCGTCCATAAAATCAAATCCCCGGTGAAATACCACCAAACGCAGGGAATTCCTAACTTCCTGTTATACATTGCGTTCCATGCTTACTTTTGAAGCAAACCTAATGATGGGTTTGCGTCCAAAACTGGTCAACGACCTCGCAACCGGCTTCTAATGCCAGCAAAAAGCTATTTAATTTTTCGTATTCATCAGGGGAAACGCCTTGATTCAGTTCCGCACGAACTTCCGAGGCCGCTTGGTTAAATTTATCCAAAAGCTCATTTTTATACATACCAGACACATCATTTTTGAGATTCTGCTCGATTTGCAGCATCGTCTACCCTCCCCTTATCAATACCATAATAAAAAGGAATATCCATTCCGTTACTCGTTAACACCACATGGTCGGATTTAATGGACTTTACGAAGTACTTTTCACCAAGTGCCGAGCCTTCCATGTACTTTTTGCCATCTTTCGCAACCAGAAACGGTACTTTGCCGACGCTGACACTGCGTATCGCCAAGGTGATGCGGTCGCGTATGTCAGTGACATTGAGCACAATCGCGGGGCCATCGCCTTGTATGCTAATGAACTCCTGCCGCAAACTTTTTAATTTTTCAATTTCCGACTGCGTTAACTCGCCATTAACTATAACGCTCTTACCATCCGTTGTGGCAGTGATCCGGCTAGACAGTCCTTTTTTCTCGATAAACTGCACAAAAGACGCCAAATAACCATCCAATGACTGAAAATCAGCCTCGCCAATCGTGCTAAGCCCCCCAACATCATTGAGAATAGTGGTTTTGACACGCTCCCAATCCGCGTTTTTAGTGACGAAACCTTGGGCAACCAAGACCCCTTCCGTCGCACCCGGCTTGAAGCTGACACCCGGCTGCCCCATCGCACGGGCAATCATATTGGCGCTATTCGCCATCTCATCTTGCGCCCAGACATACACATTGGCTTTGATGCCTGCATCCTGAATCCTACCCATAATGGCGTTGCGCTCCTCAACTGTGTCGGTGTAACCACGCAAACTAAGCGAACCATCCGCCTCATTCACCAAACTAAAATTCTGCTGTCCCAGTGTTTGCAACAAAACCGCCGCCCGTTGCTCCCCAGAATCACGCAAGCCCAGCGTTTCCAAAAAACGGTTAAACTGCGGCGCCCAATGAACCAGATTAGCCAATAACAATAAACCTAGCCCTAAGAGCAACCAAGTCTTGCCGCTCATACCTTGTTTAGCGAGCACCTTAGCGGCTGGCGATTTTTTCTGTTGGGGCGGAACATGACTACCCTTAGCCACAGAAGCAGCGGCACGTTTAGCAGCAGCGATCTCAGGGGGAGTTTGCGCTTGAGTACGCGGATCAGATACCCGACTATCAGTCACTAAAAATTCAACATTACCCAACCTCACCCGCTGATAAGGCTGCAAATCAATGCTTTCAGCCGTAATCTCTTGCGCCTCAACCAATACCGGACGAGCCAGCGGTTGCAACGTAACTGAACCCGGCGTGATCAATAACTGAATGTGTTGATCAGCGATATTGTCGTCATGCAAAATAATGTCACTGGTCATAGAACGCCCAATGACCACGCCCCCGCTCCTCAAGCGAACCGACGCACCACTATTAATACCGCTGAGGACTTTAAGGATAAAGGAGGTATGTTGATTTGCCATTTATTCGGCCTGTTTTTTATTTTTTACGACATCTACCACATCAAAGCCCGGAAATTTCTCATCCGTCTTGACATCAAACTCAGCACCCATGCCACCAACAGGATCTTCTGAGCTGTAATTCATGACGCCGTCTTTATCTTTCCAACGGTACACCTGCCGCCTTGAGAGTTCCTGAGTGTCCATGACCTTAGCCATATCCAGCACCGCACTCACAAAACGCTCCGGCCCCGTCAGATAAATAATGTTATCGACTTCGGAAATCTGCCATTGAAACCGCTCTTCCAGCACCTCCAGCCGTTTTAAGGCATTGGTGAATTCTTGCGGTGACATTTTTTTCATACTCACACTCGCGGATTGCACTTCCTCTTCCTTGTATACAAATAGTGCCTCTTTGTCGTAATACCAAATCAAGCCGTAATTTTTGACCAGTTCATTAAAAATATCCTGAGGCTTGCGATTTTGAAAGTGCAAACTCACCACTTCTTTGACTTTAGGACTAACCACGATGGGCAAATCTTGTAATGATGCCAAGGTCTTCAACAATTCTGGCAATGGCTCCTGATCAGAAAAGTGTGAGTAGTTGTCCGCTTTCCAAGGCACGGGAGCCGCAACCGCCAAATTACCCGCCAAGAGCAGGGATAAAATAGCCCATCGAAACGTGAACCATGTGTCATGCATAGCCAAGTCACCCCCCGGCAAATAGAAACAAGCCTAAATCTATCCTGTTGCTTACTGATATTCACGCTGAAGAAGATAAACCGTACTAGAAACCCTACTCAGTGGAACAACACCATTGACGGCAAACCGTTTAATCTGAGATTGAGACCGTACGGCTAAAGAAAGTTGAATTTCACCAGGTATGTCAGCAGACTGATGCGGATATTGCATGTTTTCAGTCACAAACCACGCCTTGCTGTATTTGCGAACAGCAATCAGGATAACAACCATAATGAGAAACCGGCAGACTCTGTTCACACCGATAAAGTTTCCCAATCAAGCACCCCTTGCCGTGCGCTTGAATAATATTCTGCTGAACAAATCGTCGGGAATGACTACCCCCGTGGACGACAAGCGCGTGGCGCATTTTCGGATACAACCGGGGGCATCAGACACGCAACACCTTTGCCCTATCAGCATGACTTTAGAATTAGGTGGCACGACAGCAGGTCTATGGTTGTCAGCATGGCCGCTAGCTGACCGTATTAAGCAGTTTTTGCCCGAAGGTTTACTCCATCAATTACCCGAAAATCTCGCCATCAGCATTATTGAAAGTGCACTTGCCCCCTTGTTATATCAGGCAGAAACCGGCTTGGGATTGCAGTTAACCGTGCAATCCATGTCAGCAGACCCACTCAACACCCAGCACACCATGCCAATAGGCTTTATAATTCAGATACTTGAACAAGAAAATCGGCAGATGCTGCAAGAAGTATTCGGCGTACTGATGCTCGACCCGCATCTTTACATGCACATACAAGAGCGCCTGCGCCACTGGCCTTCTGACACCAACCCAGATTGGGAAGAACACGACACCCCGCTGTGGCTTGAAATCAGCCGCGTGGTGTTTTCCATGCAAGAGATCAACGAACTGCAACCGTCAGACCTGATTCTACTGGAAAATACCCGCTTTGCAGACGACGGTTTACTCCGTTTATGCCTCGATTCCGGTTACTACTGCGAAGCGATGCTCAGCCAAACCACACCCTCAACCCTGACCATTACGACCGAGTGGATGCCCATGTCCGATAATGAACAAAAACAAAACATAGAACACATTAGCCAGATACCGGTACAACTCTCCTTCGATGTAGGAGAAAAAACGCTATCATTCAATGAAGTACGCCAATTACGCCCCGGCTATATTTTAGAACTAGGCAAATCACTGCCTGAAATAATCCAGATACGCTCACAACATCGGCTGATTGGCACAGGGGAATTAGTCGAAATTAATGGGCGCATTGCAGTACGCATCATCAACCTGTTTAACAAAAAAGCGAAGAGCAGTTAGGCATGGAAAGCTTCCCTAATCCGGTCATATTGCTGGCAGCCCTCACCATCTTGGGGTTAGCGCCGTTTATTGCCATTATGGTTAGCTCCTTCGTCAAGCTAGTGATTGTGATGCATATCCTCCGCAGTGCGCTAGGCTTGCAACAAGAGCCACCCAACATAGCCATTAGCGGTATCGCGATTATTCTATCTATTTACATCATGGCTCCCGTGTTCATGGAAACCTATGAACAATTCAACAGCTTTGGGGTTGCTATTGAGGATATTCGCAACCCGTTGCTAATTAATGCCTTAGAAGGCAGCACTGAACCGTTGCGACAATTTCTTATTAAACACTCCAGTGAAAGTGAACGTGAATTTTTCACGCAAACCACGCAAAAACTTTGGCCTGAAAAATATTCAGCGGAAATAACCACCGACCATTTGCTGGTGTTGATTCCCTCTTTCATGGTCAGCGAATTAACCACCGCATTTCAGATCGGCTTCCTGATATTCCTGCCGTTCGTCGTGATTGACTTGGTTATCTCTAACCTATTGATGTCAATGGGCATGATGATGCTGTCACCCATGACCATTTCCCTACCCTTCAAGCTGCTGCTATTTGTGCTAGTGGATGGATGGTCACGCTTGATCCACGGTCTAATATTGAGCTATTGACACCATGAATGAAACCGACATCATCCATAAAACCTCCGTGGCAATGGAACTCATCCTGTATCTATCGCTGCCCGCCATTATTGCTGCAACAGTCGTGGGGCTACTGATTGGCTTATTGCAAGCATTAACGTCGATTCAGGAACAAACACTTCCACATGGTTTTAAGCTAATCGTGACCATGCTGGCACTTGTAGCAACCGTGCGCTGGCTAGGGCCTGAACTGCTCACCTTTACCGAAAATGCCTTTGATCAAATTGCGCTGATACGGCATCGCTAATGGAAACCGATGCACTGCAATCATGGCTACTAGCTTGGGCATTTACCGCGCCTAGGGTTTTGGTTGCGTTTGCCTTATTGCCAATCATGACCGAACCCATCGTCCCCCGCACCTTGCGCAATGGCGTTATCATGACCATGAGTCTGTTTATTTTACCGCTCACTCACGAGCAGTTTCTGAATATTGAGCTGAACATGCTAACGATGCTGGGCATTCTCGTGAAAGAAGCAGTGTTAGGGCTTTTATTGGGTTACACCCTGAGCGTGCCATTCTGGGCCGTGAAAGCGGCTGGCTTTTTAATCGACATGCAGCGCGGGGTCATGAGCGCCTTATTTTTCTCACCCGTCACCGCGAATATGGTGTCACCACTGGGCGCATTATTTAACCTATTGCTTACCACCTTATTATTGGTATCGGGCGGCTTTTTAATCTTGTTACAAACACTCTATTTCAGCTACCAAACTTGGCCGATAGATCAGTTTTTCCCGCAGTTTACGCTAGAGGTTGCCTCATTCTTCCTGCAACAACTGGACTTGCTGTTGTATACCAGCGTCCTCATTGCCGGACCATTTATTGCGATGATGTTTCTCGTCGATTTTGGCTTGGGCATGGTAGGGCGCTTCCTGCCGCAACTTAACGTCTTCCTAGCAGCGATGCCTGTCAAAAGCGGTTTAGTCTTCTTCATGCTGGCATTGTACATCGGCTTTTTAGCAGAATACCTCAAAGATGGCTTTTTTCGCATGGGTAATAACCTCACGATATTGGATGCCTTATTGCGATGAGCGGTGATAGCAGCCAAGAAAAAACCGAACAACCCAGTTCGCGCAAACTGAAAAAAGCCCGTGAACAAGGGCAGGTAGCCCGCAGCAATGATGTTGCCTCGGCGTTGATCATGCTGTTTACCGTGCTGTATTTTATGCTGGCATGGGACTGGATCATGGATCAGTTCAAGGAAATGTTCAGCATTGTACCCCGCTTATACACCATGCCTTTTCCTCAAGCGGTGGAAGTTGGGTTTAAAGCCATGTTTGAGAGTGCCATGTACGGCATCGCCGTGCCGTTTGCGATGATCACCGTAGTTGCCGGTATTCTCGGCAATATGGTGCAGTTTGGTTTTGTATTCTCCTTCGACCCGGTTATCCCAAAACTCGAAAAAGTCGGCTTATCCAGTGGCTTCAAACGCATTTTTTCTGCCAAGCAATTTGTCACGACCTTACTCTCACTGTTGAAAACCATCATTATCGGGGCAATTTTGCTGATTGTATTGCGTACGGGGCTGAGCGAATTATTACACGCCATCAAACAATGCAACGTTGAATGCCAACAAACGGTTGTCGAAGACTTAACCAGTCAGCTCATGCTGTACATTTTACCCATGCTATTGTTCATGGCAGTGTTGGACTTTTTGTTTCAGAGACAGGAGTTCATTAAAGATCAGCGCATGACCAAAGAAGAAGTCAAAAAAGAAATGAAGGACATTTTTGGGGATCCGCATGTGCGTTCCGCGCGTCAAGGCATTCGGCGTGAACTCTCCGAACAGGACATCAAAAAGCGTATTAGTACCGCTCGGCTGGTGATTCTCGACATGGGGGTTGCGGTTGCGTTGCAATACGAGGCAGGTACTACGCCTCTGCCCATTATCGTGGCTATCGGTAAAAATAATATGTCACGAAAAATGGCGGAAATTGCCATCATTGAAAACATACCGTTAATCAGTGATCCGGGGTTAGTGCAAGATTTGCTTAGCGAGGGCAAATTAGACCAATACATACCTGAAAAAACCATTGATAGAGTCGCTAATTTATTGCGCCAACACCAAGGGAAGGCAAAAAAATAAACATTACAACGCATAATTTAAGACAGGCGTACCCGATTTCACGATAGAGATACCCCACCTATTGACCGCTTCCTCGTACAATGGATGTATTATGGAACAAGAAAAACAGCAAATGACCTTGGCTCAGCGTTTACGCAAAAGTTGGGCAGATTTAAGACAAACTAACGTGCGGGCGCAAGCACACTACACGGTTTTCCGTACCACGCAGCATATAAAAAACAAACATGGCTTGGTTAAACGATACCAGCAACGTTTTATCGCAGGGTGGGAAAAATGGCTGGGTGTTGGCGCTGGCATTACCGGTTTATTAATGCTCCTTAACCCTGATGGTCTCTGGCGCTGGCAGTTTGTGCTCGTCCTGATTGGCGTATTAGTCGCACCTCTGTTAGCGGACTTGTGGCATTCGCTTAAAAAAGTATTCACCGAATACCCCGGCAAACAGCTTATCGGACAAGTGATCACGCTTGAACAAGCGCTGGTGGATGGCATCGGCAGTATCCGTTTAGATAATTTGGAGTGGCAACTGGCGGGAGTCGATTGCCCTGCCGGAACACCGGTAAAAATTATTGCCATTAATGATAGGACTTTATACATAACGCCCCTAAACCCAACCGCATAAACCATTACAAGGATAAGGATCAGGAGCACCGTTTTAATGCAGTCCAGCGCCTCACAAAATTTTCTCACCAGCCTAACGCGGCGCAGTGACATCGCGCTGGCGTTATTGCTGGTCGCGATCATTGCCATGATGATTTTGCCCATGCCTACCCTGCTCATGGACATGCTGATTGCTTTGAATATGAGCATTGCGATCTTATTGATGATGTTGGGCATTTACATTCCACACCCACTGGCAATCTCCTCATTTCCCTCCATTTTATTGCTCACCACACTATTCCGCTTATCCTTAAGTATTGCCACCACCCGTTTGATTTTATTGGAAGCAGACGCTGGTCATATTATCCAAACTTTCGGTGAATTTGTGGTCGGTGGTAACTTGATCGTGGGTTTAGTCGTCTTCCTGATCATTACGATTGTACAATTCATCGTTATTACCAAGGGTTCAGAACGTATCGCTGAAGTCAGCGCCCGTTTCTCACTCGATGCCATGCCCGGTAAACAAATGAGTATCGACAGTGACATGCGGGCGGGGCTCATTACCTTAGCGGATGCCCGTCACCGTCGTTCTAATCTCGAAAAAGAAAGTCAGTTGTACGGCGCACTCGATGGCGCAATGAAATTCGTCAAAGGGGATGCCATTGCGGGGCTAATCATCATCATGGTCAACCTCATTGGTGGCATCACCATTGGCACGATGCAACGCGGAATGCCCATGGGAGAAGCGGTGGAACTCTATTCCATTCTCACCATTGGTGACGGCTTGGTATCACAAATCCCTGCCCTGTTCATTTCGATTACCGCTGGTATTATCGTTACCCGTGTGCGTGGCGAAGATGATAACAATTTGGGAACAGACATCGGGGGGCAAGTACTCGCACAACCCAGCGCTTTGTTAGCTGCTGCTGGTATCGTTGGCGCAATGGGGTTAATCCCCGGTTTCCCCACCATCGTGTTCTTTTTCCTTGCGATTTTGCTAGGCTTTACCGGTCTAGCAATACGCAAGGTACAAAATCAAATGGAATTTGCTGATGCCGAAATCACCACCATGATCGGTCAGCAAGACAGCAGCAAAATGGCCCTTGCCAGCAGCAGTGAAACCCATACCGCATTGGAAGATATGCAGCCACTCTCACCTGCCTTGGTCGAACTGCCTGCACAAGCCAAAAATTTGTTCTCACTCGAAACCCTGAACCAAGATTTCATGCGTATCCGCCGTGAGTTCTATCAAGACATGGGCGTACCATTACCCGGTATCAGTGTGCGCCTTGCTTCGCAACTGAATAATGATGTCTACCAAATTTCAATTCGCGGTATACCTGTCGCCCAAGGCAATCTCAAACCAGCAAGCGCAACAGCGACAACAACCGCATTACCGACACCCCTCGGTGACAAAGCATCTGCTGACTTAGTAGCCAGTGGTACGCGCCCGACACCCGACAATATTCAAGCCATCAGCCTCCACCTCGCCTACACATTGCGCAAACACGCAGCGGAATTCATTGGCATTCAGGAAATGCATACGCTCTACACCAAACTGGAACAAGCCAGTTACACCGAACTGGTGCGCGAAGTACAACGTGCGGTCAACACGCCGAAAACGGTGGATGTATTCCGGCGTTTGCTCAATGAAGGCATATCCATTCGCGACCTCCGCCAAATTCTCGGCACACTGGTCGAGTTTGGTGAAATCGAAAAAGACACCAGCATGTTGGCAGAACGGGTACGCATCAGCCTCAAACGTCAATTGTCTTACACCTTCACCAATGGCACTGGCGTACTGCCGGTTTACATGTTCGCCCCCGAAACCGAGAAACTGTTGCAAAACAGCCTGCGCCAAACCCCCAATGGCGTATTTTTTGCGCTTAATCCTGATGCCACCGAACAATTCACCAAAGCCTTGCGAGACCTCGAAAGCGAACACGCCAAAGACAAGATGCGCCCGGTTATCCTGACCAATTTGGAATTGCGCCGCCATATTCGCCGCCACATTGAAACCAGTTTCCCCGACTTGCCCGTCATCTCGGTACAGGAACTCACCACCAACATCTCTTTAAACCCGATTGGCGAGATCAGGCTAACATGAGACCCCGTACCCCCCTGGGCCACGTCACCGAACGCTTGCGCCATAACCTCGAAAAATGCACGCCACTGGTATTGCACGGGCGCATTGTACAAGTCACCGGCACGGTCGTTCGCGCCATTGTCCCCCGTGTCAAACTCGGCGAATTATGCTTGTTAAAAAACAGCGGCGATCCACGCGAAATTCCAGCGGAAGTGATCGGTTTTGAGCAAAATATTGCACTGCTTGCACCGATCGGCGATATGCAAGGCGTCTCTGCACACACCCAAGTGATTACCACCGGCAAGATGCTCGAAGTTGGGGTTGGCGAACACCTGCGCGGCTGTGTGCTCGATGGCATTGGGCGCGTGCAAGAAAATCCTGACCGACCCTTGCCCACTTTCACCGAACACTACCCCGTCTACGCCACACCCCCAGACCCACTTTCCCGCGATCGGGTGAGTAGCCCGCTTTCCTTGGGGATTCGCTCAATGGATGCGCTGATTACCTGCGGCATCGGGCAGCGCATCGGTGTATTTGCCGGTGCGGGGGTTGGCAAAAGCTCCTTACTCAGCATGTTGGTGCAACACGCCGCAGTGGATGTTTACGTGGTTGCCCTCATCGGCGAACGTGGGCGCGAAGTCCGCGAATTCATGGAAGAAGCCCTAGGCGAGGAGGGTATGCAAAAAACCATCCTCATCGTTGCCACCTCTGACCGCCCAGCGATTGAGCGTCTCAAAGCCGCTTATGTTGCCACAGCGGTTGCCGAATATTTCCGCGACAAAGGCAATAATGTGCTATTGCTGATGGATTCACTCACCCGTTTTGCGCGGGCGCAACGCGAAATCGGCTTAGCTGCCGGGGAAGCGCCCGCCCGACGTGGTTTTCCACCCTCGGTATTTTCAGAACTGCCCAAACTGGTCGAACGCGCAGGCAATTCAGACAAAGGTTCAATCACTGCATTTTACACCGTGCTGGTGGAAGGCGACGATATGAGTGACCCGATTGCCGATGAAGTACGCTCCCTGCTGGATGGGCACATTATGCTGTCTCGCGATCTGGCAGCGGGCAACCATTATCCAGCGGTCGACATCCTCGCCAGCCTGAGCCGTATTATGCCGCAATTGGTTAGCCCCCAACACCGCGCAGCAGCGGCACATTTGCGGACTTTGTTGGCAAAATACAAGGAAATCGAATTTTTGCTGCGAGTCGGTGAATACAAGCACGGTTCCGACCCACTCGCAGACGAAGCGATCCGCAAGATGGATGAAATTCTGCGCTTCCTCAAACAACCTTCCCACGAATATTCCAGTTTTGATGACACCATCAACTGGCTCATACAACTGGCAGGATAAGTGTCATGAGCTTAGAACAGTTAAAAACCATTCGCGCTCGCCGCATGGAACAACGTTTCATCGAATTACAAGAACAACGCCGCATCTTGCAAACCCATGAACAACACCTGCATGAAAAAGAACAGCAACTGGTCAGCTTCGGACAGTGGCGGCTGGAACATCAAGAAGCCCTGTTTGCCAACCTGAAAAACCAGCCGTTTGCCCCACAAATGCTGTTTGAATACCAGAAAAATCTGGAAGACTTACGCTTAGAAGAAGAACGCCTACGTGCTGAACTTGCCGATGCCCAACAAGGCTTGCAAGCCGCCGCCGCCCAAGTACAAACCGCACAACAACATTCCAGCGAAGCCAACCTGAAGCTGGAAAAGCTCAAGGAAATCATTAAAGTGCAGGACGCGAAAAAGTCCCGCGAAGAGCCTGCTCAATAACCTGCATCTGTTGTTCCAAGCTCGCGTTCACAATGCCTATATCTGACTCTAGGATGCAACCATCCACCGCCACCTGATCATCGCCGACCACTTCCAGACTGGTAAAACGGTGCGGAATCGCATCCAGTTGCTCGGCAATAGTTGCCTGCATCTGCGGGTGTACCCGCACCAACAACTTATGGCTACCACGCACTAATTCCAAACCACCCAACACTGCTTGCCTAACCCGCTCTTCCTGATCAAAACTGTAAAGCACTTTGCGAACCGCATTCGTCACCAACTCCACCAATTCGCCTTCCAGTGCCATCAGGGCGTCATTGACCCGCCCGGTGAATAACACCATTTTTTCGGCTGCTTCCTGATTGGCTCGTTCACGCCCTTGCTCCAAACCCCGTTTAATGGAACGCCCTAACGCGACCGACATAATTTCTTCACGTTGACGGTGGCGATGTTCCAGATCGAATGCCAAGCGCTCATAGGCGACTAATTCCTCATAATCTGCGGCTTTCAAGACTTTCTGACCGGCACGTAATGGTGCCTCTACCGGTTTAATTGAAAAGAATTTTGCCATCGCGACTGACCCCCATTTTGATTTCTATTGCTACTTTTTGTACTAACACCGCGCATTCAGCAGCTTGCGTTTCCAGTGCCTGCCCCGACTTCGCGTGACGCTTCCACAACACATAATATTCACGTTCCAGCTTGTAGACCAACCGTTTCCAGAAAGACGGCGGATAACCGGCGAATGCCGCCCGTAAACACAACATTCCCGCCAACACAAAGCGCTTTTTCAAACCGATAGGCGTGGGAAATTCAATTTCTGCACTGATATTGTGTGTCAGCAACGGCGCACGTTGTTGCACAAAGCGGTACAAATCATCACCCAACACCCGCTGGGTTTTAAGCAGATCATCGCGGGTCACAATCCGGCGCAATAACTGAAAGTGGAACATGGCGCCAAGGTACAACACCAATTGCCCCAGTTCTTGCCCACGCCATAGGGCTAGGCGTGTCAAAGGTTTAGTGAAATCGAAAAATACGCTGTCGTGCAATCCCAAGCGCTGCATCAGGTGTTGCAATAAACGGCTTTCTCCACGGGCTTGACCAAACAATGCTTGCATGACTGTGCCGTCTGGCATGATTGCCAGCCAACTGGGATGAATATAAGAATCCGGGCGAAAATTAAAGCGCCACACCGCCTGTGTGAATTCATCGGTACTGTCGAAATGATTGGATATGTGCATGACGCCAACATTGTTTATTAACTGTATTGGCATTATTGACCGACCTGACACCGCTCGGCAGGTATTTCCTGATAAAACCACACGCTTGCCTAAATCAGCGGTAGCCCAAGCCCGTCACATGCTTGTGCAACTTAGCATTTTCATCGCGCGAAACCTTGCAACAACTGCCAGCCGTGCAAGAGGCTCTGCAAGCTCAACGATGCACCTTGATGGAAAGCAGGGTGAGCAAAACCCCGTGCCAGCGTAACACCCATGCTATAATCCGTGCATCGCCCAACACGGTAAGCGCCCAGACATGATCACACTCCCCTACGCCATCAGCGATTTCCGCACCTTACGCACC
>CAYQTB010000032.1:0-25138 GCA_964420315.1 uncultured Thiothrix sp. | reverse complement strand
ACCGGCATCCAGCACCCGACTAGCAAGGTAGTGTTGGGCATCGTCGTAAAAATCCACCCTCACTTTACCGGAACGGATCAAGAGTACTTCCTTGGTAAAATGCACTTCGCGCTTGACGGGGTTATGCACGTGGGGTTGGATAACATAGCCTGTCGGGCGACTCATGTAAGCCAATTGCTGAGAAAAATCATCGGGTGTGAAAAAGCGAATGCCTTCTGTTTGGAAATGGCGGCGCAAGATAATGGCAAGGGTAGTGTCTGCTACCGTGATTGTCTCTAACACTTCTCTATAGCCTCTAGGTGGTTGATTTTTAATCCTTAAACACAGCTAATAAATATTATCATAGAGAGTAGCTCATTTTTATTATAAATGGTGTGTGTGGCATGTTTTTATCAGCAAACGGTACTGCTGAAGCTAAAACAGCAGTACCAATTACTTGCTGGAAGTTTACATCATGCTTTCAATTTCTTGTACTTAATCCGCTGCGGATTCAAATCATTGCCATGCCGCCGCTTGTAATCTTCCTCGTAATCGCTGTAGTTGCCTTCAAACCACGTCACGGTGGAATCCCCTTCAAACGCGAGGATGTGGGTAGCAATCCGGTCTAAGAACCAGCGATCATGCGAGATGACTACCGCGCAGCCGGGGAAGTTGAGGATCGCTTCTTCCAATGCCCGCAAGGTTTCCACGTCGAGGTCGTTGGTCGGTTCGTCCAACAGCAACAGGTTGCCGCCTTCTTTAAGCAATTTCGCCAGATGCACGCGGTTGCGTTCCCCGCCCGACAAGTCGCACAGGCGTTTTTGCTGGGAATCGCCCTTGAAGTTGAAGCGTCCGCAATAGGCGCGTGACTGAATCTGGTAGCCGCCGACCGTCATAATGTCGTGCCCATCGGCAATTTCCTGCCACACCGTTTTATTCGGGTCGAGGTCTTCACGCGATTGGTCAACGTAAGCAATTTTGACGGTTTCGCCGACTTTGAATGTGCCAGAATCCGGTTGTTCTTGCCCCGTAATCATGCGGAACAGGGTGGTTTTGCCCGCACCGTTGGGGCCGATGATACCGACGATGCCACCCTTGGGCAGGCTGAAACTGACATTTTCATACAGTAAACGGTCGCCGAAGGATTTGCTGATGCCGTTGGCTTCGATCACCAAATCGCCGAGGCGCGGGCCAGGGGCGATGTAGATTTCGTTGGTTTCGGCACGTTTTTGGTAGTCGCTGGAAGACAGTTCTTCAAAACGCTGCATCCGCGCCTTGCTTTTGGCATGACGACCTTTGGGGTTGGAACGCACCCATTCCAGTTCCTGTTTCATGGCTTTTTGGCGACCTTGCTCGGCTTTGCTTTCCTGTGCCAAGCGGTTTTGCTTTTGTTCCAGCCATGAGGAATAGTTGCCTTCCCACGGGATGCCTTGCCCACGGTCGAGTTCCAGAATCCAGCCCGCTACGTTGTCGAGGAAGTAGCGGTCATGGGTGACGGCGACGACAGTACCGGGGAAGTCTTGCAGGAAGCGTTCCAGCCAGGCGACGGATTCGGCATCGAGGTGGTTGGTGGGTTCGTCGAGGATCAGCATGTCGGGGGAGGATAGCAGCAAACGGCATAAGGCAACGCGGCGTTTTTCACCACCAGAGAGCGTGGTGACATCAGCATCCCACGGGGGGAGGCGCAGGGCATCGGCAGCGACTTCGAGGGTGTGTTCGAGGTTGTGCGCGTCGGCAGCTTGCAGGATATTTTCTAAACGCGCTTGTTCGGCGGCGAGGGCATCGAAGTCGGCATCGGGTTCGGCGTAGGCATTGTAGACTTCATCAAGGCGGGTTTGCGCGTCTTTGATGACTTTTAAGCCTTCTTCGACGTTGCCGCGCACGTCCTTGGTCGGGTCAAGCTGCGGTTCTTGCGACAGGTAGCCGATATTGATGCCGGGTTGCGGGCGGGCTTCGCCGAGGATGTCGGTGTCAATGCCTGCCATGATGCGCAGCAAGGTGGATTTACCCGCACCGTTATAGCCGAGTACGCCGATCTTCGCGCCGGGGAAAAAGCTGAGGTAAATGTCTTTGAGAATGTGACGGTTCGGCGGGACGACTTTGCCGACACCGTTCATGGTGTAAATGTACTGTGCCATCCAATGCTCCAGAATGCGGAAAACGCTAATTATGCGGGATGTGAGCGGGTCATGGTATGGTTGTCTTGTGGTTTTGGCGCATCTTCTCCGATCAACACGGGTTTGCCATCTTGCCAAATGACGGCGTATTGACCGAGGCGTTTTTTGCGGTCTAGGGCTTTTTCGACGGCTTTACGCATCACCTCCAGTATTTTTTGGGTGTCTTGGGATGGAGTGTTCATAATCCGGCTTCCTTCAGGAGTTGTTGGTAGTAAGTCTCGTGCAATATGACCCGCTGATTGCCTTGTTGTTCAAACACGGGTTCGGCGAGATGGCTATTCATGAAACAGTGAGTACGGTCAGCGCGATAGCTGAAATCATTCAGCAAGTTGCGTAGGCTGCGGGAGAAACGCCGCTCAATGTCTTTCGGCGGGATGTTATGCCCACCGTGCATTACCCGTTCAGCAACACGTAGCTTTGACATTTCCATGCTGGGTAGGGCGAGGTAAATCAGCTCAACCTGCCAGCCTACTTGTTGAAGGCGGCTGATGAGTTGTAGGTAGCTGCGACCTGCCAGGGTGGTTTCAAAAGCGAAATCTTCTTGCTTGTGGATATGTGTTTCGAGTTCTTGCAGGAAAATACGGCTGGCTGCTACCAATTCGCGTTCGGGGGCAAGCGGTGACAGTCCGGCAGCAATCAGGTCGGCATTGATGAAATGCTGGCACGATGCTTGTGGCAGGTATTCCAGTGCGAAAGTGGTTTTGCCCGCCCCGTTGGGACCAGCGATTATCCAGCAGGTTGGCATCAGATCAAAATCTCCGGGTATTTTGTTATAATGCTTTCTATTTTTTTGAATTGATCTATGATGTAGTCAATTATTGGCTCGGAATTTTCATTGGAGTTTATCAGGAAATTGGTTTCATTCCAGTTTCTATATTTATCAAGGTAAGTCCAATAAATCCATTCATTAGTAGTGCTCTCCGTAGAAGATGAGTAGTTATTGTTTAAATCTTGAACTACAGCTTTTTTTGCTGAAGCATTAAATTTTGAGTTGTTTTTCGTGATTCTTTGAAATCCATTTTTTAAAAACACACCAATACTCATGTTGTTTGAATATTTCTTATCACTTGATAGTATTATAAAGCAGCACCAATTTGATTTTGTTATTGATATTTCTGTGTTTTTGGTGTTTTGTGCTGCAAGATTTGATTCTATCTCGTATCCTGAAAAAATGGTATTAACTTTTCTTTCCAATTTTTCGATAAAATTAACTAATGCTATTTCTTTGATTTTTTCAAAAGAGTTACATACGGATAACGCTAGAGCTAAACGATGCTGATTGTTTTTTTCAAAAAGATAATCAAGAAGAGTATTTTCTTCAATTTCAATGTTTTGCATGGAAGTGTAACTTAAATTTGGTTGGCGGCAATAGTTTGAAAAATCGAGTAAAAACTGGCGGACATACTCCGCTTGTGATTCTTTGTGGCAGGTTTCTAGCCAAGCGGCTATATCATCTTTGTAACTCATTGTGATGAGCTTTTCTTTTTCTTCAGTTTTGGTTTTGATTGCACTGTGATCAGGTGGTTCTCTACCATCGAGTGTCAAATAGACGATGTAATAATTAGGGTGGCGCTGTTTGATGTGGTCAGTATAGTTGTCAATTTGATTAGGCTGATCTGTTGCCCACGGTTTATTTTCAATGGCAATTCCTGCATGAAGTTGACCATTCCTTTTGATCTCAATGAGTATATCAATTCTGCGTTTGTTATTTTCAATGTTTGTTGTGCATTCTTCGGTGCGTATACAGGCGTGATCACCTGATTCATAAAGTTCAGGTTTTCCAATGGTTCCAAGGAATTTTTGTAGAAATATATCGCCTTGCCCGTGATTGCTGTTAGGGTCGAGTAAATCACGGATGATTTTGGAAATCATATTTTCATCCGGGGCGATGTAGGGGAATAAGCTGAAGCTGCTGGCAAGCCGCTTGTCCAGCAGTTTTTTGGTGTCTTGGGCGATCTTGAGCCGATAGCCTATGTCATGGAAAAAAGCGTCGAGTTTAGCCCTCATCAAACAGGTTCTCATTAAATTAGGTTTATTGATTTTTGCACAGTTTATCCGGCTTGTCATGTTTGCAAAGCGCCTGCCCCAAAACCCACAATATGCTATGTTTGCCGTGTACCTGCTTTGTGGAGAACAGCCATGTCTACTGCCGAAAAATTGGAAGAACGTTACACCTATGCCGATTACGCCCGCTGGTCGGAAAACGAGAGTTGGGAGCTAATCGACGGTATCGCCTATGCGATGGCTGCGCCGTCTCGTCTCCATCAGGAAATCGTGTTTGAGTTGGGCAGACAGGTCGGTAATTACCTGCAAGGCAAATCGTGCCGAGGCTATGTCGCGCCGTTCGATGTGCGTTTGCCACGTCAGAATGAGGCGGATGACAGGGTGGATACCGTGGTGCAGCCCGATTTAACCGTGATTTGCGACCGCTCGAAGTTGGATGATAAAGGCTGTCGGGGTGCGCCGGATTGGATTGTGGAAGTATTATCTCCCGCCACCACGCTCAAGGATATGCACACCAAAACCCGTTTGTATGAACAGCACGGCGTGCGGGAATACTGGATTGTGCATCCCACCGAACGCTGGGTCATGGTGTACACCTTGGATGAGGCGGGAAAATACAGCCGCCCCTCCGTATACGGCATGGATGCACCGATTGCTCTGCAAGCCTTGCCCGATCTCAGTATTGATTGGGCATTTGTAGAACAGATTTAACTAAGGGCGGTTCACGAACCGCCCTTACAGCCTGAATCAGAAGAAACGGCTAATGTTTGCAACCTGCTCTTGCACCAACGCCATGTCTTGGCGTGATTCCACATTCAAGCGCAACACCGGCTCAGTATTAGAACCACGCAAGTTGAAGCGCCATGCCGCAAATTCCATGCTCAAGCCGTCGGTGGTATCAATCACCAGCGGTTGCAGCGCAGTGAAATGTTCGCGCACCGCCGCGATACAGGCTTGCACATCGCTAACGTGGAAATTGATTTCACCGCTGCACGGGAATTTCGCAATACGCTCGCTGACCAGCGTGGACAAGGTTTTGCCTTTCACGCTCATCAATTGCGCTACCAGCAACCACGGAATCATGCCGCTGTCGCAGTACGCAAAGTCGCGGAAATAGTGGTGTGCACTCATTTCGCCGCCGTAAATCGCATCTTCCAGCCGCATCCGCTCCTTAATAAAAGCGTGCCCGGTTTTGGATTGAATCGGCACGCCACCCGCCGCTTGCACCACATCAATCGTGTTCCAGGTCAGGCGCGGATCGTGAATGATTTTTGCGCCCTGATGCTGTTGCAGGAAGGCTTCTGCCAGCAAGCCGACGATGTAATAGCCTTCGATGAATTCGCCGGTTTCGTCGAACAGGAAGCAGCGGTCAAAATCGCCATCCCACGCAATTCCCATGTCTGCGTTATGTGCTAACACCGCATCACGGGTATCCGCTCGATTTTCCGGCAACAACGGGTTGGGAATACCGTGCGGGAACGTGCCATCCGGTTCGTTATGCACTTTGATGAAGGTGACAGGTACTTGCAGGCGATTGAATTCCGCTTCCAACGCATCGACGACGTGACCCGCCGCGCCATTGCCTGCATTCACCACCAGTTTCAGCGGCTTAATCGCTTGCAGGTCGATGTAACCCAGCAAGTGTTGCACATAAGCGGCAAGGCAGGATTGCTGCGTCAGCGTGCCGCGTTGGGTAACAGGCGGGAAGTTATTCTCTTCCGCCATGCGCTGAATGTCTTTCAAGCCGGTGTCACCGCTGATGGGGCGTGAGCCTTCGCGCACCAGCTTCATGCCATTGTAATCCATCGGGTTGTGGCTGGCGGTGACTTCAATGCCGCCATCTACGCCGAGGTGGAAGGTGGCGAAATAGATTTCTTCTGTACCGGTCATGCCGATGTCGATGACGTTCACGCCTGCGTCTTGCAAGCCGTTCGCCAGTGCCAGCTTTAAGGTTTCGGAAGTCAGGCGCACGTCGCCGCCGACCACGACTTGCTTGCCCGCGCCGATAAATTCCCCATACGCCCGCCCGATGCGGTAAGCCACGTCGTCGTTAAGCGCTTCGCCCAGCTTGCCGCGAATGTCGTAGGCTTTGAAACAGGTGAGTTTTTGCATGTATTACGTCTCGTGTTTGCTTGTTTAATAACTGCCCTTGCGTAAGAGCACCGCTACAAAAGTTTTGGTTAGAATGATTAAATCCAGCTCCAGTGACCAGTTGCGTACATACCAGACATCCAACTGGACGCGCTCGGCATAGCTTAGCTCATTGCGCCCGCTGACTTGCCACAAGCCGGTGATGCCCGGTCTGACTTGCTGGTAATAGTCGATGTATTCGCCGTAATCAACGATTTCTTCATCAATGATGGGACGGGGGCCGACCAATGACATTTGCCCGCGTAACACGTTGATCAATTGTGGGAGTTCATCCAACGAGGTGCGTCGTAAAAATTGCCCAACGCGGGTAATGCGCGGGTCATGCTTGAGTTTGTGGTCACGCTCCCATTCTTCCCGTGCAGCAGGGTCAGCGGCAAGAATTTTTTTCAGTTGTTCAGCAGCATCGGCACGCATGGTACGGAACTTGTAAATTCTAAACACTTTGCCGTCTTGTCCGATACGTTTTTGTTTGAAAATCGGTTTACCGTCGGTTGCCAGCCAAACCCATGCATACAATCCAAGCAAAAACGGCGATAAAACCAAGGTAAGCAGGAACGCTAAGATGAAATCCGAGACGTGTTTAAAGGTGCGGTCGCTGTCACTCAGCAAGTTATTGCGAACAAAGAAAATCAAACCTTTCTGGTTGATGGAGTTGAAAACTTCGGCATTAAACAGCGGCAAAGAGGTCATTCGTGGGACGAGTAGGATACGTTTCACTTTGTGTTGAATGTGATCCATGAGGTGAAACATGCGTTCCATGCCGGTATTTTCCAGCATGATAATGGTGGCAAAAAAGTGCTGTTTTTCGAGGATTTGTGAAACCTTGGATTCTAGCCCTTCGGGGGAATAGTGGTTGATATTCACGGTAGCGGCGACATCGAAACCAAACGGGTTGTCCGCTTTTAGCCATTGGTGGGAGTCCGCACAGGCGGTTTCGTCACAGAGTAACAACACTTTTTCACGCAATAAGGGGTGTTGCAGGCAGCGGCGCTTTAGGTAGTAAATCCAGATGGGTAGCAATAGGTTTAGGCTGAAAAACATTAGGATGATGAAACGTGAATAGTGATCCGATTGCTTCAATAGTGACATCAGCGCGAAGTTAATGATCAGGGCAATCGCACTGCCTTTGAGTACCAGCCAAGTTTCTGAGGTCGTTACCATGCGCCGGGTTAATAGGCGTAGATGGAAGAAAATTAGCAGATAAACCATGATTTGCCATAGGTATTTGCTGGTGGGGTGTGCGTGCGCGTCTGGAAGGATCCATTCCGCTAGCCAGCGTACTAACACGAGGTTAAGGAGCAGCAGCAGGGTATACAGGGTCAGCTTGAATAGGCTATATTTCATGTTGTTTTAATATAAAAGAATTCATTACGTCTTGAACAAAAGTGCTACACCAGCGGTCGCTATCCTGCTTTGTACGTATAATGGTGGTCGCTATTTAAGCGACCAACTCAAATCAGTGGCGGCTCAAACGTACCCGCACTGGGGCGTATGGGTGTCTGATGATGGCTCGCAAGATAATACCCTCGCTATTCTTGCCGAGTATAGAGCAAAATGGTTCAAAGGGTGCTTATCTATTGTGCATGGACCACGCCAAGGCTTTGTGGCTAATTTTTTATCTTTGGCTTGCCGTGCTGATATTCAAGCCGATTATTATGCGTTCTGTGATCAGGATGATGTGTGGGAAGCAGACAAACTTCAGCGGGCGGTGAATTGGTTGAATACAGTTTCGGCAGAGACTCCGGCGTTGTACGGTTCCCGCACTCGCTTGGTGGATGGGGAGAATCGTGAGCTTGGCTTGTCGTCGTCATTTGTCCGTCCGGCGTGTTTTGTTCATGCATTGACGCAGAATATTGCCAGTGGTAACACGATGGTATTCAATCATGCCGCTTGCCAATTGTTGCGTGAAGCCGGAGCGCAAGTAGCGGTGGTGGCGCATGATTGGTGGCTTTATGCGTTAGTAAGTGGCGCTGGGGGCAACGTGATTTACGATACCTACCCCGGTGTGCGTTACCGTCAGCACAGCAATAATGTGGTGGGGATGAAAACGCACTGGTTGGCACGGTTGTTACGGTGGCGAACAATTCGTGATGTATGGCAAGGTACTTTTCGCACAGGAAATTCGCGTCAGCTACAGGCATTACAACGGATGCGTGGTAAACTCACCCCTGAGAACGGTGTGATTCTCGAACGTTTTGCTGTGGCAAGGAATCGCTGGTTATTACCCCGTTTGTTGGGTTTTTGGCAAATTGGTTTGTACCGCGAGCCATTATGGAGTCATGTGGGACTCATTACCTCCGCTATGTTAAAAAAGATTTAAATTGTATTTATGCAGCTATACCAGCCTCTTCCCAGTCATCCTTTGGCTATTTTTCAATCTTTCTGGAGTCATCGGCAGCTTATTTGGCAGATGAGTAAGCGGGATGTGTTGGGGCGTTACCGTGGCTCCATGATTGGCATGGCTTGGTCGTTTTTTAACCCGATTTTTATGCTGGCGGTGTACACGTTTGTGTTTAGCGTGGTGTTCAAGGCACGTTGGGGAGTGGATACCAATGCAAGCCAAGGCAGCTTCGCTGTTATCTTATTTGCCGGGCTAGTGGCACACGGTTTGTTAGCAGAATGTTTGAACCGAGCGCCGAGTTTGATTTTATCCAATGTCAATTATGTGAAAAAGGTAGTGTTTCCATTGGAAATATTACCGTGGGTAGTATTGATACCTGCTTTGTTTCACACGGGCATTAATGTATTGGTGTTGTTAATTGCTGAGTTAACCTTAATGCACAGTGTACCCTGGACGGTTTTACTGTTGCCTATCGTGTGGTTGCCTTTTATCATTGGTATTATGGGTGTCTGTTGGTTTTTGGCATCAATGGGGGTTTATTTGCGTGATGTGGCGCAAATTACTGGATTATTGACAACGGTGTTGTTATTCATGAGTCCAGTGTTTTACCCATTATCTGCATTGCCAGAAAGGTTTCAGACGTGGTTATTGTTGAATCCATTAACCTTTATTATTGAACAAACTCGCCAAGTGGTTGTTTGGGGGAATCCGCCGGATTGGAGCGGACTCGCCATTTATACGGTGTGCGCTTGTTTGGTTGGTTGGTTGGGGTTTGCATGGTTCCAGAAAACCAGAGGAGGGTTTGCTGATGTCCTCTGAGTTTGCGATTAAAGTTGAAGGTGTTGGTAAGAATTATCCTATTTACGATAAACCGCATCACCGCTTGCTGCAAATGTTGCATGGTGATAAAAAAACGTATTACCGCGATTTTTGGGCATTAAAAGACATTTCCTTCACGATTAAAAAAGGTGAGACGGTTGGTATTATTGGGCGCAATGGTTCGGGTAAGTCAACATTGCTACAAATGATTTGTGGCACGTTGACACCCAGCACGGGCAGTATTGAAGTGAATGGGCGGGTGGCTGCCTTGCTGGAATTGGGGGCTGGGTTTAATCCTGAATTCACGGGGCGCGAAAATGTGTATATGGCGGCTTCTTTGTATGGATTAACCATTGAGGAAGTTGATGCCAAACTTGATGCTATTATTGCTTTTGCGGATATTGCCAGTTTTATGGATCAGCCGGTGAAAACCTATTCGAGTGGTATGTATGTGCGCTTGGCATTTGCAGTGATTGTGCATGTGGATGCTGATATTTTAGTGATAGATGAAGCTTTAGCAGTTGGGGATATTTTTTTTACGCAAAAGTGTATGCGTTTTTTACGTGAGTTTAAACAACGTGGGACTATCCTATTTGTCACTCACGACACCAATAGTGTTATTAGTTTGTGCGATCAAGCGATTTGGTTGCACCAGTCTCGTATGCAAGCGTTGGATACAGCAAAGATTGTGTGTGAGGCTTATTTGGCGGCACTGTATGCCAATACTGATCGTCAGGCAAGCGATACATCCGCAGTGACAAAGCCGTTTGTACCCATGCAGGATTTTCGTGATGTACGCCAAGATTTTATAAACACCTCTACGTTGCGCAATGATCTCGAAGTATTCCTTTTCTCTGATAATGGTGAAAACTTTGGAACAGGTTTAGTGAAAATTCGTGATGCCTATTTGCGTGTGCCAGGGAAACAGGCCGTAGCATGGTTTGTCGGTGGGGAACAGGTGGAATTGCAGGTGGTTGCGCAAACATCCATAGAATTAGGCAGTCCCATTGTCGGTTTTCTGGTGAAAAATAAGCTTGGGCAAAACTTGTTTGGTGACAATACTTTTCTGAGTTATGCCACGCAGCCACAGCGTTTTGCTGAAGGTGACTACCTACAGGCATCGTTTCGTTTTCGGATGCCCTTAATGCCGTCTGGTGAGTACACCATTGGGATTGCTGTTGCCGAAGGTACACAGGAAAATCATGTGGTGCACCATTGGATTCATGATGCGATTGTTTTTAAAGCGCACAGTGATAGTGTTTCCACTGGGTTACTGGGGATTCCCATGTTAAACATCGAGTTGGGGGCGTATGAGCGGTCTTTATAAATTTGGTTATACCGATGTTAGTGTATACGCCTGTGCTGTAAAGCTGATTACCCGTTACGCTGTTCCCGGTATGGTGCATGTTGATTTGGGTTGTGGTTATGCAGCGATTGCGGGCAAGCTGCAAGAAGCAGGTTTGCGTTACATTGGCTTTGATGCTGATGTGGATGTGGTCGCTGCATTGCGTGCGAATGGTATCGAAGCGCATACGATTGATTTGTTAAAAGCCGAGCAAGCGGTTGCGACGATTTGTAACGCGTGTGCGGGTGACAATATTACCACGTTGTCGCTGTTGGATGTGATCGAACACCTCGACTTTGAGTGTCATTTGTTGCGGATATTGGGTGAGCAGTTGCCTAATGCAGATGCCGTTACATTGGTTGCCAGTATCCCCAATTTTTCTCATAGCGATGTCGCGATTAAATTACTCGCGGGTCAATGGGAATACACGGCTTCAGGTTTGTTGGATAACACTCACCGTGTGATTTATACCGAACCGCATTTAACGCAGACCTTGCAACAGACAGGGTGGCAAGAAATTGATCGTGATGATTACCATCAGGAGTACAGTGATCAAGCATTGTTACGTCCGACGATTGTCCTTAATCGTGATGCAGGCCTTGGTAAACATTTACGCCAGTTGAAGAATGTGCTTGATCCGTATGCGGATGTATATCAGTTTGTACGAGCCTACCGATTACCACCTACTGCTATGCAGCATAAGAGAGCTGCTGATGCGCACACGTTGAGTATTGTGGTAACTGATGATGCCAGCTTATCGTGGTTGTGCGCAGAATTAGAAACACTATGCAGTGTAGTGCGTCGGGCTGAAGTGGAAATTCTACTGGCTGCACCACTTTCTGGCACAACAGTACAACGCTTAAGTCGTATTACACCAGCCTTAAGCATGGTTGGCGATGGGGTGCAAGCCCTGACCGTGGCAGAGTGGCAGGGTGTAAGCGGGCGTTATTGCTTGAATCTTGCTGCCCCATTGCCTAGCAGTGGTTATCTGCCTGCGTTACTCGTGGCCTTACAAGAGGTGGATGATGCGGCAATGGTATGGTTTGCATCGCTGCAAACCGTGCTCCCGGCAGAGACTTACTTGCCGTTGGAGTCTGTCGGTTGGTTATTAAATGCAGCACCTGCGAGTGTGCTGATACCTCAGAACTATGTACAACAGTTTGTTGATATACCCAATATGACTGGTGGGGGAGCCGCTTGGCAAGCTTATGTGTTGCGTGTGGCACTTCGGGCGGGTGTGCGTTGTTTGGTTGCGCCACCCGTGGCATTGACATTGCCGCCACAAACCCAGCCGGTGACTGATTTATCCGATTGGTTAGCTCATACAGATAAGCGCACGTTAGGCGATCAAGCGCTGTTGCAGTATTACCAGCAGCAACTCACTGAATGGCAACAGCACCACCGTGTGTTGCAAGCCCATGTGCAAGCGATGGAAAAATCGTTGTCGTGGCGTATTACTGCGCCGTTACGTTTTGCTAAGCGTATACCGCAATTGACTCGCAAATGGGCGGCGATGAATTGGTTGGCGTTTGCCACTTGGCGTTTACTGTTCCGCACCTTGGTGGCACGCATCCCCGGATTGCGTGTCGTGCGTCAGCAGTATTTGCATTGGAAGTTTCAGCTACTGGCAAGTGAGCGAGCTTTATGGAATTCCCGCGATAATATGCCAGCTTTACAAGCCTTGTCATTACGTCGTTTTGACCCGCAAGCTTGGATAGAGCCGCCAGTAGATAAATTAGTGGACTACCCGCAGCTAGATGTATCGGTGGTGTCGTTTAATAGTGCTTGTTGGGTACAACCATTTTTAGCGTCATTGTTGGCACAAGCGTATCCCTCGGCGAAGATTCACTTGCGCGTAGTGGATCACGGCTCGCAAGATGATACGGTCGCACAGTTTGAATCTTGGTGTACGCAACACGGTAAGGAATTTGCCAGTGTTACGCTCATTCAGCAGGCAAATCTGGGGTTTGGTGCAGGGCATGACCGGGCTATTCGTGCAGGTACGTCTGACTTTTGTTTGGTCACGAATCTTGATATAGCGTTTTTGCCGGATAGTTTAACGACCTTGGTACAGGCGGCGTTGATGGATACGCAGCAAAAAGTCGCCAGTTGGGAAGTGCGCCAAATCCCGTTTGAACACCCTAAATATTATGACCCCGTAACGCTGGAAACCCAGTGGTCGTCTCATGCGTGTATTTTGTTGCGCCGTAGTGCCTATCAGCAGGTCGGGGGGTATGAGCCGCGCATTTTCATGTACGCAGAAGATGTGGAATTGTCTTACCGTCTACGCTCATACGGTTATGTGCTGAAATATATCCCGCAAGCGGTGGTTAAGCATTTTACCTATGAGGAAGCAGGGCAAGTTAAGCCTTTGCAGTTTACCGGTAGTGCTTTGGGTAATGTGGTTATTCGCCTGCGCTACGGTAACTGGCTGGATCGGGTGGTTGCTTTGCCGTTGTACAGCGCGTTATTACTGCGCCCGGAAGCCTTTCCCGGTGCAAGGGCGTGGCTGTTTAAGCAAGGATGGGCATTTTTACCGAATGTCGTCCACTTTATGCGTGGTAAGGGCAATGTGCCAGCCTATTTCCCGTTACGGCGTTTTGATTATGAATTGACCCGTGAAGGTGCATTCCTTGAAGTGGCTGTGCCACCGCAAGCCAGTGATGTGCCACTGGTTTCTATCATCACGAGAACCTATCGTGGACGGGGGGCATTGTTGCGGCAAGCGATGCAAAGTGTTTTTAACCAGACTTATCCCAATATTGAGTTATTGGTGGTAGAGGATGGTGGTGATACGCAGCAAATGTTGGTGGAAAGTTTACGAGCACCCGCACACTGCCAGGTGCATTTCATCGCTTGTGAAAAGTTAGGACGTTCCGGGGCTGGGAATACCGCATTGGCAGTTGCACGCGGTGAATACGTGATGTTTCTCGACGATGATGACCTATTGTTTGCTGATCATGTGGAAACTTTGTTGACGGTATTGCGTAATGACTCTGATCTTGCGGCTGCTTATGCGTTAGCGTTTGAGGTTTTGACCAACATGAAAGAGGATTTGTCAGGCTATACTGAAACCGCTTTCCATACACCGGATATTTTTTGTCAGGCATGGAATTACGAGGTGATGCTGGATCACAACTTCATTCCGATTCAGGCGATTATATTTAAACGCGCCTTGTATCTGGAGCGAGGTGGCTTTGATGTGACGCTGGATCAACTCGAAGACTGGAACCTGTGGATACGTTATGGTTATGGCAACCGTTTTGCGTATGTGCCGAAAACCACGTCGTTATTCCGTTCCCCGGCGGATTTTGCAGTGCGTGCCAGTCGTCATGCTTTGCTGCATGATGCTTATCATTTAGCTAAAAACAAGGCTATTGCCAGTTTGAACGGAAGTTGACATATCTGCGGTAATATTGAAACCGTCGCGTGCTTGAGTTTGCCTGTGAATGCTGCTGTTAAGCGTCGTGACCAAGCGGTTGGTAATGAAGACCGCTACTTTGAAGGTAAATTTCGCGATACCCATCCGCCATCTGCTGCACCGTAAACTGCTGCTCCAACAATTCCCGGCTGGCACGTCCCAGCCGTTCGCGCAATGCCGCATCACCTGCCAGTGTCTTGAGCGCCAGCACTGCCGTATTATTATGCTGAAACAAGTAGCCGTTACGTCCATCTTGCACAATATCGGTATGCCCCGTGCATTCACTCAACACCATTGGCAGGCGATAACACATCGCTTCCAAGGCTGACAGTGGCAAACCTTCCCACGATGACGTGGATAGATAAATGTCAGCCATCTGCAAGTGTTGCGTCACTTCCACGCCACTGACCCAGCCGGTGCAGTGAATATTCGGAGCGCTTAGCAAGTGGCGTAATTCACCGTCACCGATCCAAACAAAGCGGAATTTGGGGTCGTTGGCGAACGCTTGTGCAATTGCATTAAAACGTACCGGGTTTTTCTGATTAGAAATTCTGCCAACCACGGCGATGGTAAGAGGTGCATCAGCCGGTTTAGTGAGGGCTGATTCTGGCAGCGGCGCACACGTAATGCCATTGTTGATGTAAGCGGCAGCAATGCCGTGGGCATGAAAGCTGGCAGCTTCCGACGCCGAGCACGCAATCACCTGACTACTGCATAAACTGGCAACTTTTTCCAAGCCAATAAACAGCGCTTGTTTGAGCGAGGTTACGTCTTGGCGCAGGAAGGCAACCCCGTGTGGGGTGTAAATAACCTTGCCGGACTGCCACAGCAGTTTGGCGGCAATACGCCCCAAAAAACCGGCCTTAGAAGAGTGCAGGTGAATAACGTCAGCATCATGCTGATTTAATAAGCGCATGAGGCGGTAAAGTGCTAACACATCGCCAAACGGTGCAATATCCCGCGTGACGCCGTGCCAAGCCAGTAACGTTACCTTGTTAGGAAAGAGACTTGCATAATTAGTGGGCGTATCCGGGCGCTGACCATGAATGACAATATGCTCATGTTCCGGCATGGCATGAGTCAGTTGGGCAACAAAATGTAATACACCCGCGGCGAATGATTCGGCTACGTGGATAACCTTCATAATGAGTATTTGTCTTTACTTATTGAACGATGAGTGGATAGTAGCTAATTTCTATGGTTTCTGCTCTAGCAGTTGCGCGATATGTTGATTAATATCTTGCTGAAACCGCGTGACGGAAAATTGTTGCGCAAATTCGCTGATACTGGCGGCATCCAGCAATTGGTGTTGGCGTGCTTCAAATTCATCCACAGCCTGACGAATCGCCGCCACGCTTTGTTCCGGGAAATGGATACCGGTTTTGCCGTGAAGCACCGTTTCAGCCGTTCCGCCTTGATTCAGGCAAATCACGGGCGTTCCGCAAGCTTGGGCTTCGACCGGAATAATGCCGAAATCTTCCAGCGCGGCAAACACCAAGGCTTTCGCTTGTTGCATTAACACGGCGACCCGTTGATTATCCTGAAAACCGAGGAACGCGATGTTCGGGGTTGCCATGCTAAGCAGTTTAGCCATTTCCGAGCCGTTGCCGACCACCACCAATTTGCGTTTGGTGTGTGCGAATGCCTGCACAATTAAGTCGATGCGCTTGTACGGCACTAACCGCGAGAAGGCTAGATAGTAATCATCTTTATCTGTCGATAAGCTGAATCTGTCGGTATCAACCGGTGGGTAAATGACGTGTGCCTCGCGGCGGTAAATTTTCTGGATGCGCTTGCGAATGTAATGTGAATTGGCGATGAAATGGTCTACCCGATTGCTACTCAGCACATCCCACAGGCGCAAGTGGTGCAAGGTACGCCGACTCAGCCAAGACTTAATGCTACTGTTTTGCAGATTCCCGCCGCGCAAATAATCGTGGTACATATCCCACGCATAGCGCACCGGCGTATGGCAGTAACACACATGCAATTGCCCATGATGCGTTAACACGCCTTTGGCAACCAAATGCGATGAAGACAGCACGAGGTCATACTTATCCAGATTGAATTGTTCGATCGCAATCGGAAATAACGGCAAATATTGGCGAAAATGTTTACGCGCAAACGGCAAACGTTGGATGAATGACGTTTGGGTTTGCTTACCGCCCAACAGCGCTTGGCGGCTGGCATCGTCCAGCCAGTCGACCAAGGTGAAAATGTCAGCGTCGGGATAGAGCACATTGAATTCTCCCACGCACTTTTCCGAACCGGCGACTTCGTTAAACCATTCATGCACGAGTGCTACTTGCATCTAAAAACCTTGGCTTGATCTCATGTGTCGGCAACAACGCAGTGTTTTTTCTTGATTGCCATACCACCGACTTTGTGTCACAAAGGCAGCAATTCTAGCATAACTGTGAATAACCCTCATGCTTTACCTCCACCATTCCAATCAGCTCGAACAACTGGCGCAGCAATTTGCTCGGTTACAGCGTGAAAATCCGCTAGCACCGTTGGCGCAAGAACACGTCGTGGTGCAAAACAGCGGCATGGGGCGCTGGCTTTCCCTGCAAACCGCTGCTGTTAATGGTATCACCGCCAATGTCCGCTATTTATTCCCGGCGGAAATGACTTGGGAATTATTGCGCATGGTGCTGGGTGCTGATGTTCCCGAAAAAGACCCGTGTGCGCCACCGGTCATGCGCTGGCGGCTGTTTGATATTTTTCTGAGTGAACCCGAACAATGGCCGGAATTGGCGCGTTATTTGAGTGGGGGGGCAACAGCGGCTTGGCAATTGGCGGCGCAAGTCGCCAAAGTGTTCGACCAATACCTGTTTTTTCGCCCGGATTGGATTCGAGAATGGGAGGCAGGTAATGATGCTGATGGGGATTGGCAAGCGCGGTTGTGGTGGCGTGTTGCCGGTGAACAACAATTGCCGCATTGGGTGCGCTTGCAAGAACGCTTTGTGCACACGCTTGCGAGCATTGATCCGGTGGTGTTGCCTAAACGCATTTGCTTTTTTTCTGTGCCAGTATTGTCGCCCGGTTATGTGCAATTGCTGGGCAAGGTGGCGGAATACCTCGATATTCACATTTACCTGATGAACCCGTGTGCGGATTATTGGGGTGACATCGAATCCGAAAAGCGTAAGCACAAGCAGCAAGCCGATGTGCAAGATTATTTCAGTGTCGGCAACCCGTTGTTGGCATCATGGGGGCGGCAGGGGCGTGATTTTCTGGATTTGCTGATTGAAGCCAATGCCGATCTGGATGATGTGGAACTGTTCGGCGAACCGGATGAAACCACGTTGCTGGGGCGGATTCAGACCGACATGCTGTTGCTGCGAATGCCGGAAGTGATGGATTGGGATGTGGAAGATGCCTCCATCACGTTTCACGCTTGCCATTCGCCGATGCGCGAAGCGGAAGTGTTATATGACCAATTGCTAGCGTTGTTTACCGCCCACCCTGACGTGACTCCGGCGGATGTGGTGATTATGACCCCCGACATTGACAGGTATGCGCCGTATTTGGATGCGGTATTTTCCAGTGCGCCTTACCCGTTGCCGTTTAGCATTGCGGATCGCAGCCCCGGTTATGCGCAAAGCATTACCAATCTGTGCGAACACTTGCTGAGCATTCCGCAAGGGCGTTGCGATGTCGAAAGCGTGCTGACCTTGCTGGAATTTGAGGAAGTGCGGGCGCGTATTGGCGTGGATGAAGCGCAAGTGCAGCAATGCCGTGCGTGGATTCGTGCGGTCAATATTCGTTGGGGTACGGAGTCTGGAATGCGCTCCGAACTTGGCGGTGCGAACACGCCGGAACACACTTGGCGTTACGGTTTGGATCGCTTATTGCTAGGTTACGCCATGCCTGGTGAAGCATTGTTCAACGGTATTTTGCCCTGGAATGAGATTGAGGGCAGCCAAGCCGAAATGCTAGGGCGCTTGCAACACGTCTTGGAAGCCGTTTTCGAGTTGGCAAACTGGGGGCAACAAACGCAAACCCTTGCCGAATGGAACCGGCGCTTCCGCTACTTGTTGGATGCGGTGGTGGGGGACGATGCACCCCTGCAAACCGTGTGGCAAGCCTTGGATAATCTGGAAAAAACCGTGACGCAAGCCGGTTTCGGGCAACCGCTGGAGTGGGCGGTGTTCCAAAGTGCTTTGGCGGAACAACTCGATAAACGCAGCGAATCCGACGGCTTTTTGGGGCGGGGGATTACATGTTGTGCCTTGATGCCGATGCGAACCGTGCCGTTTCGGTTCGTGGCACTGATTGGCATGAATGACGGCGTTTACCCGCGTCGCGATGCCCGCGCCAGTTTTGACCGTATGGGGCAAGGGGTAAAACGCGGCGACCGTCTCAAACGTGACGAAGACCGTTACTTGTTTCTGGAAAGTATCCTTTCGGCTCGCGATTGGTTGTACCTCAGCTATGTAGGGCAAAGCCCGCACGATAATAGCGAATTGCCTCCCTCAGTGCTAGTGAGCGAACTCATGGATTATCTGGAACGTTGCGCTCCCGATTGCCGTGAAGTGTTGTTGACCAAGCACCCGTTGCAAGCCTTTAGCCAAAAATACTGGCGGGGTGAAGACGGCTTGTTTACGTATAATGCGTACATTGAACTGCCAGCGGCTAATGCGCCCGCGAACGTTTGTCCACCTTTTTGGCAGGATTTCACGCTTCCTGAACCTGACTCTGCCTACCGTGCGCTTAATCTAGTGGATTTGATTCGCTTTTACCAAAACCCAGCGCGAGTCTTCCTCAAAGAACGTTTCGGTTTGCGCTTAAGCGAATACGCCGCAGCATTGCCGGTGCGTGAACCCTTTGGTTTGGAAAAATACCGTGACCGTGAGGTGCGTGACTGTATCTTTCAGCAATTGCAGCAAGCCTTGCCGGTGAGTACTGCCGAGCCGTTGTTGCGGGCGCAAGGTTTATTGCCGCACGGTAAACCCGGTGAGTTGGTGTTTAGAAAAGAGGCGGATGTTACCGAGGCATTTTTCAAGCGCATCCAGCCCTTAGCGGTGTGGCAACGTGCGCCGTTTAGCCTGAGCGCGGGCGATTTCTACTTGAGTGGCACGCTCAATCAATTGGATGTGACGGCGGGGCGTACCCTCTACGAACTCGGCAAACTGAGTTATTGGCAGTGGCTGGATGCGTGGTTACACCATCTGGCGTTGAATACGTTACCGGAAAGTATTTGCCCCCACGTCACACTGATTCACACGCCGGAAGACAGTTACCAGCTTGAACCGGTCAGTAATGCGCGTGAACAGTTGCAACAATTGCTGGCGTGGTATTGGCAAGGTTTGCAAGCACCGTTGCCGTTTTTCCCCAAGTCCGGTCTCAATTTGATGGAGCAAAAAGAGCCGGAGGTGGCAAAAGTCATGAGTACGTGGGAGGGCAGTGGTAGCTTTAGCGGCGAATGCGCAAAGCCTGAATACCGCTTGTTGTACCGTGACAGTAACCCGTTGGAAACGCATGAGGCAGAATTCCTAGCGATTGCTCACGGCGTATTCGGGCAGATGCTTAGCGTAAGGAAATGATTGGCCAGCCTTTTTCCTGCGCGATAGCCCGTAAGGTTTCATCGGGGTCAACGGCGACGGGGTTATCCACCATTTCCAACAAGGGCAAGTCATTGCGGGAATCGCTGTAGAAATAACTGCCCGCCAAGGTTTCCGCACGATTTTCCAGCCAGTGTTGCAGGCGCGTCACTTTGCCCGCCTGAAAGCAGGGGATGCCGTCAATTTCACGGGTATAACGCTCATTGACAATTTTGGGTTCAGTCGCCAATAAATGTGGAATGCCAAACGCTGCCACAATCGGGCGAGTGATAAAGCTGTTGGTCGCGGTAATCACTACCAGCGTGTGCCCTTGGCGGCGGTGTTGTTCTACCAATTGCTTTGCTGCGGCGGTGATCAGGGGGCGAATAACACTGCTCATGAATTCTTGGTGTAAGGTGGCTAATTCCGCCATGCTACGCTCACTCAGCGGTTTAAATGAAAACGCCGAAAATTCGTGAATATCGAGCACCCCTTGTTTGTATTGGTCATAAAAATACTGGTTAGCCGTTTCGTAATGCTCACGTTCGACCAAGCCTTTGCTGACTAAGTATTGCCCCCAAGCATAATCGCTGTCGCCATTGAGGAGGGTGTTATCCAGATCAAAAAGTGCCAAAGTCATGTTTTTCTCACCTAAGTTGACGAAAACCGGCGATTGTACCCGCTTTTCGTGGAAGTGAAATTGCCGAATCATGACAGTTATGGAAAAATCAGGGAAAGTTCAGTTTTGGAGAGTGAATCGTGATTGATCAGGAAGGATTCAGAGCCAATGTGGGCATCATCCTCTGCAATTGCGACGGGAAAGTGTTTTGGGGGAAACGGTTAGGGCAGGATTCCTGGCAGTTTCCACAGGGAGGAATAGATCAAGGAGAATCGCCGATAGACGCCATGTTTCGTGAACTGTACGAGGAAGTCGGTTTGCGGCACGATCAGGTGGAAATTGTCGGGCAAACTCGTGGATGGTTGCGGTATCGCATCCCCCATTACATGATTCGCCGTCGGGCGAAGCCGTTGTGCATCGGGCAAAAGCAGCGCTGGTTTTTGCTGCGCCTGTTATGCCATGACCATGATGTCAATTTACAGGCCACCGGGAAACCGGAATTTGATCACTGGGAATGGGTAGATTATTGGCAGCCTGCCCGCCAAGTGGTGTTTTTTAAACGTCGAGTGTATCACCGAGCGCTGAACGAATTAGCGCCGTTGTTGGGGTAAGAAACCTGCCGTAGAGACGCAAAATCTTGCGTCTCTACCCACACCTGCTTAAAACGGCTTCACAATCGCTAAAATGACGATTACGATCAGCAATACGCTAGGGGCTTCATTGAACCAGCGATACCACTGGTGATCGTGGGTGTTTGCATCGTTGCGAAACTTAACCATTAGTTTGTAACAAGCGTGGTGATAGCCTAACAGCAATACAAGCAGCAGCAATTTGGCGTGAAACCAGTGGGTTGCCACCATGAGGTATTGCCAGTTCATTCCCAGCATTATCAGACCAAACACCAGTGTGATCACGGCTCCAATCGTCATAATGGCGAATAAGCGCCGTTCCATGATTTTGAATAGCGCGAAACTGCCGCTATTCTCCGGCATGGCGTGGTAAACATACAAGCGTGGCAGGTAAAACAGCCCTGCAAACCACGTCACCATAAAGATGACGTGGATAGCTTTTATCCATTCGTACATGAATTATCCTTTCAGCATGGCGCGGATTTGTTGTTCCAATTCCGCGAAGTCGAAGCTGCCGAGTTGCATCCGGGTGATTTTGCCTTCTGGGCCAACAAGAAATGAGGTCGGCGTGACTTTGATGCCGCCGAACGCTTGCCCCCACTCGCCGGTTTTGTCGTAGGCTAGGTCGTATTGCATCCCTTTTTGCTGGCGCATGGCTTTAATCGCTGACTCTTCATCATGCGGCATGGCGACGCCAATGGTGCGAAAGCCGGTGCCTTGCAGTTTTTGTTGCAGCTCGATCAAATGCGGAATTTCTTCCACACAGCTAGGGCAATCGGTTGCCCAAAATACTATCAGGTAGGGCTTTCCTTTGAGTTTTTCTAAGGCAATGGCTTGCCCGTCAATGGTTTGCAGGGTAATGGCAGGGGCAGCTTTGATACCACTTGTCGGAGCGAGTAGGAAAAAGGCTAGAATGCCTGCGATGAATGCCAAAATGGCGATTCCTTTGATATCCAGTTTCATAGGCTTGGTGTTTGTTAATCGTTAAGGAAGGCGTATTATACAGGGGTTTTTCCAGCCGACATAAAAAGGGGTAGTGTGAAAAGGAAGATTGGTATTGTTGGCGCGACAGGTTATACCGGCGTTGAATTGTTGCGGTTACTGGTTAACCACCCTGAAGTTGAGATCACCTGTGTGACTTCGCGTGAACACGCGGGGAGCCGGGTGGATGCGATGTTCCCTAACTTGCGGGGGTATGTCGATCTGGCATTCACTGCACCGTCTGATGAGGCGTTGAGCGCGTGCGACTTGGTGTTTTTTGCAACACCTAATGGCATTGCCATGAAAAGTGCGGGAACCCTGCTGGATGCTGGCACGAAAGTGATTGACCTTGCTGCCGATTTCCGTATCAAAGACATTGCGGTGTGGGAAAAATGGTACGGAATGCAACATGCTAGTCCACAACTGGTGGAAGAAGCGGTGTACGGTTTGCCTGAGTTAAACCGGGCGCAAATCCGCGATGCCCGCTTGGTTGCCAACCCAGGTTGTTACCCCACCGCTGTGACTTTGGGTTTATTGCCTTTGGTCGAAAACGGTTTGATTGATGTGGCTGGGATTATCGCCGACACCAAGTCTGGCGTCAGTGGGGCAGGGCGTAAAGCAGAGGTCCATACCTTACTGGCAGAGGCAGGGGATAATTTCAAAGCGTATGCCGTGGCAGGGCATCGCCATCAACCGGAAATTGCGCAAACGCTGTCCACCATTGCCCGTACATCCATTAGTCCTGTTTTTGTACCCCATTTGTTGCCTATGATTCGCGGGATTCACGCTACGCTCTATGCTATGTTGACCCGTGAAGTCGATTTGCAGCAACTCTATACCGCCCGCTATGCGTGTGAACCGTTTGTGGATGTGATGCCCGCCGGTTCACACCCTGAAACCCGCTCGGTACGTGGCGCGAATGTCTGCCGGATGGCGATTCATCGCCCCGGCAATACCGCACGGGTTGTGATACTCTCGGTGATTGATAATCTGGTGAAAGGCGCAGCGGGTCAAGCCGTGCAAAACATGAATCTAATGCTGGGCTTGGCAGAAGATACGGCGTTGAAGCAACCCGGTTTATTGCCCTGATGAGTACATCAAAGAGATGAAGCACCCATGAGTTTGGAGTATAAATTTGAAAATCGTGGCACGGTACAAGTGCGCCCCACCGGGAGCGATAAGCGCAGCCCGTGTTGGTACATGTTGATAGGCGTATTGTTGTTGTTGACCGCCTTGATGGGTTGGTTGTTTTTGAGTGGCTACATGACCCCCGCGAATGCATCAGGGGGTATTCATGCCATGACGTTGCGCGGTAAAATGGACGAGCAAGAGCGTCTGCTTGCCCAGCAAACCACGATTATCCGTGAGTTAGAGGATAAATTAGCTTCAGCCAAACGTGGTGAAGAGATTCAAGTCGTTGCCAATGAGGAACTTAAGCGCAAGTTTGCGGCAGCCGAAGCCAATCTGAGCGTGCAGCGCGACAAGCTCGCTTTGTATGAAGAAATTCTGTCACCTGCGGGCTTAGAGCAAGGCTTGCATCTCCAGCATTTTGCGGTTAAAGAGCGTTTAGTGGATAACGACGGCAAAAAAATTGGCGGGGCGCGGCTATACCAATACCATCTTGTGTTGGCGCATATCCGGGGTGGGGAGGAAGTTATCAAAGGCAGCTACAGCATCGCCATCAGTGGCAAGCAGAATGGTAAGCCTGCCAGTGTCCTGCACAAGGACGTTACCCCAGCAGGCGAAAAAGCTAACACGGCATTTGAGGTGAAACATTACCAGAGTCTGGAAGGCAATTTAGTCTTTCCCAAGGATTTTGTGCCAGAATCCGTTAAGGTCAAAGTGACGCTAGCATCGGGCGAAACCCCAGAACGCTTAGCGAAAAGTTATGAATGGTCTTCTTTTAGTAATAAAGTCAGCACTGTGGCGACTGACTCCACCGCACCCATCACCAAGGAGTAAATGAACATGTTCGGAAAATCCGCCAAGCCTAGCAGCGGCAGCACCAGTAACCCTGCACCTAGTCATCATGGCGATCAAAAAATTCGCAGTGCTCAGATTGATACCATTATTGGCAAAGGCACGACGATTGACGGTGATTTACGTTTCTCCGGTGGTTTGCATGTTGAGGGTGTCATCAAAGGTAACTTGGCAGCCGATGGCGACAATGCCACGCTGATTTTAAGTGAGCATGGGCATATTCAAGGTGAAGTGCGCGTTCCCAGCATGGTATTAAATGGCGCGATTGATGGTGATGTCTTCGCTGGTGGCAAAGTGGAGTTGTTTGAAAAAGCACGAATCTGTGGTGACGTGTACTACAACCTGCTGGAAATGGCAGTGGGTGCAGAAGTCAACGGTAAGTTGGTGCGTCAGAAGCCAGAGTCTGGCAAATTTGCGCCACCACCGGCGCTGAATGCATCAGCATCCGACAGCGAATAAGGCTTTTTTGCCGTTTACCTTAGTGATGGTAACGTGACCGAATACATTTGTTTTGAGGAGATCACCCATGAGCGTTGAAACCGCTATCCCTGCACCGTTGGTTTTTACTGACGCTGCTGCTATTAAAGTCAAAGCCTTGATTGAAGACGAAGGCAATGCAGCGCTGAAGCTGCGCGTATTTGTGCAAGGTGGCGGTTGTTCCGGCTTCCAGTACGGCTTCACCTTTGATGAAAACATGAACGAAGACGATACCGCAGTCGAAAATGGCGGCGTCACGTTGTTGATTGACCCGATGAGCTTCCAGTACATGGTGGGTGCAGAAATCGACTACACCGAAGGTTTGGAAGGGGCGCAGTTTGTGATTCGTAACCCGAATGCCACCACGACTTGTGGTTGTGGGTCGTCTTTTAGCCCGTAAGATTGAAGAAAATCCTCCCCCAGCCCTTCCTTTTGCAAAGGAGGGGTGCTAGGTTTCCCGCTAGTCTTCATGGAGTGATACATCTCACAGCTCCACAATCACCCGAAATGCTTCGCCATTCTCAATAAACTGCACAGATTTGCCCAGCTTCTTCGCTTCCTGATATACCATCGGCAAGCCGCGCCCCGGTTTGTCCATATAGCCAAGGTTTTCCATCAACCGCACCAGCAAGGGATTACGGGAAAAACTTGTTCCCGTGGTGAGCTTGC
>CAYQTB010000031.1:17455-25448 GCA_964420315.1 uncultured Thiothrix sp. | reverse complement strand
CTCCCGCGCTATCCTCCCGCCCTGAAGGACGGGGCTTGCCGCGCAATCTGGTCAATTTCGCGGCGTGGCGTGATCTGTGCAGGACGCATAAAAACACCATTACCGCGAATGAAATACTCGATATAGCTATCTGGCTTGGCACGAAGAAACGCCATCACATCCTTGGGAAGCGTGATTTGATTTTTTCCCGTACTCGTATCATTGCCATCGTTACTACCATAACATCGCTTAGAAAATAAGATTTTCCAACTATACTGCCGACCTTACAGGGAATACACAAGGCAACTAACCAATCATTCTATGCCAATCCTGCAAATGAATCACTTGCCCTTCCACCAACACCTTATTCACATAACGTTGGTCAGCAGTAACCAACGTACCACCTAAGGTTTTGGCAACGGCATGATAACTGGCATCATAAAATGTAACAGAATAAGTGGTTGCCAATCTAACGGCAGTGTTGACCCATTGATCGCTATTCAGTGTTTGGATACCTAAATCCACGCACAACGCCAGTAATTCTTGAGCGTGTTCTGGCATCAAACGGCAGAGCGTATTGCCCACCTCAAAACGCCATAACTCAGGTAGAATCACGCGAATCTGATCTTCCAGCAATGCATCCCTGATCGCATTGGCTTGCACTACATGATCTTCTTGCTCAGTGGGGAGCAGCCATTTTAACAACACACTGGCATCCACTACCCATATTGCTACCTCACTCAAGAGGCACTCCTTAACTCTCTTACCACATCGGTTAGATTGACACTGAGAGGTGTCATATGGCTACGTAATTGTGCCAAGCGAAGTGCCGCTTGCTGCCGTCGCCGTAAAGAAAAAGATAACACTAAGGACTCATTGATGAATTGGCTGCGCTCACCTTTAGGCAACTCAGATAAAGCAGACCATACTTCGTCTTTCAACATAACATTTACACGGTGCATAAACACATCCCTCTTGGTATCTTCCACGCTTTCAGTTTACACACTGACCATACACACCACAAGCCTCTTCCACTCACATATCCGCAACACTTTTAACTTACCATTCCACAACGCGAAAAGGCTCCCGAAGGAGCCTTTTCTCTAACTGTCAGCTAAACCCGAAGGAATTAGAATTCAGTAGTCAAACCAACAACAGTTTGAACGTTTTCGTCAGTGTCGTTCAGGTTGCGGTTCATGTTTGTGTTGTTGTTCCACAGCAGGTGAGCAACGGTTTTCTTGCCCAAGCTATAATCAACACCAACGGTAGTCAATTCTTCTTCACCAGCACCGTCACGCTCACCTTTACCGTAAGCAGCTTTGAAGGTCATTGCACCGCTCTTAACACCACCAGCAACATACATGTTGGTATCTTCAGCAGAACCGCCTGGGAAACCAGCAACGGCAGGAGCGCCTACGCCATCGCCTTCAGCAGTTTCATAAACTGCATTCACGAAGTGACCTGCTTCAGTTTTGTAGCTACCACCAACGTTGACCATAGTACCAACACCATCAATAGCGGTGTAACCAGCGCCAGCGTAGAAAGGACCAGTGCTGTAGTTAGCCATTACAGTGTTAGCTGCATTGTCATCATGCGGATCAGCAGCAGTACCTGCGTCAACATCGTTGTCCAAAGGATCAGTGCTGTGTGCGGCAGCGAAACCAACAGGACCAAATTTGTTGATGTAAGCTACCACATTGTTCACGCGATGACCATCAGAAGCGATGATGTTTGCCATATCAGCATAACCATCAGCAAACGCGTCTAAACCAGACGTTGCTAATTTTGCAGGGGTATCATGACGACCAACGCGAACTTCACCGAAGCCACCTTTAACGCCGACGAATTGGTTACGATGGGTGAAAACAGCAGCGTCATCACCGTCGATGTTAACACCGTATTCAAAACCGTAAGTAGCGCTCAGACCGTTATCCAGTTCAGAAGAACCTTTAATGCCGATACGTGAGCCGTGGCTTTCAACTTGAGTTTCAGATACAGAAACGCCTGCTTCGCTGGTGTTTTCTACAGAGCCAGCGCTAACTTGCAGCTTACCGTACAGGGTGGTGTCAGCCATTGCAGCGGCTGGGGCGATGAGTGCAGTAGCAACTGCGATTGCGAGAATGTTTTTCATGAGTCGACTCCTATTAAGAAGGTTTGTCCTGTCTTTAAAATTTAATCTTCGATTTGTTCAATCTGACAGAAGTATTTATACATCCCTTGTCAGCGTCTTGCAACTGCTTTTTTGCAAATACGCTACAGAGTTTAACGCAAATGTTGCAAAGATACCACATGATTTATTTGTCAACATAGCAACGCACCGATGAGCGGTATCGGCAACAATTTTACCGAGCCAAACGCAATAAAGCCACAAGTAAACATACCCTGTGGCTTTATTAAAACGTCGACTGTTTGCTGCCCACTAAATGCCAGCAACAATTCACAAGGCTTAACGTTTAGAGAACTGCGTCGCCCGACGCGCTTTGTGCAAGCCGACTTTCTTACGTTCAACCTTACGTGCGTCACGCGTCAAAAAGCCTTCCGACTTCAACTCACCGCGCAGGGTTTCATCGTATTGCAGTAACGCACGGGCAATGCCGAGGCGGATAGCGCCAGATTGACCGGTGATACCACCACCCGCAACCGTGACATTAATGTCAAATTTCTCAGCCATGTTAACAGTGTGCAGCGGTTGACGCACGACCATGCTGGCGGTTTCACGCCCGAAAAAGTCACCCAGTGCTTTGCCGTTAACCGTGATCGCACCGCTACCTGCGCGCATGAAGACGCGAGCAGATGAAGATTTGCGACGACCCGTGCCGTAATATTGTGTTTCAGCCATTTCTCATTCCTGCCCGATCAAAAGTCCAGCGCTTGCGGCTGCTGTGCTTGGTGATTATGTTCTGCGCCAGCGTAAATTTTCATTTTACGGTACATGGCGCGACCCAGTGGATTCTTTGGCAACATGCCTTTAACTGCCAGTTCGATAACCCGACCCGGCGCACGTTGTTGCATTTTTTCAAAGGTGAAGGCACGCATGTTACCGATGTAACCAGTGTGATGGTGATAGGTTTTATCTTTGGCTTTGTTACCCGTAATACCCACTTTGTCAGCGTTAATGATGACGATGTAATCACCGGTATCAACGTGCGGAGTGTACTCTGGCTTGTGCTTGCCACGCAAACGCCGGGCAACTTCGGAGGCCAAACGACCTAGCGCCTTACCTTCGGCATCAACGACGTACCAGTCGCGTTTCACCTCAGCCGGCTTTGCACTGAATGTTTTCATCTTGCTCAATCCACTTCTTAAATCTGTTTTGCCGATCCACCCCAAACCCGAAAAGGTGGGGGAATAAAGAAACGCGGCATTCTAGGGGAAATACTGGAAATTCTCAAGTGTTTAGCACCCAACATTCCGACAAAAAAATGCCTCACACCAACGGGGAGGCACAACAAAGAGACAAACACATGAAAAACCAACAACCCATTCAAGCGTATTCAACAATAAAAAAACGCGGCTCAACCGAGCCGCGTAATTACCACCAAAGGAGGATGGAGGAGTGTTAAACCGATCATTGACAATATGATAATATACTAATATTCAAATCTTTCTCTGTCAAGATTCTGTAACAAAATTTTCACTGTTTTTTCACACTTTTTGTGCTTAATCGCCCCTAATGAGGGTTTATGCAATATCCTCCCACCTATTCCCACTGGCAGAGTCTTACACACGGCATTCTCTGCCTCGGCATCATCCACCCAATACGCACGTTGCACACTAATCAGCCGACAAATACTGACGGGTAATTGTTGGTAACGCTTTCCCAAACGGAAGCCAAGCAATTTCACCAAGGTTTGCAACGCTGCCAAAGGCAATAACCATTTTTGACGCTCGTATAAATAGCGTATCAACGAACGCACATACGTACCCGCCTCACGATCCGGCGCACCCACGGCTTGCATCAAGGGCTGTTCCGAGGCATGGAACACCCCCACATCAAAATAACGCCGGAAAACCTGCACCAAGGAATAACGGTGCGAATGCTCCACCGTGCTTTCCGCTGAATACACCGTTTTCCACCCCGCCAGCAACAGCCGCGCTGCCACATAACTGTCTTCGCTCACGATAATGTGTTGTGGAAACCCACCAATACTGCGTAAGGCACTGGCGCGATACACCGCATACACATCGGAGGCAAACGCCGCACGATACCCCAGGGTTTTAAAGCTGTCGCGGTCACGCACCGAAGAGGTCGCCGGGTAAGTGAAACTACGCGCATGGCATTCCAAATAATCCGCATCCGCACGCGCCAAATGCCGCCCGTATACCATCGCCACATGGCTATCATCATCCACGTGTTTGAGCAACTGCTCCAGCGAGTCCGCTTGTTTGAGGATGGCATCTTGCGTCAAATACACCAGAAACGCGGCATCAGGACACAACTCCGCCGCCAACTGGCGGGTTCCACCGTGACTAAAATCACGCGGATGAATCCGTTGCACTTCCAAACCTGCTGCGACTGCCAATTCAGCCGTATGATCTTCCGACAGCGAATCAATCACCAAATAACGTCCCGCCTGCACGGTCTGGTGCTGAATCGCTTTAATCCATTCCGGCCACAAGCGCCCTGCATTGCGGGTTAACACGATCACTGCCACATCAGGGCGCTGAATTATTGTTGTCATGGTATCTCCCTGTTGTTATGCAAATAGCAGTAGTGCCACATTATTCAGCACCCCCGGCTTAAACAGCCGATGGCGCAAAATCTGCTGCCGCCGTTTCCAACCGTGCAGATGGCGTAACCCTGCCACTGCGGTCACTAATTTGAAATCCTCAGCATCTAGCCGCTCACCGAAACGGTGCAAGAACACTTCCGCTTGCTGGCTCCACGCCTCAACCCGTGTACTCAAGCCGTTAGCATTGGCTGGCGCGGCACCAATGGCATTGGTTTCATGCTGGCGGTACAGCAATAACGGATGCGGCAATGCCTGGATTTGCCCAAACCAAGCACAAACCAACGCCAACCAACGGTCATGTTCCATCGCATAGAGTGGCAATGGAAATGCCCAGTCCGCAGCCGCTCGATTAAACGCGGTAGCACACCCCGTCACCACATTATTCAGCAAATACGCCTGTTTACGCTGCCCGATCGCAAAATCGCGGTAATCCCAAAATGACACGGCTTGTATGACGCGGCTCTGATCCACCACCACCAAATCCGAATGCACCAATAACGGCGTTGCCTCACCGTATTGCGCTTCCAAACGCCGCAACGCGGTGTATTGCAGCTCGATTTTTTCAGGAAACCACACATCATCCTGATCACAAAACATCAGGCAAGGCGCTGTACTGGCTTCCACCAACCGGCTGAAACTCAACTTACTCCCCAAGTGACTGCCATCCAGCAACAAACCTGCTAACTTATCTGGGTGTGCCGCTTGCCACTTCAGTAAAATACGCAAGGTTTGGTCGGCAGAACCGTCATCCCGAATCAGCAATTGCCAGTCTTGAAACGTTTGCTTTTCCAATGAAGCCAATAATTCAGGCAGCCACCGCTCGCCGTTCCAAGTTGACAGCAAAATCTGCACCCGTGCGTTATCCATCATTAGACTGACTCAAACCACCCGCGCCACCATTTAGCAGCCGCACGATCCAGCACTGCCAAACGCAAGCGTGTGCCATACCAAATCAGCATGGCTTTAATGCCCGGACTAAAACAGCGCCCCCGCCCCGATGAAAACCGAAATGCCAGCGCATACGCGAATAATTTCAATGGACTCACAACCATAACAGCCCCTTTATTATTTTTTTACAGCGTGCAAATACGCGACACGAAACGCGAAATTCGCCATACCTGTGGGAATTTTCTCAAACAGCGCATAACGCCAAGCACTGACTTCCAAACGCCGCCACAAGCGACGCGGGCGTAACAAATCGCTCCAGCCTACTGCCTGATTTGCCAGTGCCAATACATGGTCATGCCCAAAATCTTCGGTATGCACCAACTTAGTCAGCTCATGGATTTCCTCGGTCGTGGGGTACACCACCGCACGCTCCAGCAGACCATGCACATAAGGCAACAATTGTTGACTGCTATACCCGGTCAATTGCTGAACCGCTCGAAAATGCTCCCAATGGTGCAAAATGCCGTGCTGCATTTGCGCCACCAAGGGGTTACACAAGATTTCCGCCCGCCGATCCGGTGCCGTATCCGCTTTCAAAACGGGCACGACCCGCCCGTCTTGTTCGCAGTAGGCAATTGTGGTCGCCTCGTGCGAACGCGCCCCCTGCTCAAAAATCTCCTCAAACTCTGCCGGAATCCGCTCGCACGCATTGCCACGCCGCGAATCGTGTACAATGCCTTCGCAGGTATTGTTCTCGCCAAAATCCGCGTACAACTTCGGCACAAACGCAAAGTAATAACCGTGTAATTGCGGGAAATCCGGGCGCGTTCCAAAGGCTTGCTGGAGAAACTTCTGCACCGTGCCATTCCAACCAATATCCACCAACGCGACACGCTGATGCGCGAAGAAGCCCACTTGCTCCAAATACCGCTGCAATAACACCCTGTGTTGCTGACCAGTAGCACGGATAACGGCTTGCACCGCCTGGTCTTGCAGAAAGTTATGCAGGCGCACATCCTCCCAGTCGTGGATGGGTGCGCTGAAATCGTCAAAGCCATGCTGTTTTGCCAACGGCTGCAACGCCGCTTCCGGCAAACCGTACACCTTGCAAACCGATGCCAAGCCTTGTTGTTTTGGGTTGTAAAATGCCACCAGCGCCTGTTCCCGACTCAAACCCTCTGCTGTGGCGGCGGCGGTAATCACGCGGCGCGACAAATACACGTATTCGGAAGGAATTGTCATCCCCGTGGTGTGATACAAACGCTCGAACAAAAATCCATCACGCGCCACAAACAGCAGCTTTTCAACGGGCTTACCCGCAGCCATTTGCCGTTGCAAACGCTCCTGCAAACCGTGCATAAACACACTAAATGCAGGGCCCAAGACATCGCGCCCGTAGCGGAAGAAGAAATCACGCGGTTTCAAGCTATTCTGTTGGTGGCTACGGGTTTCCACGCATTCAAAAAAATGCCGTCCCTGCCAGATCCCGCCACGTTGCGCCATTTGTGCCGACAAAGTTTGGCGTTCGCGGCGGCGCAATTCGGCTTTTTCATACAACCAAATGCCTTGAATGCCCGTGCGACACGCCATGCGCCGATCGGAAATCGGATTGTCACCGATGTGTACCACCTGCTGCGCATCCAAGCCTTTCACCTGCAACATTTTTTCAAACAAGCGTCCGCTGTATTTCCCCAGCTTAAAATCCGCTGAAACATACACAAAGGTGAAATAATCGACGATGCCGAGTCGCCGCAACAATTCACACAATATATCGCCATCCAGATACATATCCGACAGGGCAATAATCTCGATACCTTGTTCGCGCACCCAATCCAAAAATACCTGCGCATCGCGTTTGACGTGCAAGGTCGCGGCTTCCAAATCCAGTTCTGTTTGGCGGATAAAAGGCGCTAGCGTGGTATCTGTCCCCAATCCCAACCGCTCCACCCAGCGCGAGAGCAGGTCGCTGTAACAACATTCATGGTCAAAACCGGCTTGCACGGCTTCCGCCCGCAATGCCTGTTCAGCTTGCTGACGCGCGTGCCACACCGTTTCCGCTGCAATACCGGTACGCGTACTCACCGCCCGACACACCGCGTGTTGCACCTCAGCGGGGTCGCCCACATAACGCCCCAATACGGTGTCAAAAATATCGAGGGAAATCATCCGCACCGTACCGAGGCGTGGCGCCAACCAAGTCCGCACTTGCAACCAGTCACGTACAATCAACTTTTCAGGCATAACGCACCTCCGCACCACCATTGTTTGCAACGTCGCAAGGGGCTTAACAACGCCTCACCCAAACGGAATGCCCGACTGTGCAACAATGCCTGCTGCTGATGTTGTAACTGTTGAATGACAACATCACGCTCACGTATCCAAACATCACGCTC
>CAYQTB010000031.1:0-17355 GCA_964420315.1 uncultured Thiothrix sp. | reverse complement strand
CCGCAATCCAACGGTCACGATCGACTAATGCCGCTGCCTGTTGCTGAAGCAGCGTATCACGCTCTGCGATCCAACCATCACGCGCCGCAATCCAGCCATCCCGTTGTGCCAACCACGTATCACGTTCCAGCAACCACTGGCGGTGTTGCGCCAACTGTTGCTGCAACTCGCCAATAATCTGATCACGCTCGGCAATCCACGCATCACGGTCGTGAATCAACGGCAACCATTCCTGCTCACGCGCCACCAAACGCTGATGCACCATCGTCAGCCATTCCTCACGGGTATACCGGTACAAATCCTGAAGTTGTTCAGCCAAACCATCCAACGGCGGGGAGAAGTGCGGCAACCGACCCAATAGCAACTGCATATTTTCTTCAATCGCCGCCAATGGCTTTTCCCGAATGGTATTGCTCTCGTGTAAACGATAACCCAGCAACTTCTCACCGTGCAGAAAGCGCACCGTAAAACCCGCTGCCACCACCCGCAAGGCGTACTCGTAATCATGCACATAACGCAATTCGGCAAAGCCTCCCAATTGCGCATACACCCGCCGCTGGAAAAAGAAATTGGAAGTCGTAATCAGAAAATTACCGCGCAATAAAGTTGCCTGCGTATCGGTATGCGTAGCGTAGTGTTGTTTCAAGCCCTCAAACCATGCCACCCAATGCGGCTCAGCAGCTTCTTTTGGCAGAGAATCAGCATCCAGCACCGCGACATCGGTGCCAATAAAATCGAGTGACTGACTTTGTGCCAGCGTCACTAAGCGTTCCAGCCGCGTGACATCCCACACGTCATCAGAATTCAGAATCGCGAGGTATTCGCCCTGTGCCAGTCGCAACCCTTCATTTAACGTAGCCGGTGCGCCTTGATTATGTTCATGCCGCCAGCAACGTACCCGCGCGTCCGACTTGGTGGCACACGCGGCTTGAATCACTGCCCAAGAGTCGTCGGTTGAAGCATCATCAATCACCATCAACTCGAACGCGCTAAACGTTTGCGCCAAGACCGAATCCAGCGCCTGCTGTACCCACCGAGCATGGTTGTAAACTGGCAGGATCACACTGACCTTAACCACAACATACCCCAACTTGTTATAATTATTACGGTTTAATCAACCGTCACTGTATCATTCCAGCGTGAATCGTGACTGAATGCTGCGCCAAGCCGTTGCTCCACGGCGGAGCATCTGCCAACTACGGGTCAAATACACCCGCTCCAATTCGGCGTGTGCCAATGCCAATTCCGAATGCATCCGCCCCCAGGTTTGCCAAGATGCGTCAATCGGTTTTAAGTGCTGAGCTTGAGCATTTTTATCGGCAAGGCGGGCAGTTTCCGAGATCAGCGGGCTGCTCGAAATAATGAATTGGTACGCGACAGCCTCCGGCTCATGAAACGTTGCCAACGCCGCTGGGGTCGGCTCTAAACCTGCGGCTTTCAGGTAGCGCGTGATCACTTCATCCGGCAAATCATGCCAGGTATAGTCAATGTCATTCACCGCAAAACCAGCGTCGGCTAATAACGTTTGCACACTTTCGGCGGTGAAAAACTTTAGGTGCGTCGCATCCAAAATACCGGCGGATTCATAATCAAAGCGCCCGTTCAATAATTCCAAGCGCACAGAAGAATGTGCAATATTAGGGATGGAAATCAATAGTTGTCCTTCATCCAACAACAACGGTTTGAGGCGTTGCAATAAGGCTTCGGGATGTTGCAGATGCTCCAACACATCCACTAACGTAATCACATCAAATTTTTCGCCTTCGAGCGCATCGAGACTGTGCGGGTCATCCAAATCTTCGGTGAACACATAATCACAATAGCGCTGGGCTTGCCAGACAATATCGGGGTTATGATCAATGCCGATGATGTGCGCCTCGCAACGTTCACGCAGCAAACGCGACATACTGCCATCGCCACACCCCAGCTCTAGCACTTGGGCATAACGCGGCACACGCCGTACAATTTGGCTATGGGAATGGTTGTCATCCAGCGAATGAGCTATTACCTGAGTCATTATTATTGCTCCGTAGCAGAGGCAATGCAGGCCATAACCACCAGTGACCCGGATTTTCCCGAATCCGCTGTTCCAGTTGACTGGCAAGCTGTTGCATCAATACTGTTTCGTTATAATCATACGGATCCAGTAACGCAGAAAATTCTGCCCTCACCCGACCCCCGCCCAAATCACGCATAAAGAATGGCGCGATCACTGCCTTGGTTTTTTTTGCAATTCGATAAATACCGGCAGGCAGGTCAATAGTACCGCTTATAAAATTAACTGTCACCCTTCCTTTATGCGCTTCTGTGTATGGAACATCAAAAATCAATGCAATTAAGTGATCATTTAACGCTCGATAGAGCGGGCGCAACTCATCCCCCTCCACCAGAAACGTGCCGCCCAAGACTTGCTGCAAACGCTGCAACTTAAACAAGCGGTAACGGTATTCCGCCGGGTGCAACCCGTGGCTATTGGTATTGCCCCCGTCGCGGGTAATCGTGCCCGTGGTAAAACCTTGCGCTCGCATCGCAGGCCCTGCCATCCAGAACCGTCCGAAATGCCCGCCCGTCAACATCACCCGCTTCCCCTGTCGCCGCGCCGCTTCAATAGCTGCAAACCCTTCCAGTTCAACAATTTGTCGAATGGGCTGGTGCTGCAAATACCACGTATCCAACGCCTCCTGCTCTACCATGCAATAATAATCGCGGAGCCAATCCGCGACCCGTGCAGCACTGGCATTAGGAAAAGCACTTTGCATTTGGGTGCGAATCACCCTTTCCTCATCCGGTCTGTTCTGCCGGAAAATCTTCGCTTGTTGCGCCGCCAATCCATAAGCTAACGCAGGTGGTAAGTGCGCATACAGTGGAAACAACACCTGATAACGCCAGGAAAAATCATCAGCCCGCCAACGCATAACCCACCTTTTCCCAACGATGCGGCAACATCACCATGCCAACGCCTTGCTGTTGACCCGCTTGTTGCACCCGAAAATGGCAGCAACGTTCCCGCGAATCGTAAACATGCACCCCACTGCCATCAATCAGCCACACTTCCAGACAATAATCGCCGGACAACAACGGCAAACGCTCAATCACAAACTCTGCCGCGAGGATGCCATCCGCCAGCGGCTGCATTTGCACGCCATCATGCAAAGTACTAATGCCGTAACATTGCACCTCATCATTACGGCGAATCACAATCCCAACGTGAACATCATCGAGCGGACGATCGCCTTGGCTGGCTTGAATACTGAGGCGGAACGGGTCATGGGTTTGAAAAGTGCCTTGGTTTAAAGCGACAGAGATAAGAGAAGCCCCTCCTAATTTCCCCTTATCAGGGAAGGGACCAGAAGGGGAGGGGTTTCTTCCTCTTACAGCATCCTGATACGCATCCACCACCGCCTGCGCATCTCCCAGCATCCGTACCCTGCCCTGCTCCAGCCACACCGCCTGACGGCACATTTCCCGCACTTGATAGAGGTTGTGCGAACAGAACACCAAGGTTGCGCCATTCGCCAAAATCGCCCGCATCCGATCCAAGGATTTCTTCTGAAAGTATTGATCACCCACTGACAACGCCTCATCCACGATCAATACTGCTGGCTCAATCACCGCTGCCACCGCGAACACCAAACGCACCACCATGCCGCTCGAATAGGTTTTCACTGGCTGTTGCGCAAACTCGCCCAACTCGGCAAACGCCAACACTTCTGGCAATTTCGCGGCAATCTCCGCCTGAGTCAGCCCACGCAATGCCAAGCCCAATCGTACATTCTCCACCCCACTGAACTCTGGCTGCAAACCCGTGCCTAATTCCAGTAAAGCCGAACGTCTGCCGCGAATCTCACATTGCCCTTCCGTCGGGGGTAAATTGCCCGCCAACATTTTCAGAAATGTGCTTTTACCCGCGCCATTATCACCCACCACGCCTAATGAATCGCCCGCTTGCACCTGTAAACTCACGCCTTGCAAAGCATAAAACGGCACATGACGCGGGCGGCGTAACACCCATTCCAGCAAGGCATCACGCGGATGTGCATAACGCCGATATGCCACCCCGGCATCCGCCAAGCGAATCACCCAATCCGCGCTCACAGCACATACCTCGCCCGCAATAACAAGTGCTGGAACAGCCACCAACCCAATGCCAGACTAGCGCTTGCCAGCAGCAACAGCCCCAGAAAAGCTTCCCACAAAAACCGCCCATCCAGCAACGCCGCACGGTAGCCTTCCACCAAATGCACCAAGGGATTCCACGCAAACCACCCCTGAAAAGCCTCCGGCACCACACTCAACGGGTACACAATCGGCGATACCAGCAACAATACCGTCAGCAACGGCGGCATCATCTGGCGCAAATCCCGCAAAAATACCCCCAACACCGCCAAACCATACGTAAATGCTAGCGAAAACAGCAGCCGCAGCCCCAAAAATGGCAGGTAAAACACCACACCCAACGGCTCACAACGCCCCTGCACACATAACCACAGCAGTAACAACCCCACCGATACCCCTTCCAATACCAAGGAAACGCCCGCAGGCAATAGGGGCAACACCGCAGGTGGCAATGGCGAATTCAGCAATAAATCCCTGCGTTCGGTCAGAATAGCGGGCGCACGGGTCAACACGTCTGCTAGGGCATTAAACGCGATTAAACCGGCGAACAGCCACCCAGCAAACTGCCCGGCATCCTTGCCTGTTGCGGTTTCTGTCCCCAAACGCATTTGCAGGATTTCACCAAACACCAGCGCATACACCAACAGCATGAACAACGGCTGCGCCAATAACCAGAACACCCCCAAGGCAGTCCCGGCATAACGCTCCCGCACCTCATGCCGCAGTAATTGCCACAACAGTGTCCCATTCGCAGTCATTAGCGTGCCGCTTGTTGTGACTTAAAAGCGTTGCTCAATGCATCCAGCAAGGTTTTTTTACGGTCTTCACGGTATTCTTGTTGAAGCTCAGCCATGATTTCTGGCTTCACCTCTTCAAAAGAGCGCGTTTCCGGGGCTTTCCGATCCAAAAATGCTAACAAATAGGCTTTATTACGGTGTACAACCACTTCACTTAAAGGCTTATCCACCGATAATTGTGCTGCCGCCTGAAACACGGCATCCGGGCGTTGCCCCTCCTGAAACCATTGCGAATCGCCTTCGGTCAGTTTCAAATCAGCCGCCTCACTGTTTGCCAGAACGGCGGCTTTAAACTCTGTTTTACCGGCGAGCACATCCGCACGGATAGCATTAAGTTTTTCACGCACAGATGTCTCATTACTGTCGTTAAACGCCATTTCTAATAGGCGCACCCGCAGGCGTAACGGCAGTTGGTATTGCTTATCCTGACGTGCCGCGTAAATTTCCTCAGCACGGGCAGTGAAATCGGGCATATCTTCTTCGCTGGCAGCTTCTAATGCTAAACGAGCCAATTGATCTTGGCGAAATTCGGTGACGAGTTTTTCCAGCTCCGGGGTTTTATCCAGCCCGCGTGCCAAGCCTTGTTGCACCAAGGTATTACGGATATAGGCGGTTTCGGAAAGTACCGCATCATCAGCAGCCATTGCCGGAAACGCACACGCGCACAGCAGTGCGAAAGTTAAGTGTCGCAGCATCAATATTTACCTAGTAGCAAGCCTTACACGATAAAGGGCAGCAAGGTAAAACCCTGCCGCCCACTTTCTCCCTCAATGTTTCCCAACCAAGTCACATCGCTTAAAGGAGAAAACGTCGAGATTACCCAGCGTTAAATTAACGCTGGATTTTGTGCGGTAACGCATCACCGAAGCGAGCATTCGGATTCTCGCTAATGTTACCTTCCAAGAATGCTGAACCAACGGCTGGCACCCCTTTGTAGATGGCGCTGTCGGCGTTATAGCTACTGGCTTTCGCACCATAGCCTTGTGCCGATTTGAAGCCTGCTTTCAGGTCATAACCAGTGAAGCCCATACGCGCCCAGCCACTCACAAACGGACCAGTGGTCACGCTTTGGTTAGCGTAGCTAGACAATACGGTACGGCTATTGTCGTAAGAAGGATCGGTTGACTTGAAGCTGATGACGTTGACTTCACGATCCAAGGTGCTGGATTCTGGTTTTTTGCCAGGCAATACGGGCGAGAACCCAAAACCACTGTTAGGTTTTGACCAACCTGCACGCGTCTCTTCGCGGTCGAAAATGCCATTCTCAAAGTTAGCGGCTACGTTGCCGTGGATACCGTGTTTCTTCATTGGGAAGGTGACAACCCAGTCGGTATGACCGTCGTAACCATGCGTGGGATCAACAAAGTATTCGTTCATGATGTGCGGGGCAAGCAAGACGTGCGCAATCGGGTACGGGTTAGTACCGCAGCGTGGCGTCAACTCGTTTTTGTCTTCCAAGCACGCATCTTTTTGCAAATTCCAGTCAGTGACGACCATCTCGCCTTCACCACTGGCATTACGCACCATCATACTGCTGCTAGTCACGTCACCGGATGCCAAAGAGGGTAACAAGAAGTTATCAGGGTCGTGAGACAGATAATGCTGTGCTTGGGTGCTGTAGTTATCAATGGCAATAGGGTCAAGCGCGAACGCTGCGCCTTTTCCAATATTGATGACCGCAGAAGAACCGAATAAACCGCCAGTCGGTGCACTCAGCCCTTTAGCCGCAGCGCCGTCACCTTGAGTAAACGTGCCTTTATTCCATGCATCTTCAACTGTTGTACAGTTATTGGGTTTACCATTCGTATGCAGCACACCCTTCTGAACAGTAGCATCACTCACCACACCCATTTCGATGACTTCAACATAGCCTTCTTTGGTATCTTCTTGGGTTACACCTTCATAGAGACCAAAACCACTGAATGGCACGGTTGCTTCGCACTTGCCATCATCACAAGAAGCCAGTGCAGGCAAAGTACAAGTGCGGTCAGTCGTAGACAATACGCCTACAGCCTTACCTTCTGCGTTAACACCGTTTTTCACTGTGCCTGTCCACACGTCTTCAGGGGACATGTAGATATTGAAGTCAAGGATGTCATTACTGTTCCGACCTTCGCGGAAACGAATTTTAACTGCCTTGGTCTGGTCGGTAGAATTGACTAGGTTAATGTTAGTAACATAGCCACCTTTACCGTTGAAATACGGGAACAGCAACACCTGACCGGTGCCATCCGGGTTTACATGCACCGCTTGGGCACTTGTGATGACTCCCACCACACCTAACAGGCCGATTGCGACACTGGCGGCGATTTTGTTTTTCTTGAACACTTGCGTGCCTCCTGGTTCTATCTTTTATATTGTTGACGGAGTATTGAGAGATTGATTATTTAAATCCATTTGTTCCCAGACCCTATGCGTTTCCGAGAATGACCAAACCATTATACGCAATTTATAAGTAATGTTGATTACCGCTATTACTCTTTTACGTACCGCCAGTCTGAAAACCAGCCATCCTTGACCCATGTTTCCTGCACAACATCGCTACTCTCTACCGGCTGGTTGAGACCGCGCATTTTTAGCGACACCGTGACCTCCACATCCACCCGGCAGCGCTTACCGGATGTTTCACACCGGACGTTTTGCACCTGCGCCTTACTCCACAACCCTGTGCCCTGCATGTTACGCTTGAACACCTCAAACGGTGTAGTGACCTGAAACGCCTCGGTGTAGTACTCGTATGCCTGCTCAAGATTGCCCTTGATCAGCGCATCCCAGCGCTGTTGCGCATACCCAGTCAGCACCGACTCCGCTGGGCTGCACGCTGCCAGCAATGAACTTGCCAGCAGCGCGGTGACTGTATTTTTAATCGACATATTGCCCCTTCAATTGTGGCAGGAATTTATCGCCATCCATCAAACGTTGCATACGTTCGCGCATTTCCTCGCCGGTTTTAACCAAATCACGCTGGCTTTTGATCGCCGTGGGGGTAATCAACACCAGCAACTCGGTACGTTTGCCACCGTTACTGTTCGCGCTGAATAACCCCCCCACGACTGGCACATTGCTCAAACCCGGAACCCCATTGCGCCCCTGAGTATTGTTATCACGAATCAAACCGCCCAGCACAATGGTTTCACCACTTTTAACCGCAACCGTACTTTTGATGTTACGCTGCAAGAAACTGCGGTTGCCGGTAGCAGAATCTATTTCGCCCACATCCGTAATGTCTTGCTGAATATCCATTTTCACCAACCCGTTGCTGTTCACTTGCGGTGTCACCTGCAAGGAAACCCCAGTGTCTTTGTATTGCACCGTGGTCGCCGTGGTCAAACTGGTACCACTACCATTTGGTGTAGAGAGACTTCCCGTAAACACGGGCTGCTGATCCCCGACCTTGATGGAAGCCGTCTGATTGTCCAGTACCAGAATCGACGGCGATGACAAGACCCGTACTTTCGATTCCCGTGCCAAGGCATTCAACGCTCCCATCACCCGTTCCGCGCCCAAGGTTGCGGAAAACGAGAAGCCACCCGGCGTCAAATAGCCATTGTTATTAGAAGCCAGTTTACCAAGACCATTAGCACCAAAGGCATTACCGTCGTTTTTGAAATACCATTGCAAGCCGTACTCCAAGCCATCGGTCAGGGTCACTTCCATGATCGACGCTTCCACCTGCACCTGCATTGGCATGACATCCAAACGCTTGAGCGACTCCAGAATTTGTTTGTAGGCATCTTCGGTCGACATGATCATCAACGAGTTGTTGGTCTTGTCTGCCACGATACGTACCTCTGCATCTGGGTTAATGCTTACCCCGTCACCGCTGGAATCGCCCAACATGGTCTTCACCGGCTCGGCGGCGGCAACCGCTTGACCATCTGCCCCCACGGTGGCTGGTGCCAAGCCCGGCGCAAGGCTGGAAGCATTGCTCCCCGGTAATGCACCTTTAGTACCACTACTGCTCTTCTTCCCGCCAAAAATCTGATTCAACATATCCGCCAAGTGCTCGGCATTGCCATTTTGCACTTGGTAAACAAACAATTGCTGCCCCGCCGTTTGGCTGACCTGATCAAAACGGTCTACCCAGTCTTTCATATCCTTCAGGTAATCCGCATTAGCGGAAATAATCATAATGCTGTTCATGTGCTCAATGGGCATGATTTTGATCATACCGGCCATCGGGCTATTACCGCTTTCACCGAACAATGCATCAAGGTTTTTCGCCACGATGCCAGCCTCAACGTTTTTGACGCGGTACAAACCGACTGACATGCCTTTCAACACATCCACATCAAAAGTCTTAATGGTCGCCATCAAGTTAGCCAGTTCGGAACTCGTCCCAGCCAACACCAGCATATTGCGGTTGGGGTCAACCCGTACAAAGGCATCTGGGCTTGCTAATGGTTCCAGTATTTTTTGCATTTCTGCCACCGGGATATAGCGCAACGTTACCACCTGCATACTGTAACCTGGCTTAATCTGACCCGTGGATGGCATGAAACCACGCCCTTTGAGATTGGCTCGCGCCGCAACCCGGTAATTGCCGGTATCGTCTTTGTAGAGCACTGCCCCTTGGCTTTGCAGCAAAGACTCCAAGGTAGGGATTAACGCACTGCGATCCAGCGGATCGGTGGAATTAATTGTCACCTCACCTTCGACCCCCGGCTCCACGGTATAAGTTTCCTTGAGAATGTCCCCCAAGACCACTTTCACCACTTCACGGATGCTGGCACGCTCGAAATTGAGGGCAATACCCGCCTCATTCCCCCGTTTACTTGCCGCAGAGACAGGGCGTTTCACATCAGTACGGTAATAATCTTGGCTACCGAGAATCAGCTCTACATCGTCTTTTTGCCCAGAGCGCGACAAACCGCCGTCCGTCGGCATCGACTCCCACGCGGGTGTTGCCTGATTGCCTTCTTGATAACCAACCGTCTTCAGACCACCCGTATCGGCTGGGCGCAACACCGGGCGTGACAAACCGACGGCGGCGGGTTCCAGTTCCTTAACCGCGTTACTGCGCTGGAAACCTTCACTTTTGATATTGTTGCGATAACCCGGACTGCCTTTTATGGATGTGCAGGCGGACATGAGTACCGCCACACTGACCAGCCCTACCATGCTGCCCCTGTATTTCACAAAGCTAACCCCATTTTTTATTTTTATTCTTAAGACCCGATCTGGCTAACGCTGTCGAGCTTGGTTTTAATTATACTAATGGTTTATAAATTTAATAAAAAGTACTGTTTATCGGATAATTTATGCTTATTTCCCAGGTGGCGGTGCTGACGCGGGGTTCTCCCCGGTTAACCCGCCCCAACGTGAAGCCATCAAACGTTGGCGCGCCTCCAAGGCATCGTTTGCGGATAAGGCTGGCGGCTGCTTTTCCACATCAGCCGGGAATGGTAAACCCGCACCTGCCGGAACATTCGCCACATGCGCACCCGGCACAGCCGATGGCATCGGTGGTGGCTGTTGCGTAACCACTTGCGGTTGTGCTGCCACTTGCTGCTGCACCACTCGCGCCTGAACCACTTGCGGGTTCTCCTTTGGCGAAGAAAAATCAGCCACCAGCGGAATCTCCTGCTGCTGATCGCCAATCGCGAGGAACACGCGGTCAGGATCAATGCCTTTCACCTGCCAAGCGCCCCACGTATCCCCATTACGCAGATGCACACTGCCACCTGCGGCATTTTCCATAATAGCAAACAGGCTACTACCCATATCCACAATCCCAATCAAGCGCCCCTCTGGCAAGGTGGTATCCACGGAGGCTGCCAGAGCCACCGGGGCTTCTGCTGGCTTTTCCGGCTCCAGCGCTTTGCGGCTCTCCCAAAACAAGGGAGCGCTCACCATCTGCGCATAACGGTTTAAATCAGGTGTATCCAAGGCACTCGCATCAGGAATTTTCACACTGACCGTGCTCGCTTGCTGCACCTGCTCTTCGCCCAACAACTTCAGACTCACCAAACTCCAGCCGGTCGCACCCAGCAATACTACCCCACCCAACCATAACAATGACTGTACCGGTGGCTTAATCAAGCGCTTCATTTTGCACCTCCCCGCTACGCCAATAGGTTGAAACTTGAACTTCAGCCTTCACCACCTGATTTTTCTCCGCCTCAGAACCCAAAGGCTTGACATCAAGGCCTTCCACAAACATGAGCGGACGCGCTTGATAAGCCTGATGCAACACCTCACGCAATAACGCCGGATCACCCTGAAACACCGCTTTGACCATGACGCGCTGATACCCAGTATTCGCCTGTTCCCCCTCGGTTTGCTGCACATCCAATACCTCGGAACTCAGTAATACGCCACCGTCGCGGGTAATCACCGTGGTCAGATGCTTCTGCAACTCTTTGGCAACTTGTGCCGAAGTCATGCCAGCAGGGTAAAACAGTTTATCCAAACCGTTTTGCTGCACCCGTTCATATTCCGCCATGAATTCCGGCGTGGCGGCTGCCATTTGCCGAAAACGGTTAAGCTGCTGATAGCCGGTTTCAATGCGTTCGCTCAACTCCCACGACTTTTGCACGCTAGGAATCACCACCAGAAATAGCCCGACAACCAACAACAGCACTAACAAACCCCACGCCAGCAACACCTGATGCTGCTGCCAGAACAACTTATTCAGCATGAGGAACCTCCAAGGTCGCTTCGATATGGAAACGGTCACGCCCATTGTCTTTATTACGGGTCACAGGCGACTTAAAACGCACCTCAATAAACTCAGCCGCGTCTTCCAACGTATCAATTAAACTGAGCGCCATCCCCGATTCGCCCCGGATTTCCAGCTTACCGCCTCGCATTTCCAAACGTTCCAACCAAGTATGTTCGGGAATCAAGGTGGACAAGGTTTCCACCACATCCAGCGCCATCGGTGACGTTTTGCGTTTTGACTCAATGAAAGCCAGCGCGTCTTCAGCAGCGACCAACTTTTCACGGATAGCCAACGGCTCCGCTGAATGGCTGCGCACTGCTGCCAGAGCGGTTTCAATCTGATCCACACGACGGTACTTATAGCCTAACGGCACAACCAAAGAGAGTATCAGCGCCCCCAGAAAAGCATACAGCGGAATCCTTGACCAACCTTGTGTGTGCTGGGAATCCTGGCGAGCCGCCAGATTAATCCCTTTATCCGCTCCTGCTACCGACACCACCCTGATAGCACTCACCCCAATATCGCCTAACCAGTGGTTAAAACGTTCCACCACACGCTTAGGAACAACAAAAATGTCAGCGAGAATTTCTTTACGCCCTTTATCATGCTGCGCTACTCGCGCATCAAATAAAGCGCTGTCTGCGGTAAAAGGGGTCAGACGATCCAATTGATAGCCCAACACTTGGTGCAGATTTTCTTTAACCGCTTCAGGAAAGTGATGTTGCAATGCCAATACTTGGCTTTTCCCCAAACACAATTCCACCTCGTAAGGCTTGCCTTGGGCGGCACTCGGCAGCAAATCACCGTATTGGGTATTACCATCCGGCAAGACGAATTGACCGCGCATTTGTGACTTGCCGTCTTGCAACCACTGCACATCAACGCTGCGCCCATCATGCGTATGCAATACCAAGCGCGGTAATGCCGTGCGGAATAATTTGCGAGCAGGGTTAGGAAGACCGTTGTATAAACCTTCCCCCCACCAGCGTATGAATGTTTGAAATTTTGGAATCAATGACATGGCTGTTATTTAGCTTTTATTTATTGTTGTAAACCCCAAATTTCACTTTAGCGCATCCGCGCAGCGCTGTCGAATCCCACCCGACCAACTGCATATTTCGGCTTGCCGCATGAAAATCCGGTTTCACGGTTTACAAGCCCCCCGCTGCTGCGTTACGATTACGCCCTTGATTTTGCCCATGTGTAGAATCTTGCGGAAAGGTGTCCGAGTGGTCGAAGGAGCACGCCTGGAAAGTGTGTATACGGCAACGTATCAAGGGTTCAAATCCCTTCCTTTCCGCCATTATTTGAAAGCCCTGTATAGTCAATAACTTACAGGGCTTTTGCGTTTAAGGGCATAAAAAACGCTTGTCTAGCCTGTCAACATCAAATAATCTTTATCAGCAAATAATTAAAATCATAAACAGTGGTTAGTGCCGCCATCATGAAACACGCCCCGTTCGCCAAGCTAAAGTTTTTATGCACATTGGAGATAATTCTCTTTGCTATCATGCTGGGTTCGCTGTTAATACTTGGCTGGCTATTACTGTCACATCATGAAGCCCAAGCGCACTCATTACTGGAAACCGTTATTCCTTGGTTGGCAGCAACCTGCGCTTTGGCACTGGGCATTAGTCGCTTATTCTTCTTCAAAAATCTACACAACATTGAACAAGTACTCAACATCGCCCAGCACGCCCAAGCCGCAGCGGAAGAAGCCGTCAAAACCAAAGCACGTTTCCTCGCCACCATGAGCCACGAAATCCGCACCCCCATGAATGGCGTCATAGGCATGACCCGCTTGCTGATGAATACGCCGATGAATAAAAAGCAAAGCGAATTCGTCGAAAGCATCAATATCCCAGAAATCATCGGCAAGCGCATTCTGATTGTAGAAAACAACTCCGCCAATTATCAGGCATTGCAGGATTTCTGCTCCGGCTGGGGAGCCTTTACTCAAGCTTGCGGCACTTCCGATGAAGCGAGCGGCTTGATTAACAATGGTCACACCTACGACATTGCGCTGGTAGATAGCAACCTGCCCAATACTTCCGCACTGGATTTTGCCAAATGCGTGCGCAGGCGTTATAGCAAACAGGAACTCCCGTTGATCCTGATTGCCCCGCCCAACGACCATCATCCCAAAGACATTGTGCGGGAATTATTCAACCTGTACCTGACCAAACCGCTCACCCGCAGCCGCCTGTTCGACAGCCTGATGACGGTACTGGGCGAACTCAACTTGGTCACAACGCGCCCAGAGCCGTTCAAATTGAAATTGGGTGAACGTTTACCACTCTCCATCCTGCTGGCAGAAGACAACCCGATTAATCAAATTGTTGCCACGTCCATCCTCGATGAAATGGCTTACAACGCTGAAATTGCGGAAAACGGGCAACAAGCCTTGGATGCCTTGCGTAAAAAACCTTACGACGTGATTTTCATGGACATGCAAATGCCGGAAATGGATGGCTTGGAAGCGACCCGCCGTATTCGTGCGGAATTCCCTGCTGACCGTCAGCCGATCATTATTGCCATGACAGCCAATGCAATGGAGGGTGATAAGCAAGACTGCCTGAATGCGGGTATGAACGATTACATCAGCAAGCCGGTCATGCCTGAAGCGATTGAAGCCGCTTTACAACGTTCCCGTGAAGCCTTATTACAAACCGAAGTAGCGAGTGTCATCTGATTATGCAACTGTTAGCCCCTGAGGCTCTGCAACACTTACCGGCGGTGATTTTACCGCGTCTCATCCAGATGTTTGGCAACACCACCCCAGCGATGCTGGCAGACATTCGCCAACACGCTGACGCTGGCAACCTTGTCGAACTCGGCAAAGCCGCACACCGACTCAAAGGCTCGTGCGTCAGCCTCGGCGCGGTGCAAATGGGCGATATTTGCAAAACGTTGCAACACAAAGGCGAAAGTGGCGATGCCAGCGGCATTGATGCCTTGGTCACTGCGTTGGAAGCCATTTATCCCGCCACCTTGCAAGAATTGCAACAAGCGATTTAAACGGCTCGATTAAAGTGTGACCGTTACTCGTACCCCACCCAGTCGTGTGGAGCGTTCAAATACCAGTGAGCCACCGTATAACTTGGTGATGTCTTTGCAAATCGACAACCCTAAACCGTGACCTTCCACGCTTTCATCCAGCCGCACCCCTCGTGCTGTCATGTACTGTAACTCGACCTCAGTGCGACCCCTGCCATCGTCTTCCACGCTGATCTGCACCCTGCCCGCGACACTACTGATTTGGCAACGCACCTGTTCTTGCGCCCACTTGCAAGCGTTGTCCAGCAAATTGCCCAACAATTCCAGCATATCTTCGCGGTCGCCGAAACGGGTGATCGTCGGGGCAATATCCAGCGTAATGCAACGAGCGGACTTGTGATGCACCTGTGCCAACACATCCACCAGCACGGGCAATTCCACACGCGGATCAAAACGTTGCGTGGTATTGCCAAGACCTGCCATACGTGCACGTTTAAGTTCACGCTCAGTCAATTGGCGGATGCGTTCGGCTTGTAACTGCGCTTGCTGATGACCAGTCGCTGATATATCAGCATCAAGATGTTGGGTGAGTAAATTGAGCGGGGTTTTCAGCGCATGAGCCAGATTGCCCAACGCATTGCGGGAACGTTCCAAACGCTCCTGCATCAAGCTCAACAGATGGTTGAATTCTTTGATAATCGGGTAAATTTCCACTGGAACGACTTCATTTAACTTATTGATATTGCCAGCCTCAAGCTGTTGCAGTTCAGCACGAATATGATCTAAACGCCGAAAAGTCCGGCGGATAACAATACCCTGAATCACCAAAATCAGCGCAATCCCAACCGCCGCTAATAACGGAAACAACCACTTGAAACGCCGTGGACGGTATTGTTGGGTTTCATCTGGCGCAGACAATCCCATACCCGACGCATGTACACCTTGCATCCCTTCAAAAAACCAAGGCAACGCCAACCCTACCCCCCAAATCAGTGCCATGACCGACACCAAAATAATCGCAAGATTAACCTGCAACTGACGTTCCAATGACCTCATAAAAGTGGCTCCGGCTTATCGGGATCAATGAAAATGTAACCCTGCCCACGTCGCGTTTGAATACGCCAATCCCCCAACTTGCGACGCAAATGGCGCACATACACTTCAATCACATTGCTGTCACGGTCAGAATCTTGCTCGTAAACGTGTTCGGTCAAGCGTGACTTGGTAAGAATCCGACCGGGGTGCAACATGAAATAGCGTAACAGGCGAAATTCCGTCCCCGTCAAATCGAAGACTTCACCGTCTGGCGTGGTGACTTGCTGGTGTGCCTCATCCAATTGCAAGCCACAACAATGCAGCCTTTGGTCGAGAACTGCCGCTTGCAAATGACGACGAATCAGCGCCTGCACTCGCACCAGCAACTCCTCAAAATGGAACGGCTTGCCGAGGTAATCGTCTGCTCCGGCTTTGAAACCATCCACCCGTTCGTGCCAAGCATCGCGGGCAGTGAGAATAATCACTGGTACGCGATTGCCGCGCTGTCGCCAATGTTGCAAGACCTCCAGCCCGCTGCGTTGTGGCAAGCCAAGGTCGAGAATTACTGCATCGTAGGGCGTTTCATCGCCCATGAATTCGCCATCCACACCGTTATTGGCAATGTCTACCGCAAAGCCTTCACGTTTTAAGCGCGTGTGCAAACTGCTGCTGAGTTCGGTATCGTCTTCAACCAATAATAGGCGCATGGCTTTCCTGTTAACATTATGTGTTTTCTGACTTGCCACTGATACCCATCACATGAGTTTTTCATATCTAGCCTTTCAGATCTGATGAATGCACACATCGGCAGCCATTTTTTCAACCAACAGATTATAGCCAGAAATCGGTGAATCTGTGTGTAACGTAAAGCACAGGACTGTAGGGCAAATGCCCTAAAACACCGGTTTTTGACCCTTTGTCGCCTAACCTTTATGAGTCATGACCAATACACTCTGTTCAAGATCAAGCCAGAGTAAATACCCGTGACCCGTATAATAATGCCCCGCCTATTGAGTTTATCCTTGCTATTTCTGAGCGTTGCCGAAGCCGCAAATACGATTATTGTACCAGCGGAACAACGTAGCGCTCTCGGCATCGAAGTTACGCCACTCACTACCGTCAATGCCAACACCGCGCTGGAAGTGAATGCGCAAGTGATGTTGCCGCCCGCCAGTGTGCGCGTGGTCGCTGCACCGGCTGACGGCTTAGTCACCACCGTCTTGCATCAGGTTGGGGAAGCCGTAAAAGCGGGTGACAAAGTGGCATCGCTTTCCTCACCGGAGGTGGTAGAGGCACAACGCCAATACCTCCAAGCCCGCCTCAAATACCAATTAGCCGCCGACAATGCCGCCCGCGACCGACGGCTGGTAGATCAAGGGTTAATCGCCCAAAATACTTGGCTGCTGACCCAAAACGACTTGACATCCTCCCCTCCCTAAAGGAAGGGGATTCCTACGGGAGCTAAGCGGCAAGGCTTCACCCCTTCGGTGGGTTCTTGCTTCATCGAGGGGCGTAACACCCCATCTCCACAAGCTAACAAGCGGTGTCCCCGCTCTAAAACGTTGATCGCGCCGACGACATCGGCGTGGTTTTCGTAGCCACATTCCACACACGCAAACCGGGCTTGGGTCTGGCGGTTGTCTTTTGAGACGTGACCACAACAGGGGCAGGTTTGGCTGGTGTGATGCGGTGGTACTGCAAACAACATGCCGCCCTTCCATGCCATTTTGTAGTCGAGTTGCCGCC